>NZ_JBVVOU010000050.1:0-27155 GCF_055807635.1 Bradyrhizobium sp. Kon56 | reverse complement strand
CCTTAAAGCTAGACTTAAGGTCACACGCTTCGCGAATTACCAACCCTCACGCAAGACGGCCCCCATCGGAGGCGTACCTCAATCTGGCGTAAGTGTCGTTTGCAGGCGGGGCGTCCCGAAGGGGGGGCGAAGGAATCCGACCGAATGAGCACGCGGAGCAACAGCTTCTTGTCAGATGCCGAGCGCAAGGCGATCAAGCCATGAAAGAGCCATACGAACCCGGGCATCCGCAGCCAGAGCACGACCAACCGGAATGGGATGCGCTGGAGCAGGTCCACGGCGCAGGTGCGTTCTGGCCAAACAGCGCCGACAGTTTCTGTAACAACTGCTATGTCGACCTGGCCGCTATGGCGCCCGGTCCGAAGCTGTCAACCCAAACGCGCGGCAACATCGATGCGCTGATGCTCCCGGATGCGTGCGAAGATCTATCTTATCGCTCGCGCCTTAATGGCTTTATGCGTCCCAGCGGCCATCAGTTCACGGGTCCGTCGCGCAAATACGAGCCAGTCAGCGCTTCCGGGCTGTCAACGCTCCTTCATTAGGTCAGGTAATTCATGAACAAGGTCTATCCCGACGCCAAATCGGCTCTCGAGGGCGTTCTCAAGGACAACTTGATGATTATGTCGGGCGGCTTCGGCCTGTGCGGCATCGCCGAGGTGCTGTCGGACGCGATCCGCGACTCCGGCGTCAAGGGCCTGACGGTGGTCTCCAACAATGCCGGAGTCGACGGCATCGGGCTCAGCCGCCTGCTGGAGACCCGCCAGATCAAGAAGATGATCTCGTCCTATGTCGGCGAGAACAAGCTGTTCGCCCAGCAATTCCTCGCCGGCGAGCTGGAGTTCGAATTCAATCCGCAGGGTACGCTGGCCGAGCGCATCCGCGCCGGCGGCGCCGGCATTCCGGCCTTCTACACCAAGACCGGCGTCGGCACGCTGATCGCCGAAGGCAAGGAAGTGAAGGAATTCGACGGCGAGAAGTATCTGATGGAGCGTGGCAGGTGGCCCAGAACGGCGATCTCGCCAACTGGATGATCCCCGGCAAGATGGTCAAGGGCATGGGCGGCGCGATGGATCTCGTCGCCGGCGTCAAGCGCGTGGTCGTTGTGATGGAGCATTCTGCCAAGGACGGTCCAAAGCTCCTGAAGCAGTGCAATTTGCCGCTGACAGGTGAGCGCGTTGTCGACATGGTCGTCACCGATCTCGCCGTCTTCACCATCGACAAGCACGGCGACGGCGGCATGGCCCTGATCGAGCTCGCCGACGGCGTCTCGCTCGACGAGGTCAAGGCCAAGACCGAAGCCGAATTCCGCGTCGCACTGAAGAACACGTAAGGTCTTCGCAGGGGGGGCTCGCATGACGATACGGTCAGGGCGCCCTGACGATGCCAAGTCCATCGCCAGCACCATTCTGTCCTCGACGCGTAGTCACCGGCCGCGCGTTGGTTCGATATCGCGCTAAGCTAGCCGAGACGTTATGCTAACTATGATCGCGCGGTGTCGGGAAGTTCCTGCTTCGCGTGCGCCGCGAATGCGGGATCTTTCAGATTCTTCGCGATCACATGCGCAGGCATCGCACCGACCAGCTCTTCGTAAAGGCGAGGGTCGGTCGCGCCCTCGGTGTTGATCAAGAATATCCGTGCATTTGGTCCAAGACCAATTCTGGCACGCAAGGCTGGATCGGAAGCAGCCTTCATTAACGCTGCGAGACCAATACCACCACTTTCGCCTGCGACAACTGCCAAGTCGCCATCCGCCGGATTTGCCAGACGTTTCATCGCATTGATTGCGTCCTCGTCGTCGACAGCCATGAAAGCGTCCGCTGTGCGCGAAAGGACACGCCACGCAATAAGTGAAGGCTCATAGCATTCGAGCATTGCCATCACCGTGGACTGCGCATGCGCCACCTTCACGGGACGTCCGGCTCGTGCGCTTTCTAAAAGGCACGCTGCTCGCGATGGGTCGACGACAGTGAAAAACGGACGGTCATGGCCTAATAGTACCGAAAAGTGTCCGGCAACGGCAGCGGCGATCCCACCAACGCCCGACTGAATGAAGACATGAGTGGGGCACTCAGGCAATTGACGCAGGGCCTCGCTGACCAGGGCAGTGTACCCCTGCATTACCAGCCCCGGGATGCGCTCGTAGCCGGGCCACGAGGTGTCAGATACCAATGTCCAACTCTGTTCCGCCGCAACTCGGGTAGCGTCGGCAACCGAGTCGTCATAGTTGCCTTTGACGCAGATCATCTGCGCGCCAAACCGGGCAATGGCGGCTATGCGCTCATTACTCACGCCCGAATGAACGAAAATGGCGCATTGTGCACCGACAAGTTGAGCGCCGTAAGCAACCGATCGGCCATGGTTGCCGTCCGTGGCACAGGAGACTGTCATGCCTGCTGCCACAGCCCTCACTTCAGGCGTGCGCAACTCGCTCACGTCGACATCGCGGCCGAACCGCCGACTTGCTTCCTCGAGCACCAATCGGATCACGGCATAAGAACCGCCCAAAGCCTTGAAACTGCCCAGGCCGAGACGATGGCCTTCATCCTTGAGATGGATCGAACTGACTCCGATCTCACGAGCAAGGGCCGTCAATGAAACAAGAGGAGTTTCCGTGTGGCCATCGCGATACCTGAGAAATCGCTCGACCTCGCGAGCGGCAGCGACGCTCAACGCATCGGCGTCTGAGGTATCCAGAAGACGGCGGTAATCAGTGTGCTGGTTGAGGAGAAACATGGTTTGGTTATATCATCTCGTTGACAGCTCTACGGACAGCGCGATCGCAATGTTCGAATTTCCGATCGCTTATGCAAGATCGACCCAAACGCGGCTGACCGCTGACGGGGTTACATCGCGCCTTTCAGCTTCAGCAAAAAACAGCATTACCGCAGATTGCAGATCCGGACAACGCCGGTTGCACACAGTCAATTCAAGACGCGCTCACATGGTCTAGCATTTTGTCGAATTTGGAAAGCACCTAGGTTGCCGACGGCATTCATGGTTTGCTTCATCGGCACAAGGTCGGCAGTCGGCGCGGTGAAATCAGTCAAAAAAGCCGATAAACCGCCGGATTTATTCGTCGAATAGCGCGTCCCCACACTAATAGCCCTCGATAAACCCATACAATAAAGATTAAGCGTGATCTATCCTCGTGCGCGGCGTGTTTGGGGGACGAAAATACGCCGGTAAGCCATCTCAATTCGGCGGCATAGGAGTAGGACATGGCCAGCCATTTTTATCGACCCCGTATGGGTGCGTATGCCGAGACCTATTTCGGAGTAGCAAGCGCGACCTGCAGCAAAGACTTTGGCTGCAGTACAACGTCATGCGGTTGGGGTGCGAACTCGGTCACTCCGAGCCAAGGTCCAACGCCGCGGACGCGCCAGTCCAGAACGGATATGACGCGCGCAGGCCGAATCAAGAACTGGTCAGACAGGTATCTGCCGAAATGCGTGATCCCGCTCTTACCCGGAATGACTAGAGGCTGGCGTCGTAGGCCAAGCTGCCGTGTCTATTGACCGAGAGCAGGTCGTGGGAAGGAGCCTACCCGAACGGCTACGGCGGTCCGACGGACGCCCCGGCTCGGGGAGTTTATCGATCGGTGCTTCATCGAAGCGAAAGCACGTGAAATCGAGATGTTCTCAAATGGTATCCGTCGTCTAACCATGAGCGCTGTTGCGGTCATATGTGGCTTGATGGCTGCTGATGCGTACGCGCAAAGCGCAAAGCGAGTTGTCAATGCAATGGCGCTGACTACGTATCCGCCGTTCGAATTCAAAGATGAAAAGGCTGGCAAGGTAGCGGGATTCAACATTGATGTTCTGGAAGCTATGGCAAAGAAGATCGGAGCGGAGGTCAGCTGGACCGAGACAAGCTACGCGCTCATGATCAGCTTTGCACCGCTGAACACAAAGCGCGCCGACATCCTTTTGGGCACAATGGGTGATACGCCCGAACGCCGAGCCAATGCGAACTTCCTGGATTACGTGTACTCAAACGAGATATTCTACACTTTGAGCACAAAAGCTGAGGGCTTCGCGAATCCGGAGGCGTTATGCGGTAAGCACGTAGCGGCGACACGCTCCAGCCTTATCGAGATCCAGGGGATTGAGAAATGGAGCGAGGAGAATTGCGTCAAAGTTGGCAAGCCCGCGATCGAGGTAGTACTCGGTGAGAATACCGCCCAAAACCGACTCTTGGTGCAGCAGGGCCGTGCCGACGCTGCGATCACCGGTGAAGGTGTCATCGCGTATCAAAACGAGCTGGAGGGAAACCAGTACGCACTCATCAGTAAACCTGTAGTCAAGTTGATGACCGGTTTCGCTTTCGCGAAGGATAATCTTCAGCTTGGAGAAGAGCTAAAAAAGGCGCTTGCCGGGATCATCGCCGAGGGCATCTATGGCCAGCTGCTGCGCAAGTGGGGCTTGACGGATCAGGCCAGTATTGGGCAGCCAATGATCAACGGTCAGCCCTAATTGGCCGTTTGGACGGTGGGCGGCAACGGTCTAGAAGTAGTCACACTCATACGGGGCGATTTTTGACCTGACTGTGGCGCGCAGCATACCGGCTTCATGTAGTGAGCCACGCGCCACGGTGACCGCATCCTGCGTCCAGCGCTGGCGAAACACGAAGCGGGTGCACTGCCAAGGTGCGGCTTGATCTGGGGAGCCCTGCGATCCAACCATAGAGGTTTACTCCGAAGGCTGAACGGCTCTCGACGGAAATCAACCCCGTATCGACATCGATGATTCCGCCTCGCGTGTTCCTGCGATCCGCGGCATCATATCAGCGAGACTAGTTCGACATCGTGCCGACGCAGCTGCGGGCCGGCCAACAAATGCGCCTGCTCCCACCGCAAAAATTCAGTGCCGCAAGCACCGGCTTCGGCGCGCGTAAGCGAGGCGGCTGCGCACGGGTCCGGCGGTCGCGCAGGTGCTCGCGTTGAAGTCGCGGACATCGATTCCGTTGGCCTTTCAGCATCCTGATCGATCATTACGGACGACCGATGGTCACGCCCACATGTGGCAAGCCGTTGGCATGGTTATCTGGGGCCCCTTTACGATGACGGACCGCCGAAAAGCCCGAAATTGGATAATCGCGCCGCGCTTCAGAAAGAACCGCCGAAAGCAGTCGGCATCCTGACTGCGCTTGTGGCAGACGTTGATCCGGCCTCAGCTAATTCCCGGTGCCGTTGAGGCCGTTTCCTTGTTTGACGCTGGACCTGCAACCGTCCGCGCTTGAGACGGCGAATGATTGAGAGAGCCGGCCAGACATGTGACTAAAGTCCCTGTCGCAGGTTCAAAACAGATTTGGCAGCATCAATATGTCGCACAATCGATGTGGTGAAATCCGTCCAGAATGAGGCGCGAGCGCCTCAAGCAAATCGGCATCGATGCTCTTCGCCAAGCGCCTACCATGTGGCGACAGGCAAAAAAATGATATTGTAGCTTAGGTGAATTTCCAGGTCACAGTCCTGAAGATCCTGGTGAGCTATCCAGAAGGGTTCGCGCCCATGGCGGAGCTTAAGCGGGACATGGCGATTGTGGCGACGAGCGGTCCGGATTGGGCTGAGCGCACCAAGAGATTGGCCGCCCGAGTGCCGGATCTGGATATCTTTTCCCAGCAACTTATCGAGCGGTTAAACGGTGGGTGGCGCATTACGGAAAGGGGGCGCGCGGTGCTCAATGTCATGGAAGCGCGCTCTATCCCTACAGAGATGAAGCGAGAGATCGAGGTCACCGCTGCAGAGACCCCGAAGTCTGTGCCCACTCAATCCCTTCATGTCTAAGAAGGCCGAGGACACCTCTCCCCGGCAACCGAAGGTGCGCCACCCGATCTTAGCCCCGCGTTTTTCATCCTGCGTAAAGCCATTCAAGGCTGAAACGACTTACCCGACGAGGGAGTGGGCCAGCTGCTCGTCAACAATCGCGAATTGTGCGTTCCTTGACCGCGCGAAGCCGAGGAGGTGGTGCAGACAACGCAACGCACTCTGTTACAAGCATTTCCATCCACCCGGCCAGTTGAAATCCTTCAAAGAATGCTGCCAAACGCAGCATTTAACCCTCAAGATGCTATTCATCGCATCAATTGTGAATGGAATATCCGTTACAAGTAGAAATCGCGGCGAAGGACCTCCAATGGAGCGCACCACTTCGCCAAGATGGCGCATGTTGAAGTCAAATTCTCGCGCCCAATGTTTGTACATGCCGCAAGTACATCGAGATCGCTGTCGCCGCGCTTCTCGCGGGGCGTATGGCTGCGGCGAAACGAATCTAGGGGGCTTCCACGTAACGCCTAGAGGAGAAGACTAGTGCACAACAGTCCCCAGAATTCCCGCCACACCTCCGGAAGGTGCTGTGCCATATGCGGCGGAAAGTTCGGGCTGATCCGCTACTACTGCTGGCGAACGGCCCTTTGCTCGAAGAAATGCGTCGATCGCCTAAACAAGCGGCGGGAGGCCGACCGCAAATGGATCTGCTGGCTGCGGGCGGCGTAATTCGTGAGTCCGACCGGCGCGCGGCAGCTAACCACGCCAGAAGAAGCACTAACCGAACAGAATCGAGCTTAGCCGTGGCATTGCATCCGGCATCTTACATGGTGAAGGTCAAGTGACAGACACCTCAGCAACAATCATCGATTTCAATGCCTACAGGATGAAGAGGCGTGGTGGAGGCAACCTTCCACCTGACCTCATTCGCTCAACTCTGATCCCTGACTCGGTCCTCACGTTGTGTTTCTTGCGGCCGTTGCTGCTCTGGAACCATTCGGTTGGTTCGACCTAACCACAGCGCAACGGCCCTCTTCACCAACGATCTAGAGGGCTCGTTGTCTCTGCTGCGGAATAGAGCAAGATTTCCTTCGGCATGGAGTCGAGGGGCCGCGCGTGCTGGCGCTGATGAATCCGTTATCTTCGACAACGAAGCATTGTGTGTTTCGATTTGCACCTGTGAGCCAGGACGCTCTTGTTACAATCACCAGGGGCGCCGACTTCTGATGTCGCTTTTTGAATAGGGGGCGGATCTGCACAGAGCTCGCTGAAGCTTTTTCCAAATCAATCATCTCAGCAGCAGGCCTCAAATCCTGCGAAAAGGCGTCTTTTTTGTTGCGGACGAGAAGCTTCGGTCGATGATTGCGCGACCATTAGAAGTTTTTGTCCCGTTCTTCTCTAACCGTTTGAAAGGGAGTACATCCGTCTCCCCGCCATTGACAGTGTTGTCACTTCTTCCCTAGGAAGCGATGACTGGAGGGATTGGGGGCAGGGTACCTAAAATGAGCCACAGTTCGGGGCAGCCTGTTGAACGTGTCACAATTCCTATGCTCCAGCGATGGAAGCAGGAGGGACGGCGCGTGGTAATGACCACCGCTTATGACGCGGTCACAGCGCGCATTGCCAACACCGTCGTCGATATCATCCTTGTCGGGGATAGCATTGGCAATGTCTGCCTTGGCTTTGATGACACGTTGCCGGTCAGCATGGCCATGATGAGCCATCACTTAGAGGCCGTTGCGCGCACAAGGCCCCATGCCCTGCTCGTCGCCGACATGCCCTTTCTTAGCTTTCATCTCAGTTCCGTGGAGACAATACGCAACGCTGGAGGCTTCCTTCAGCGTGGCGCTGACGCCGTGAAGCTTGAGGGGGGTGTGCTAAGTGTGTTGAAATGTTACGCGCGCTGGTCGATTGCGAAATCCCTGTAATGGGTCATCTCGGTCTTACCCCCCCAGAGCGTCAATGTCATGGGTGGTTTTAAGGTCCAGGGCCGGAAAGCCGATGACGCCTTGCGCCTGCTCGATGACGCCCAGCGTCTCCAGGAGGCCGCCTGTTTCGCTGTGGTCTTGGAAGGCATCCCGGCCGAGCTCGCTGCGCGAGCGACCGAATCTTTGACGATACCCACCATCGGGATTGGCGCGGGGCCTAGTTGCTCAGGGCAGGTCCTTGTATTCCACGATGTTCTAGGCTTGATTGAAGGCCATCGCCCGAAGTTTGTTCGAGCCTATGCAGACGGTTTCCAGCTGTTGCAGGGAGATCTGTCGCGCTGGGGCGCTGATGTCCGTAACGGTGCATTCTCGGCGCCACAAGAGTCCTATCGGGTTTCCGACGACGTTCGGGAAGCAATCGCGCGCTGGATGCCCTCCAACTCAACCTGACGCCAAGCAATACATGCAAACCTTAACGATAGTCGCCGAACTGCGCCGCGTCTCGCAGATGCTCGCAGGAACAACAGCCGCACCGGGTTCGTCCCGACCATGGGTTACCTACACGACGGCCACTTGGCGCTGGTTGCGGCGAGCCGGGAAAAGTGCGACCTGACGGTCGTTAGCATCTTCGTCAATCCCACTCAGTTCGCGCCAAATCAGGATCTTAGCACCTATCCGCGCGACTTTCTCCGCGACGAGCAGCTGTGTCGCGATGCCGGGGCAGCAATCGTCTTTCTGCCGGGCGTAGAGGAGATCTATCCGGCTCAATTTGAGACCTTTGTCGAACCGGGCGAGCTCGCAAGACCGCTGTGCGGAGCTTTTAGGCCTGGACACTTTCGAGGTGTTGCGACTGTCGTATCCAAGCTGTTCAACATGGTGCAGCCGGATGTCGCGCTTTTCGGCAAAAGGATTTTCAGCAATGCGCAGTGGTTCGTCCCATGACAGTAGACCTCAATCTACCGATTGAGATCGTCGCCGTGGCAACAGTTCGCGAGCACGATGGACTCGCTATGAGCAGTCGTAACCGCTATCTTTGCGCGGAAGAACGGCAACGCGCCCTTGCGCTTAGTCGTGGACTGTTCGAAGCAGCAGATCAGTTCCGCGCAGGAGAGCGCGACGTCGGAAAGCTAATTGCGATCGCAAAGAAGCATCTGTCAAGGATGGATCGGCTGCAGTACATCGAGCTCGTTGATGCCGATACGCTTAAACCCGCTGAGAGTCCACTGCGGCGCAGGGCAGCACTCTGCGCCGCAGCCTATGCCGGCTCGACTCGGCTGATCGATAACGTGATACTGTCGTTACCGACTTCTTAGGTTCAGAAGCGACCTGACGAACAGGGTGCGATCAGAAATTTCCGCTCGTTCAATGGATGGGGTGCTAGTGACGAAGAAGTATTGAGGGCCGGGGGAGAGGCTGCTCGAAATCGAGGACTGGTATGACAGGCGTATCAGCCGAACGTCTTAAGGGACGTAGAAGATCCTATCGAAACCTTACTGCAGAATAATTTAGCAAGGTCGAGGCATCGGAAAGATGCTGCGTTTTTCGTCGCCGATTAATTCTCCCGCGCCTAAATCCGGCGTCGAGGGGTCGACTATGGCGATGCGCGTCTCGAATTGGTTTGCGCCAACAAAATGCGAGCGTGAGTTCGAACTATCGCTAGTCAACGAGAGACCGCGAGTTCAGGATTTCGAAATCAATCTAGAATAACTCGCGCTCGTCATCGGCCGAACGAAGCAGGTCAAGCCCTCCCGTTAGTCCAAGTTGATAAGCGTCCACTCGGACTCGCGCCAACCAGCCGCCCCGAGGCACCAACTCATTTAGGAAATAAAAATGAGCAAGACCGCGATCTTTAGCCGCGAACGATCAAGGCTCTCCCGGCACTTCCGCATTGGATTACGCAGCCAAATGGCATTGCTCGGTACCTGCGGGATCCTTGTCACGGGCGCGATCTGTTTGGCCGCCCTATATTACGCGCGCGTAGTCGAAAGCGAGTGGAATGATAGCAACAAACTCAGAGTTCATATCGCATCGTTGTCGCAGGGATTTCTGGAGTCACGGCAGATTGCGGGCGACCTCCTTCGCAGGCCCAGCGAAATATGGATCAAGAGGTATGCCGAGGGTGACGAGCAGCAGCTCACAGAGTTAAGTCGTGTCGAAGAACTTGTGTCGGCCTTGTCAGATGATGACCCGCTAAGGCAGGCGATCTCTTTGCGGTCAGTTTCTCGATCTCTATGCAACTCGCCTTCACAACGTGGTCGCAGCGCAACGCAACGGCGGCTTTAACGAAGACGATGGATTTCAAGGTAAGTTGCGCAAAGCCGTGCATGTCGTTGAACAGCTCTCGCAGAGCTGAACCAGCCACGGCTCACGATTGTAATGCTAATGATGCGCCGGCATGAGAAAGATTTCATTTTGCGGGGCGAAGAGAAATATGGCGATCAACTGGCGGACCAAGAAGCGGAGTTCGAAACCACGCTAGCTCAGTCCAACCTGTCGACCGAAGTGAAATCCAAAATCATTGAGTTGATCCGCGCCTATAAGTCAAATTTCGTGGCGTTCATGCTAACAAAGCAGACGCTAGACGACCAAGTGGATGACCTCGGACAGATCTACGAGCGCGTTCGCCCCGTGCTCGTAAACCTAATGACTGCAGCTGACGCGCGTTCGTAGGCGTCCGAAAGACGAGCTGAAGAAATTCGACGTAAGCTTGTCTGGATGATCGGGCTTGTAACGTTGCTCGTTGGTCTACTCGCCTTGTGGTGCGGCCAACGTATCGCCAAAACTGTCGCTTCGATGGCGGCCGCCATGCGGCAACTTGGCGAGGGCCGATTCGATGTCGTTTTGCCGGGAGTTGAACGAGAAGATGAACTTGGCGAAATGGCAAAAGCGGTCGAAATGTTCAAACAAAAAGCCTCAGAGAAGACCCAGGCCGAACTAGATGCGAAGGTCGAACGGGATTGTGTGACCGCCGAGCGGCGGAGAGCAGATCTTGTCAGACTAGGCACGGAATTTGAAGCTGCTGTGGGCAAAGTTGTCGACAGCGTCTCGTCTGCTTCCTCAGAACTTGAAGCATCCGCACGCGGCTTCACCTGCACAGCTGATAACAGCCGGAAATTCTCGGTCGAAGTCGCTGCCTCTTCGCAGGAGGCGTCCGCCAACGTTCGTCGCAGCGGCAACGGGCGAAATGGCGGAAACAATCGCCAACATCGGCAGACAAGTTGAACAAACCGCCAATATGGCACGGGAAGCCGTTTATAGAGTCGAACTCAGCGATGATCGCATGGTCAGTCTGGCAACCGCAGCTGAGCGGATTGGGAGCGTAGTTGAATTGATCACCAGGATCGCACGGGAAATCAACTTGCTCGCCCTTAATGCCACGATCGAAGCTGCGCGTGCCGGCGATTTCGGCAAAGGGTTTGCGGTCGTAGCCCAGGAAGTGAAAGATCTCGCCAGGCAAGCTGCGCATGCGACCGCTGAAATCAGGGAGCACATTGAGGGCATCCAGGCAGCCACAACCGTTTGCGCGGTGAGTGAAATCGGCATGATCATTGGTCGCATCTCGGAAATCGCCAAGGCTGTTGTCGATTCCGTCGGAGATCAAGAGGCAACGAGCAAAAGGATCGCGTTCAATGTGCAGGGTGCAGCCGCCAGAACCGCTGAGGTGGCGGTCAGAGCGCGCGAAGTCACGAATGGGGCGAATGAAACCGGAGGTGCATCGCTCCAAGTGCTAACGTCTGCCGAACTGCTGTCCGAGGAAAGCTCTCGGTTGAAGTGCGAACTGGACCGCTTCTTGGGTGGTATCCAAGCGGCTTGACTGGTGCCAAGGTGCGGGTGCGTAAGCCGCGCCGAGAATCGAATGTCGACTAGTTGGTTCGGCACGGGAAACAAGCCCCACTTCTCAGACGATCGGCCATTCGACTTCAAGGAAACCACAACCCCCACAGCGAATCTAGTGCACCCCGCGCGATTGGGCTGCGCGGCATCCCGTGGTTGATATCGTCGCCACAGCTTGTTGGTCCAGCTCGGCTCAACGTGACGGCGAGACGAGGCAGCGACTGCTACGTGCAAAGCAGGACGCTGATATGCGGAAACTTCGCGCGCTGGAATACGTCGGAGGTATCGATTTAATCGCAGGATTTGGTCGTCAATCCGCCCCTGATTGCACGAAACGAAGTGTTGCTACTGCTAAAACTTAGAATCAATAGTTCGTGACGGTCAAAGGGATTGACCTTTATGAATTGTAATCACGAAGCGGCGGACAGCAGTATGAACGACCATCTCCTGTCTGTCCTCGACGGGCGCGATAGCTCCGAAGCTGCAGCTCTCAAGCGGGCACCCGATACACCTCGGATGCTTCACCGCCCTGGTGCTGCGCGCTCCAGTACGCGGCCCTTTGTCAAAAACGGGATTCTCACGAGCATTTCTCTTCAGGAGCTCGCGGCAATAGGGGAGTTCTTTGAGCCGGTCGTTCTGAGAGAACGCATGGTGCTGCAAGAACCGAAGAAGCGCCTCGAACACATCTATTTCATAGAGTCGGGCCTCGTCTCGCTCAGGATCCTCGCAGCGGGAAGCATTCTGGAAACTGCGTTAATAGGACATCAGGGTGCGGTCGGCGCTTCACTGTTGGCCGGAGGGCATCTTGCGACGCATCAATCCGTCGTGCTCTTTCCTGGAAGCGCGCACAGGATCCTTGTCGAGGATTTGAGGCGCGTCATGCCCGAACGCTCCGAAATCCGTGAATACCTCCTTCGGTATGCTCAAGCACTGAACTTGCATTGCGCTCAGACGGGATTGTGCGGCGTTCGACACGATCGGGAGAAGCGGCTCGCGTCCTGGCTCTGTTTGGCTAGCGATGCTCTCGATGCTGATGTGCTTCCAATTACACATGACTACTTCTCTTTGATGTTGGGATTGCGTCGCGCGGGGGTAACGGAAACGCTGATCCGATTCGAACAGCAGGGACTGATTCGAAAAATGCGTGGCGTGCTGCAGATTGGGGATCGGCACCGTCTCGAGCAAAAAGCATGCAGTTGTTATAAGCTCATTGCTTGCGCCTATGCTCCAACTGCGCCTGCTATTGCAGCTATCGACGGCGCGCGTGGTAACTTGGATCCCCACTTAAGTTCGCTTTAGCGGTCGCAAGCGGGTCTCTTGCATCTCCGAACGCGATATCGAAAGTGCCTCTACGTATTGACATACGCATCCGGCGACGACGCTTTGGGTGGATAGCCGATTGCGCTCGGGCGGCGTGAAGGACGCTCTGAGGGCGCTAAATCCAAGGCAGGAGATCGCGAATGCGTTGGTGGGATGATCTGGCAAGTGGCCGAGTACATCGGCGAGCCAAGCCTGCGGATCGACGTCGTTGAGCTTCGCCGCGGCGATGAGGTATATGGCCGCGGCGCGTGCTGCCCTCATCGGAGCCCGCGAAGTCCAATTTCCTCTTCCCACGGCGACAGCTCGTAGCTCGCGCTCGGCGGCATTGTTCGCATGAAGAGCCGCACGTCATCAAGGAAGCGGGTGAATGGCATTCCAGCGATTGAGGCAGCAATTGATCGCCTTCGTCGTTTCGCTGTTTTTGGAGAGCTTGGCTCGCTGCCCGCGCAAACACGCCTCCAGCTCAACGATCAGAGCGCGGCTACGCTCCTGGCTCACGCGCAGGCGCTCCTGCGGCGCAAGACCGTTGATCTCACGTTCGACGGCGAACATGACATCGATATAGCGCGGCAATATGGATGGACAGCACTTACATCCTGATTGCCGCTCGACTCAGACTCCGCCCGATTGTTTGCGGTTGCGTTCACTCGAGAGCATCGATCCGTGCGGCTGATCAAATCGGACTCGATCCTCACTCTCCACAGTTGACATCACGAAACGGCTCGTCGCGTTCTTCTCTGCATGGCCGGTTCTGAGCATGCGCCCGTTTGCATTGGCGACGGAAGCGAAGGGCTGGAGGTCAACATCTATTGCGTCACTCTGTGTAGCGCCCGCATCGAGTATCCGCATCACTAAGCGCACGAAAATGCGCGACACACTGATAACAACAATAGCAGTTCACCGCGCCCGAAGATTATTGATACGTACCAAACGTACGTTGACTGATAGCTACGGTACAAATCGTACGCTTGTGAAGCGCTTAGAACACGCCGGCTGGGACCGAGCGCCGGTTTGTCCGTTTCGTACGAAGTTTTCACGCCGCTAAGTAACGCAATCTGCCAACTTGACCATGCGAGCGGCGGAATGGTCCGCACCGTGATGCCACTGGTTCAATCTATCAGTGGTGTTCGAGGAAGGCCCTGTAGGTCGAGAATGATTGGGGGCGGAGGTGGCTAATCTCCAAGCGAGACTAGCCGCTCTTGAGTTAAACAACTGGAGGGTGTTTTTATGAAGATGGCGAAGAGCCTCTTTCTAGGTTCGGCGGCGGGTCTGATCGCTATGGGCGGGGCGCAGGCGGCCGATCTCCCGGTCAAGACCAAAGCGATCGAGTACGTCAAGGTCTGCTCGTTGTACGGAGCAGGGTTCTACTACATCCCCGGAACAGACACCTGTATCAAGCTGGGTGGTTACTTGCGCGCCAGCACCGTGGTAGGTGCGAACGGCGTTTGGGCCGTCCCCACCGGCGGCCTCGGTGGCGCACACAATCGCCTCAGTAACTACTATACGTCTCAATCCCGTTTTGACCTCAACGTCGACACGCGCACCGCGACTGAATATGGTGTTGTTCGCACATACGGTGAATTAGGCTTTACCTGGACCGCAGGTGGCTATAACGGTGCGGGCTCCACGCTGATCAACGGTGCGACTTCCTATTCCGGAAGTAATCCTGCAGGGAGCGGCAGCGGGATGATTTCTGGTGGTTCGCTCTCCGTCTATTACGCCTTCATGCAGTTTGCCGGTTTTACGCTCGGTAGAGCGCAGTCGCAGTTCTCCTCTCCGTGGACCAACTACCCAGGGAACAGCTACGATGGTTTGCCGGGCGGCGGCGGGTGGGAGGCTGTCAATCAGTTTGCCTACACTGCGGATTTTGGGCAGGGCATCACAGCCAGCTTCTCGGCCGAGGAACAGGTCATTCGCAACACGACCAATATTTGGAACGTCAGTGGTGCAACAGCCGCGGGTCTCGCCGCCGGCTCGTACGGTGCTGGCGACATTGGCGGATCGCGGACTCCAGACCTGGTGGCGATGCTTCGAGTGGACCAAGCTTGGGGTCTTTTCCAAGCATCGGTCGCGGCGCATGATAATCACGCTGGCTACTATGGCGTAGACGAGACGACCGGCCATCCTAGCGATAAGTGGGGCTGGGCTGGCCAACTGGCGTTGTCCATCAAGAACATCCCGACCGGACCGGGGGATACGATCAACGTCCAAGGCGTGTATACCAACGGAGCGACAGGATACAACTTCCAACCCTATGGGCCCTACACATTCGCTCTCTACAGCGGTGCGGGGGTGTCGGGAGCTTACCAGAGCGTCGGCCTCGCTGGGATTTCCGACTCTGTTTTCGTTGCTGGGTCTGGTCAGCAGTTGACCACGAGTTACGGCTTCAACGGCGCTTACACCCACAACTGGAATGCAAATTGGAACACAGCGATCTTCGGTGGGTGGGGTGCTATCCGGTATAACAACACGGCCAAAGGTTATATCTGCGGCTCTTTTGTTACCACGCTCGCGCTGTCGAGCGGCCTTGCGGGCTGCAACCCAGACTTCAACTATTCGGTCGTAGGTACCGCAACGCGTTGGAGCCCGGTTAAGAATCTGACGTTCGCGGCCGAGATCACTTACGTCATGCTCGACCAGAAGTATGCGAGCGGAAGCACTGTGACGCTGCCGGTCCAGGCAGGCATCGCCAAGCCTGGGGCTGCATATGAGCTAAAGGATCAGAACAGCTTAGCACTGCTGCTCCGGGCTCACCGCAACTTTTGATTCTTATTGCCCAACTAGCGGAAGGAGAGAAAAGGCACGGTTCTATAGACTTGGTTAAACTTCCAAGAAGAAGGCCTCCGGTATGCCCGCCGGGGGCCTTTCGTATTTGCTCAAAGCGCAGACCCGTGCTTTCGTTGGAGCTCTTCGCGGCACATACGAGCGAAGTTCGGTCCTATGTGCCTCGTTGGCCGAAGGAAGGTAAAGTTGAAGAGTGCAATAAGCTGGCCTCAGGGATTTCAAACAGCCTAAAATCGATTGGGATGGTAGCAAGCAAAAAATGTCTGAGCGGGTTCTCTGTTCGAGAACGCGTGCGTACCAGGTTTCTAACAATAGATGGCGCGCTCGCAGAGTTGGCGACAGTCCTTGGTGACGGCATGAAACCTAGTGAGGAGCTTTGGGAGGTCGCAGATCGCTTCGAGATACCATTTTTCGAGTCGATGGACCACGTCCCTCTTCTCGGAACGTTTCTCGTAAGCGTCATGTGGAACAAGATTTTCCCGACCCATATCCTCGCACAGTTTGCTGGAGGGGGTATCAATCTTCATCCAGGCCCACTCCCTGAATATCGCGGCAGTTTTGCGCGGACGCATGCCATACTCAATGGGGACAAGGGCTTCGGGGTGACCGTCCACTATATGTCAGAGCGGGTCGATAGGAGCGATGTTATCGGCGAGTTGCAGTTCCCCGTGCTGCCTTCAGAGACAGCTCTCTCTTTAGATACCAGAGCGCAACTTTATGGCTACGCGCTCTTCTGCCAGGTGTGGCTCCGTTTGTTGGACGGATCGGCGACCGGTCGCTCACAAGACGAGTTGATCGCTCGAGATAAGCGCAAGCCTCGCTTCTATCCCATGCGCATGATGACCGGACTTTTGGAATCGGCGGACGTCCCTCGGAGCGGAGATGAGCTCGAGCGGCTCTACCGCGCTTTATATCTGCCCCACGGATTGAGCCTCCGAAATGGCTGGTCGAACGAGTCCTGACAAACGAGGTCCAGACGCTCGTTCGAGGTGTTTAACCGAGGTTTGACTTGGCGCGGGGCTCGGCAAGTGATCCGGTACACTTGAGATCTCGTTGATGAGCTCGGCGAAGGCCAAAGTGTTGCCGGCCAATTGCCGCTCAGCGACTGAACGTGATCTTAGCTCTGGACGGTCGTCTTGTAGCATCCAAGCTCTCGAGAGGTGCCAGCGAACCGGCAACCCAACCGCCTAGGAGTTGGCTTGGCACGCATGAGGAGGGCAAGCTGTGTGCGGGATTCGCTGACCTTGCCCCTTGAGCTTAATCCAGTTTGAAGTTCGTTCTGGCCCAAGCCGAGGACCAGAGCATGAAGCGCAAGCGGTTTACGGAAGAACAGATCATCGGGATTTTGAAGGAGCACGAAGCGGGGGTTCCGGTCGCCGATCTCTGCCGGAAGCATGGTGTCAGCGATGCCAGCATCTACAAATGGAAGGCCAGGTTCGGCGGGATGGACGTCTCGGAGGCCAAGCGACTGCGATCGCTGGAGGACGAGAACACGAAGCTGAAGCGGCTTCTGGCAAGACGCCATGTTGGACAATGCGGCGCTGAAGGATCTCCTGGGAAAGAATGTATGACCCGCCCCGCCCGTGCAAGGTCGTTTAATGAGGACGATGCAGTCTGCACAAATGTATCCGGCCTCTTGCAAGTGGGCCGCTGTTGCGGCCAGGCCATGATGAGATCCGCGCGTGCCGTTCCCAGATAAATGGTTCGGGCTCGAAGCCCGCTTTTTTGCACAGGGTTTACGGCGCGCCGATCGACTGTTTCGTCATCACCTTCACGAACCTCGCAGTCTGGAACAAACGGGATCAGCTAAAGGCCGGATCCCGCCGTTCATAGCTTGCGCCGGGCTTGGTCATCACCACCCATGCGATCCGCGCAATCTTGGCCGCCAAGGCGACGGTGACCTTGTTAGTGTGCATGCGTGCCTGAAGTCCATCAAGCCACGCGCCAAGGCGGTACCGCGAGCGGTCAAGATGAGTCACGCAGGAACGGGCGCCATGGATGACCATCCGGCGCAGATATCGATTGCCGCGCTTGCTTATCCCCAGCAGCTTCGTTTTGCCTCCCGTAGAATATTCTCTCGGGACAAGACCTAGCCAAGCTGCCATATCGCGGGCCTTTTTGAACTGGCGGGCAGATCCAGCTGCTGCCAAAAGCGCCGTCGCGGCCAGCGGACCAATCCCCGGGATGGTCATCAATCGACGTGCGGTATCGCTTTGAGAGGCAATTGCCTCAATCTCGCGGTTGACCTCGGCAATCCGCAGCTCCAGCTGCCGCAGCTCGTCAAATGTAGATGCAAGAATGCGACGCATCGCCGAGGTTAGATCATTCGACTGATCAGCCAAAACCCTCGGCAGATCAGCCTTGAACTTGCCGGCGCCCTGGTGAATAGCGATCCCATATTCCAGGCAAAAAGCGCGCATCTGATTGATGAGGCACGTCCGTTGCGACATCATCCGATCGCGAACACGATGCAGCGCTTGCAGGTCAATGTGCTCAGGCGACCTTAGCTCGACGAAGCGCATCGTTGGTCTCGTCACGGCTTCGGCGATCGCCGCGGCATCGATGATGTCATTTTTGTTGGACTTCACATATGGCTTCACGAATTGAGCTGGGATAATGCGAACGGTGTGCCCCATGGCGGCGATCTTGCGGGCCAACCATTGCGAGCCGGAGCAGGCCTCCATCCCCACCAAAGCCGGTCCTGCACGTTCGAAGAACTGCAAGAGCGTATCGCGCCGAAAGGTCGCCTTCTGGATCGGCATTCCGGCGGCGTCGAGCCCAACGACGTGGAAAAGGTTCTTGCCAATGTCGATCCCAAACACCGTTGCCGGCCTGGGCTTGTTCCGTGTCCTCATTGCTTCCTCCTTTCAAAAGCCAACTCAGTCTGACTGAGAGGATGGGGCGGGTCATCCCATTAGTGGTGACGCCCGCGGGGAAGCGGAAAGCTGTCGCTCATCTGGTGGATGCCCATGGGATGAGCGAACGGCGGGCGTGTAAAGCCATCGGCTGCTGCCGCATGACCATGAGATACCGGACGACCCAGGCTGACGATACCAGCCTTCGCCAACGCATGAGGGCGATCGCCCAGGAGCGCCGCCGCTTCGGCTATCGGCGGCTGCATGTTCTGCTCAGGCGGGAGGGTTATCTGATCAACCATAAAAAGCTGTTCCGGCTCTATCGGGAGGAGAAGCTAACGGTGCGCCGCCGTGGTGGGCGCAAGCGGGCGATCGGGACCAGGGCGCCGATGCTGGTTCCGATGACGCCGAACGACCGGTGGTCGCTCGACTTTGTGTCGGACCAACTGACCTGCGGCCGCCGCTTCCGGATCCTGACCGTCGTCGATGATTGTACCCGCGAGTGCCTGGCGCTGGTGGCCGACACCTCGCTCTCCGGCATTCGCGTGGCGCGGGAACTGGACCGGCTGATGATCGAGCGCGGCAAGCCCAGGATGGTGGTCAGCGATAACGGCAGCGAACTCACAAGCAACGCCATCCTGGTGTGGGCCGACCAAAGCCGTGTCGAATGGCACTACATCGCGCCGGGCAAACCCATGCAGAACGCCTTCATCGAGAGCTTCAACGGCCGGCTGCGGGATGAGCTGTTGAACGAGACGTTGTTCACGTCACTGGCACAAGCCCGCGTCATACTTGGATGCTGGCGGGCCGATTACAACGACACAAGACCACACTCGCAGCTCGGATGGAGAACCCCGTCCGAGTTCGCGATGACCTGCCACCCGCGCCGGGATCTGGCGCTGCGCTATGCCGAAGGCTCCGCGCCAGCTCCCGTCGCTGCCACCGCCCAACCGGGCAAATCCAACGGCACGGGCGAACTCAGGACTGGATAAAAGCTGGGGGCAAGGTCAGTGGCCAAGGGTCCGCTCGAAGCTCGATACGGTTGGATTATCAAGCTTTCTCTCCTACCGTGCCGTCTTCGGCGAGAGGACGTATTTGCAGATGTTCGAAAGCTGCAGCCTGGAACCTGGCTGAAAATCACGGCTCAATCGCACGAGCAGACGCGTTGGTGGGATCCTGCCCGCCTCGATGAGAGTGGTGATTGCAGTTCTCTTGAAACGTTGATCGGCAGCACCGTTGAGGAACATCTGCTGCCCCACACTCCAGTCGCGGCGCTGCGTTCCGGAGGGCTCGACTCCAGTGTGTTGGCTTTCGAACTTTCAAAGCACTCGCCACAAAAGCCGACATGCTGGAATTGTAAGCGACTATGTGTACGATGAAAGCCCTTATGCTGTTGAGGTCGCGAAATCTCTCAAGCTCGCCCACGTCTTGGTCCGGCTGCCTGGGGCAACGAGCCTGGATGTAGTTAAGCGCCTTACCGCATTACGTGGTCATCCAGTCGGCATGCACAACGAAGCCGTGATGTATTTGCTTGCGCGGGCGGTCGGCCACTCTCACAAGGGTCTCCTTACCGGCGAAGGTGCCGACGAGATATTCCTTGGATATAGCCGGATCTTCAGGTTGTCCTTCGACCTTCGTCGACAGGCGCTGCTGGCCGCGTTGCCAGATGTCATTGGCCGCCCGGCGCGACGTCATCTCGGCCCTCCCAAGTTCAAAGCGAGCGAGTTCGAGTTCTTTCTTGCGCGGTACACTTACTTTCCCCAAGCCGAAAAGCTTTGGCTGGCGACACCGGCATGGAGAAAGGACATCGGTCACGATGCGGAGCTGATCGATTGGATGAACAATGCCTACCATTCAGACGGCGCCACTCCGGTCGAGCGCATAAGGCAATTCGTTTTACGGCATCATCTACCGGCGCTACTCGAAATGGTCGACAACACCACAATGGCGGCGGGGGTGGAGTCTCGCGTTCCCCTCACAGACCATCGTATCGTCGCGTTGGCTCTGCGCATGCCGTTCTCCGAACATCTGCGTTGGAAGCATGCCTTCGCCCGGTTTCAGGCGGCTTCACGCCGATTGAGAAATTTAGCGAAACACTCGACGTTTCCAAGGCCGCGCTGCGCACCCTTTACAGAGATCGTCTACCCGCAAGTGTGATCACGAGAAAGAAGCTCGGATTTCCGTTGCCGTTAGGTAAGTGGGCGACGGACCAGAGCTCGGCGCCGTTTCGCGATCTGCTCTTCGGAGGATCTGCCGCATCTCTGATTACCTCGGTATAGGCGCTCTCCCGCGATGGTATGAACGCCGCTCTCAAGTGGCCAACGATACATTCGGAGAACAACCTTGGTGGTTCTGCAACTTAGAAGTATTCCGTCGTCAGCTACCTTAGTAGGTGGGATAGTTATGACGCGTACAGGTCTGTTAGACACAGATGCGCTTGTTGCCGCGACAAGCTCATCTCTCACCAAGAAGATCACATCCGGATCGTTTTTCGTGAGCCGCGGGCAGCGACAGGGACGCGCTGATTGTTTTTGCGCCGAGCACGGGTGTCCTAGGACAAATGGACCTCATCGACAAATGCATCGGTGACTGCGTGAGAAACGGTGGAGTTGATGCAATGGACGAGAAGTTGGTTGTCACTGCTATAGTACTGGATTTCGCGGCAGAACGTACAGTATTCACATGGAAAGGACAGACCGAAGTACCATTGGGGTTTGTCGAGGAGTAACCATTGCTCCAAAGAACATTGCGGCAACTCGAAGACGCCCGTGTCGCAAGGATTATCGTGGTCCACGCTTCTGACCAAGTCCGAAAGGTCGGTCATGGTTCGCACATGGGCACCGCTGAAATCGTCGTCGTCAGCGACCTGGATGAGGCTGATCACCTCAAGGCAGTGGTCGCATCCTCTGGACCTCATTCGAGAGTTGCAGTGCTCATCGTCGCTGCGAACGTGGCGTTCGCGGATGGTGTAATAAAAGAGTTTATCTCACCGCAGACATCCCACTCTAACCGGAGACGGTGCGTTCTCATTGCGGCGCCCTCTCACCGGGGAGATAAGGCCGCTTCGCCCACAAGCCAGCCCGCGTTGAGCTACGTGGGCGAGGCTATGAGCTCGAGTCTTCTGGACTGCGTCCGCGCAACCGCGGGCTCGCTGATGGAACCTGGTGGACCACTCGACCGGCATGAGGCAAGCGCAGACGAGATTGCGGTCGCGCTAGGAGGGACAGTAAAGGACATTCGTGACGCGTTGGATCTGGAGATCGCCAATTTTCTGTTTTCTCCAGCGGAGACGCGATACCAAAGAGTTAACAAAGGGTCAGGTGGGTACTGGAGCCGTCCGATCGCGGAATACTTGCTGTTGTGCAATTCTTTCTTTCCGCCGGCCCCTTTCTTTGAACGAATCGCCGATCGATTGCGGGATGTATCGACCTTCTGCTGATTCCGCTCGATGTCGCCCACCATTCCGGAATGATCTCGCCCGGGGTGACGAGGCCTCTTCTGGCTCCGATACGGTCCCGCCTTTCGGCTTTGCGAAGGGGGACCTGGATGCCGACGGAGAGGTTTGCGATGCCCCATGTGCGCGATGTGATCAGATTGAAGTCGGTTGGGATGCCGACCCGCGAGATTGCGCGGCGGATGGGAACGGCCCCTTCGACGGTGCGGTCGACGATCCGCCGGTTCGAGGCGGCGGGGCTGACCTGGCCGTTGCCCGACGACGTCACCGACACGGTGCTGGAGGCCCGGCTGTTCGCTAGCGCCGGATCTGGTCCCGGCACCCGGCGGGGCCAGCGCCGGCAGGCCGAGCCGGACTGGGCTGCGGTGCATCGCGAGCTCAAACGCAAGCACGTGACGCCGTCGATTGTGTGGGAGGAATACATCGCGGGCGAACCCGGCGGGTATCGCTATTCGCGGTTCTGCGAACTTTACCGCGCCTGGGAAGGCCGGCTGTCGGTGACGATGCGCCAGTCGCACGCGGCTGGCGACAAGCTGTTCGTCGACTATGCCGGCGACGGCGTGCCGGGGGTGATCGACCGGTTCACCGGCGAACGGCGCGCCGCGCAGATCTTCGTCGCGGTGCTCGGTGCATCGAGCTTCACCTACGCGCAGGCGACCTGGACGCAGGGGCTCGCCGACTGGATCTGCGGTTACGTCGGCGCCTTCGAGGCGATCGGCGCCGTGTCGACGCTGCTGGTGCCGGACAACACCAAGGTCGCAGTGATCAAGGCCTGCCTCTACGATCCGCAGATCAACCGCAGCTACGCCGACATGGCGGCGCATTACGGCACCGCCATTCTGCCGGCCAGGCCACGACGGCCACGGGACAAGGCGAAGGTCGAGCAGGCGGTCCTCATGGTTGAGCGCTGGCTGCTCGGGCGGCTGCGCCACCGGATCTTCCACAGCCTCGCCGAGGTCAACGCGGCGATCGCCGAGTTAATGACCCCGCTCAACGAGGAGCGGCCGATCCGGCGCCTCGGCGTCACCCGCCGCAAGCTATTGGAGGAGATCGACCGGCCGGCGCTCAAGGCCTTGCCGGAGAGCCCTTACGTGTTCGCCGAGTGGCGGGTCTGCCGGGTCAGTATCGATTGTCACGTCGAGGTCGAGGCCTACAGCGTTCGGCATCCCTTCGTTCGCGCCGAGGTCGAGGTGCGCTTCACCGCGCGCACCGTCGAGATTTTCCACAAGGGCGAGCGGATCGCCGCGCATCAGCGCATGAGCGGCAACCACAAGCACACGACCGTGCCGGAGCACATGGCCTCCAGTCATCGGCGCTACGCCGGATGACCATTGAGGCATCCGCAAGGATGCTGCCATCATCGGGCCGGCCACCGCGGCGCTGTGCCATCTGATCCTCGACGAGCGCTTGCATCCGGAGCAGGGCTTCCGCGCCTGTCTCGATCCGCGTCCTTCACCCAAGCACTCCGCGGACGATACGCCGATCCTCCATTCAAACATCCGCGGCCCGCGCTACTACAACTAGGAGATCACACCTTGCTCACGCATCCGACCCTCGATCAACTCCACGCGCTCGGCCTTCACGGCATGGCCAAGGCCTTCGCCGACATCGAAGCCGGCGGCGACGCCGCGAGCCTCGGCCACGCCGAATGGCTTGCACTGCTGCTCGAACGCGAAACGTCATTGCGACGCGACAAGCGGCTGTCGAAGCGGCTGCAATACGCCAAGCTGCGCCAGCAGGCCTGTGTCGAGGACATCGACTACCGCACCCCGCGTGGCCTCGACCGCAGCCTCCTGACGATGCTGGTCGAAGGCCAATGGATCGACGACCACGCCAACCTGCTGATCTGCGGGCCCTCCGAGCCCGCTTCATAATGCTCGCCTTTCTATCTCGTTAGAGTTCCAGTTCTTTTTGTAGCGGAGTGCCGGACGGCGGACGTCTGAGGCGCCGCGCGGTGGCGGCTCGTTTGACATCAGCACGCTCAAGATCGGCTGCTTTGATGATCCAAGGTGCCCCTTTGCAAAGCTGGCCGCCCGCCGCGAGCTGGCCGTCCTTGATCAGACGTCGCACGGTTGATGGGCTGACGGAGAGGGCCGCGGCCGCCTCGTCCAGAGTGACCTCGCCGCGGTCGCGGCGCTCGCCTTCGCGATAGGCTGCGACGTCGTTGTGGTTACGCAAGCTTCACACTCGCGACTTGGTCCAGCCATTGCCGCGCCCCGTGGTCTTGCCGGATCGGTTGAGCACCGACGCGATCGCTTTGTCTGGCATCTGCCGCGCCAGCACGCGCACGAGATCGACTGTCTCTCCCGCTGCGCTCCAGCGGTGCTGGCCGGAGCGATTCTTCTTGACCTTGAGAGTGGAGTGGTCACCGCCGTGCCAGCGGATCACCAGATCGAGCGCGGTGTCCTCGACGCGGACGACGATCTCATCGATCAGCGTTCGCACGATCCGCTTGCGCGTTTCGGGGGCCACGCCAGCACTTGACCAAGCACGCTCCAGGTCGGCGCCTAGCGTCATCAGCCGCTCCCTGTCGGCAGGTGTGAGATCAACAGCGGGAGAAGCCGTCAGTCCCTCCAACTCGGCCTCCAGATTGCGCACGACCTCCAGCCGGTCGTTCCACCGCTTTTCCAGCTCGGCGGCGACGAGGCGATTGGCGGGATCGACGGCATCGTATTGGCGGCGCGCGCGCCCGACCTCATAGCGAGCCTGCTCCAGCGCCAGTTCGACTTGGCCGCGTTTGTCTTCGTTCGCACGGCTGCGCGCAGCCTGCGCGGCGAGTGCCGCCTCGATACCGAGCGGCTGCAGGCGCTCGATCACCTCGGCGGCCACGTCACGATCGATCCGCATGCCGCCGAACGAGATGCAAGGGTCACCGCCATGATTGTTGGCGCCGCCCCGACAATGGTAGCGACCGGTGTTGCCGTCCTTGCCGGAGTAGGCGACGTGAAGTTTGCGCCCACAATGGCCACAGCGCAGCAGGCCGGCGAGCAGAGCCTCACCTCGGCGCAGGGCACCGCGGCTGATCGGGTTCTTGCCGTCGGCGTTATCCGCAATCAGGCCGAGGTTCCTCTCATGGTCCGCCCAGCTCAGATAACCCTCATGATGGTTCGGAATCAACACCTCCCAATCCTTGCGCTCCCTCTTGAAGCCGCGAACCACCTTCTTGCGGCCGGCCTCGATGCTGATGCGGCTGCCAGTGCGCCCGAATGCATACGCGCCCGCATAGATTGGATTGGTCAGAATGTGCAGGATCGTGTTGTAGACCGGCAGCTTCCACTCGACCAGGTAGCCTTCGGCGCCATAGGTGACGGCCGGCAGCGGAACGCGCTCGTGTCTGAACCAGAGGTGCACCTGACGCACCGACTGCATCTCGGTGAACTTGGCGAAGACGAGCGCAATCGCCTCGCCGACGCGCCGATCCGGGTCCTTCTCGATACGGTTGTGGCCGACTCGCACGTAGCCGACGGCGACCGTCATGAACAGCTCGCCCCGGCGCGCCTTCTGCTTCAGCGCTTCGAGCGAACGCTGGCGCAGTACCGACAACTCCATCTCACTCATGGTACCCTTCATGCCGAGCAGTAGGCGATCGTTGGGCTGTCGCGGATCGTAGACTCCGTCCTCGTCGGCTATCAGTGTGCCGACGAGACCGCAGAACTCGAGCAGCGTGTGCCAGTCGCGACCGTTGCGTGCGAGCCGCGACGCTTCGATCGAGACCACGACTCCGACGCGCACCTCACAGATGGCAGCCAACAGCTTCTCGAAGCCGGGCCGCGCGACGCCACCGCCGGAGCGGCCGAGATCGTCATCAATGACGGCAACATCGCTCCAGCCCAGCTGTCGCGCGCGCTCCGGCAAATTGTACTGACGGCGCTTACTTTCCAGGTTGTGGGCGACCTGATCAGGCGTCGACTGGCGGATGTAGACGACGGCCTGACGGGCGAGGTGCTCAGGCGTGATCTTGCTCATGAGCGGCCTCCATCGTCTCTGCGGTTGGCGTGCCCGTCTCCATATTGGCGCCGGAGGGCCTCGACCAGCAGCCTCTCGATCAGGCGGACGAGAGTGCTTCTCTGCGACGCCGGAATCGCCGGCGTCTGGCGATCCTCCTCGAACAGGCTCCGTTGCAAGTAGCGTCTTGGTTGCATGATCCCCTCCTTCACGCAGGGGCCATGCCCCGCCTCGAGAGGCGATAAGCACATCGATTCGTGCCCGCAGCTCGACGAGCCTTTCGACAGCCAACCGAGGGCTTGCTGTGAGCGTTGCAGAGCGAGCAATATCCTCGCTCATCCAGGCCGGGATTAGGGCGAGTGTCCCGTCGGGCTGCACCACGACCAGATGGTCCTCGCCGGCGAAGCGCTTGCGGTGTTCGACCTGCACCATCTGCCCGGCCCGAGGATGGAACGGATAGAGGATCAAAACCTCGAACGCCGGACACCCGGCATTGTGACGCTGTCTCGACCGGCGTTGGCAAGAGCTGGCTTGCGTCGGCGCTCGGCAACAAGGCCTGCCGCGACAATCGCTCGGTGCTCTACCAGCGAGTCCCGCGGCTGTTCACCGATCTCGCTTTGGCGCGCGGCGACGGCCGCCATCCCCGCAACCTGCGTGCGCTCGGTCGCGTCGATCTCCTCATCCTCGACGACTGGGGCCTCGAGCCGCTCGACGCCGCTGCCCGCCACGACCTCTTGGAGATCCTCGAGGACCGCTACGGCCACCGCTCCACCATCGTCACCAGCCAGATCCCCGTCGATCAATGGCACGCACTGATCGGCGATCCCACCTACGCCGACGCCGTCCTCGACCGCCTGGTCCATAACGCCCACCGGATCGATCTCAACGGGGAGAGCATGCGGCGAACCCGTAAACCCAGCCGAAAGGCCTGAGCGAGCCGCGCTGTGGGCATGCCGCTGCGCTTGGACAACGCAAGAGCGTTGCCCACATGCCCACAGTAGGAGCAGCAAAAAAACAAGTCCTTCGAGCCGCGATTCAAGATTGGCCACGCGGCTTCGTCGATGCCAGAGACCAAACAGCCAGAACGCCTCGCGCTCCGGGCGACATCAAATCGGAATGGTGGGCGAGATCATCTCGGAATCCTGGGCGAGATCATCGGAATCCGCAGGGGATCGCTCGCATTTTGCAGAATTTCTCCTTTCTTGGTCGATCTTTGCAGCCTTTGCGCGTCGTCACGCCCTACATGTTCGCCTTGCTGGGGAGTTTAGACG
>NZ_JBVVOU010000049.1:0-27180 GCF_055807635.1 Bradyrhizobium sp. Kon56 | reverse complement strand
GGGGCGACGATCAACGGCACCGGCACGGTCACCGGCAATGGCGAGATCGATTTGACCGGCGCTGCGGTGCTGAGCGGCGGCATCCTGAACAACAACGCGGCGTTGAAGGTCAGCGGCACCGGCAACGCGCTGGACCACGAGACGATCACGAATGCGAGCACCGGCACGATCGAGGTGCTGACGAATGGCGCGCTGACGATCGACCAGGGCTCGACGGTCGCGAATGCCGGTAACGTCACGGTCGATGCCAACGGCAAGCTGACAGTTAACGGCGCGACGATCAGCGGTGGTACGATCAACGGTCTCGGCACGATCGATGTCACCGGCGCCAGCAAGATCGATCAATCGGCGACGCTGAGCACCACTGCCGTGACGGTCGAGAGCGGCGTCATCCTGACGCTGGATGACGTGATAGTTGCGGGCACCGCAATCGCCAATCATGGCACGGTCAAGGTCGATGCAGGCAGCAAGCTGACATTGAACGGTGCGAGCCTGACAGGCGGCGCGCTCACCGTTTCGGGCACGCTGAATTCGACCGGCACAACTGCGATTACCGACGCCAACATCTCGAACAACTATCTGATCGAGGCAACCCTGGGCGCGTTGACGCTGCTGGCGACGACCTCCGCAAGCTCGATCGCGAATGGCGGCATCCTCAGGGCCAATGGCGCCGAGCTCGACATCAACGGCGAAGCCATCGCAAACACCGGCACGCTGGCGGCGATCAATCATGGGACACTGAAGCTGATCGGGATGACGGTGACCGACACCGGCAGCGGTAGTGTCTCGGTCGAGTCCGGCTCGGCACTCGATCTTCAGGGCGCGACCATCGACGGCGGCACGGTGACGATTGCCGGTACGCTGGAATCGACCGGCACCAGCGCCATCGACAATGCCGACATTACCAACACCGGCACGATCACGGTCACCAGCGGTACGCTGACGATTGATCCCGCCACGCTTCACGCCATCACCAATCACAATCTCATTCAGGCGAAGGGCGGCGTGCTCGACGTCTCCGGTGAGGATATCTCCAACACTGCGGCTCTTGAGGCAGTCAACCACGGCACGCTGAAGCTGGCAAATCTCACCGTTAGCAACAGCAGTGCTGGGTCGATCACGGTCGACGGCACCTCGAAGCTCTATCTGACCGACGTTTCGATCAACGGCGGCAGCCTGAGCAATGCCGGCAATCTCTACAGCGCCGGCGTCGATACGGTCACGGGCAGCGTCACCAACACTGGCATCATCGAGGTCCAGAGCGGCATTCTCGACCTTGCGGGCGGCATCGCCGGTTCAGGCAAGGTAATCGTCGATGTTGGCGCGACGCTGGAGTTTTCGGGCGCGACCGGTTCGATCCACATCGTCAATTCCGGCTCCATCGTGGGCGCCGGTGGCAATGCGGCGATCCACATCCAGCAGGATACGACCGGTTCGGTGATCAACAATTCCGGCACCATCGGGCCGCCCGCCGCTTCGAGCGTGACCTCCGCGACCGACGCGATCATCGAGATCGGTGGCAGCCTCACGATCAACAACACCGGCCACATCAACGGCAATATCTCGGTCGCCAGCGCGACCTTCAATAACGAGTCCGGCGGCACCTGGACGGTCGCCGGCACGAGCGCCTTCGGCAATGCGTCGTCGATCGTCAATGACGGTGTCATCGATCTCCTCAACGGCGCCTCGATCTCCCTGGGTGGGCCTGGACTCGTCAATCACAGCCACATCGACAGCTGGGGCACGGCGTCGATCTCGGGCACCATCAGCAATACCGGCAGCATCGAGGTCCATGATGGCGAGCTGTCGCTGTTCGGCTTGCTGACCGGCACGGGCTCGGTCACCGTCGATGCCGGTGCGCTGCTGAAGCTCGAAGGCACGGTCGCGCAGACGATCAAGCTCGCGGGCGACGGCGCCGCGGTTGAGATCGATACGGATACGTTCGGCGGATCGATCGCGGAGCTGTCGGCGAACGACACGATCGACCTGTCGACGATCAAATACGGGCTCGGCACCAGCGCGGTCTATGTTGCAAACTCCAATCCCGCGACCGGCGGCGTGCTGACGGTGACCGATGCGGACGGCAATCACATCAGCCTGAACCTGGCCGGCGCCGACTACAGCAATGCCCATTTCGCCGGGAGCGACGACGGCACTGGCCACACGCTGATCACGATGACCGATGACCACGCCCCGGCCTTCACCGCCGGCGGCGTGCTGGCGGGGGGCGTCTCCGAGCAGGCGGACGCCACCGGCGACTTCGCCACCTCCGATACCTCAACGCCTGCGACCGGCGCGATTGACTTCACCGACATCGACCTGACCGACCTGCCGTCGGCACAGATCACCGGCCAGGACGTGACCTCGCTTGGCGCCGATCACAGCACTAACCTCACCTCGTCGCTCTCGCTTGACGAGATCGCGGCGCTCAAGAGCGGGCTGACGCTTCTGCCGCAGGCCGGGCTGAACAATGGCATCGTCACCTGGAGCTATTCGATCGCCGACGGCGCGCTGGACTTCCTCGCCAAGGACCAGACCGCGAAGGTGGTTTCTACCATCACGAGCACGGACGATTACGGCGAGACCGCCACAACCGACGTCACGGTCACGATCACAGGCAAGAACGACGCGCCGACCTTGGCCGCGGTCACCACGGATCCGCTCGTCGATACCTCCATCGCCGACAGCTTCTCGGACGTCACGGGAATGCTGGTCGGAACCGACGCCGACCATGGAGAGACGGCGGGGCTGACCTATGCCGTTCTGAACGCGGATAGTCATGGGACGACGGCTGGCCTGTACGGCTCGCTGACGGTCAACGCGAACGGCACCTACACCTACGTTCCCGATGCGGCTTCGATCAACGCGCTTTCGGAAGGCCCTTGTTCGGACGTCTTCACGATTCAGACCACGGACGCGCAAGGTGCTGTCGGCACGGCATCATTCACGGTTGCCGTAACAGGCGCCAACGACGCTCCGGTGTTGACCGATGGTAGCATCGGGCAGCTCACCGATACGTGCGCAGCGGATAATTTCTCTGACCTCACCGGACAGGTGGTCGGGACCGATGCCGACTCCGGCGATACGCTGACCTACACCTTGCTGAACGCAGATCACCAGGCAGTCGGAGAGGTCACGGGTCACTATGGCGCGCTGGCGCTCAACACGAACGGCACCTACACCTACGTTCCCGATGCGGCTTCGATTAACGCGCTGCCGGGCTGCTTGCACTATTCCGACAGTTTCACGGTCCAGGTCACGGATGCACATGGCGCCGCCTCCACGGCGATATACACGGTGGACCTGACGGGCGCCAACGACGTGCCAACGCTGTCCGCTCTCAACCTCGGCAAGCTTACGGACACGGCGGCGACCGACACCTTCTCCAATCTCACCGGAAATCTCGCGGGCACCGACGCCGATGCCGACGAGACGGTGACGCTGACCTATTCTGTCCAGAATGCGGATAGTTGCGGGACGGCTCCAGGACACTACGGCGCGCTGACGGTCCACTCTGACGGCAGCTACACCTACGTTCCCGACGCGGCTGCGATCAACGCGTTGCAAGAAGGGCCCTTCGCGGATACGTTTACGGTCCAGACGACGGACGCGCATGGCGCGACCGGCACTGCGACACTCACGGTGGACGTGGACGGCGCGAACGATGCGCCGGTAATGGACGTCAACCAGATCAGCCTCACGCATGACGACGCTCAAGTCACTGTGCACGGTATCTCGGCCACCGACTCCGATGCGGCTGCCAATGAAACCTTCACGCTCGTTGCCTCCGGCTCGGGTAGCAATTTGAGTCCGGCGTCGACGTCCGATACCTTGGCGCATATCAATTCCGCGCTGCAGACCGTGACCTACACTGATGCAAGTGAAGGTGCGGCCATACAGACGGTCACGCTCACCGTGGCCGACAGTCACAACGCAAGCAAGACGGTTAGCCTGCTCTTTGGCACGGCCGGGCAAGATGACTTCATCGGGACAGGCCATCAGGACCAGTTCGTGTTCGCCGCCAGTTCCAACAACGATACGATCACCAATTTCACGCCCGGTCAGGACCATATCGACTTGTCGGCAGTCGTGACCGCCAGCGATTTTGGGGCATGGATGGCGCAGCACGTGGCGGCTTCGCCGACCAATTCCGCTGACACCCTGGTCACGATCAACGCTTCGGACACAATCCTTCTGAAGGGTGTCGCCCACCTCCAGGCGAGCGACTTCATCGTCCATGCCTGATTGCTGCATGATGGGCCGCGATCGTCGGCAGGCCCGATCCACGCTGCCGTTCACCGCCAAAGCGTGATATCCAGCCACCATGAAACGTCTCAAGATCCTGCGGCGGTGGTTTGCGCGCAAGTTGGGGTTTGCGCGACTGATGTGCCTTGCGCTGCTGGTCGTATTTGCCGGCGCTCGGCTCTGGGATCCGCCTCCGATCCAGGAACTGCGGCTGCGCACCTTCGACATGTTTCAATTGATCGATCCGCGCCACAAGACGGCGCGGCCGGTCACCATCGTCGACATCGACGACAAGAGCCTCGCCAAGCTCGGCCAGTGGCCGTGGCCGCGGACGCGGATCGCCGACATGATCCAGAACCTCACCAATCACGGCGCGGTGGCGATCGGCTTCGACGTCGTGTTCTCGGAGGCCGACCGGCTCAACCCGGATCTGGTCGCGAGCCAGATGCGCTACCTGGACGACGCCACCCGCGCCAAGCTGCGCGAGCTGCCGAGCAACGACCAGATCCTCTCCGAAGCGATCAAGCGCTCGCGCGTGATCCTGGGCGAGACCGGGCAGCGGGCGATTTCGTCCGAGGTCGACAAGTCGCTGCCCTTCACTGGCGTCGCAACGGTCGGCGAGGAGGGCGCTGAGCGCTTCCTGTTCGAATTTCCCGGGCTGTTGCGCAACGTGCCCGAGATCGAGAAGGTCGCGGCCGGCCGCGGCCTGTTCTCGATCAAGACCGAGCGCGACGGCCTGATCCGGCGCGTGCCAATGATCATGCGCGCCCAAGGCATGGTCATGCCCTCGCTCAGCCTCGAGATTTTGCGTGTCGTCACGGGCACGCCGACCTTGCTGGTTCGGACCGACAAGACCGGCGTGCGGGCCGTGCGTCTCAAGGGCGTGGAGATCCCAACCGACAGGAACGGTCAGCTCTGGGTGCATTACGCTCGCCAGGATCCCTCGATCTACGTCTCGGCCGCCGACGTGCTCGACAATACGGTGCCGCCTAACAAGATCGCCGGCAAGCTGGTGCTGATCGGCACCTCGGCGGTTGGGCTCAACGACATCAAGACCACGCCGGTGTCCTCGACCATGCCCGGCGTCGAGATCCACGCCCAGGTGCTGGAGAGCGTGCTGAGCGGCGCGGTGATCTCCCAGCCGAACTATGCGCTCGGCGTCGAGCTGCTCGCCGCGCTCGTCATCGGCTTGCTCGTCATCATCTTCACGCCGAACCTCGGACCGGTTCGCCTCGTGCTTGCCGGCGCGACCTTCGCCGCTATCCTGATCGGAGTGTCCTGGTTCTTCTATGCGCAGCACCGCTATCTCATCGACTTCACTTATCCGCTGCTCTCGACCACCGCGATCTATCTGACGCTGATTTTCGCCAGCTTCGTGCGCGAGCAGCGCCAGCGCGTGCAGATCCGCGGCATGTTCGCGCAATACATGTCGCCGGTGCTGGTCGAGCAACTCGCGCAGTCACCGGAAAAACTCGTCCTCGGCGGCGAGGAGCGCGAAATGACGATCATGTTCTCCGACGTGCGCGGCTTCACCACCATATCGGAAACCTACAAGCACGATCCGCAGGGCCTGATCGCGCTGATGAACCGCTTCCTGACTCCGCTGACCGACGTGATCATCGATCAGAAGGGCTATATCGACAAATATATGGGCGACGCCATCATGGCGTTCTGGAACGCGCCGCTCGACGATGCCGAGCACGAGGTCAACGCCTGTGAGGCCGCGATCCAGATGTTGGAGAAGATCGACGCGGTGAACAAGGACCGCGAGCAGGAGGCCATTGATGGCGGTCACGTCTACATCCCGCTCAATGTCGGTATCGGTCTCAACACCGGCATCGGAGTCGTCGGCAACATGGGCTCCGACCTGAAGAAGAACTATTCGGTGCTCGGCGACAGCGTCAACCTGGCCTCGCGCCTGGAAGGCCAGTCGAAGGAATACGGCTTTCCCATTATCGTTGGCTCGCGCACCGCGCTCGCGGCCAAGGACAAGTTCGCGATCCTCGAACTCGACTTCATCATGGTCAAGGGCAAGACCGAGCCGGAGGTGATCTATGCCATCGCCGGCCGCGAGGATGTGATGCTTTCAGGCGCCTTCCAGCGCCTGCGCAACGTCACCATCGAAATGCTCGCCTGCTATCGCAGCCGCGACTGGCAGGGCGCGCTGGACGCGATCGACCGCGGCCGCAGGAGCGAGGATGCCGACACGCTGGAAAAGCTGTTCAAGCTCTATGAAGTGCGCATCAAGGAATTCCAGGTCAATCCACCGCCGGAAGGTTGGACCGGGGCCTATGCGCTGCTGACGAAATAAGGGAGGCGCTTGCTAGCGGCTAAACCCTCGGTGTCGTCCCGGCGCAGGCCGGGACCCATACTCCGCAGCAGAAGCTGTACGCCAGATCGGAGTTGGCTGTCGTTGCCGAATTCAACTCGGTGGTTATGGGTCCCGGCTACGACGGGACGACAGCGGTGTTCGACGCCGCAGGCCGTCGCCTTAATAAGAGGTGTCGTCCTGGCTTTCGCCAGGACGACAGTGGTGTTTGCGGAAGCGGGGTGCCGACCTTGAGCCTCACTCCGCCCCGATCGTCGTGAGATCCTGGAACCAGTGCTGCGCCTGCACGAACTGCTTGACCTTGGGCGACAGCGCATGCGGGTTGGTGTCGTGCACCACCCATACCAGCGTGGCGTCGTCGACGATCAGCGCGTGCGCCTGCGCCAGCAACTCGTCCTGCTTGGCGCTGTCGAAGGTCTGCTTGGCCTCGTCGATCAGCGCGTCGACCTTCGGGTTTTTGTAGCCGCCCCAGTTGACGCCGACCGGTGCGATCTGGCTCGAATGGAAGAAGCGGACGATGGCGTAGAGCGGGTCAGAGGTGACATAGGCGATGTTGTTGGCGGTGATGCCGGCGTTCATCTCGTCGGCCGCGCCCTTGCGCCAATGCGTATAGAGTGTCTCGAGCTCGACGACCTTGAAATCGATGTCGATGCCGATCTCCTTGAAGCTCTGCTGCAAAAATTCGTTCATCGGCAGCGACAGCATCTGGCCGGTGCCGCCCTGTGCGATGATGAAGGTCGCTTTCAGCGGCTTCGCCTTGGAGTAGCCGGCTTCCTCGACCAGCTTCTTGGCGGCTGCGACATCGTATTTCAGATCGAAGCTCGGCTTGCCGAACCAGGGGCTCGACGGATCGACCTGTCCCTTGGCGGGTTTCGCAAGGCCATTCATCAGGCCCACCACGGCTTCACGATCGATCGCGAGGTTCAGCGCCTTGCGCAGGCGGATGTCGGTCCAGGGCGAACCCGGCAGCACGCTCAGATGATAATTCCAGACATGCGGCGTAACGTTGTCGACGAGCTTCATGCCGGCGGCCTTGAGCTGCGGCACGGCATCCGGCGCCGGCGTCTCGATCAGATCGACCTGCCCGGCCAGCAGCGCATTGGTGCGCGTCAGCGCTTCCGGCATCGGCACCAGCACGAGCTTGTCGACCTTGGGAATACGCTTCTTGTTCCAATAATCCGGATTCTTCGTGAGCTCGGCGAGTTCGCGCGGCACCAGTTTTGTCAGTTTGAACGGGCCGGTCCCCGAAGGCTGGCTCGCGAACTTGTCCCAGTCCTTACCGAGCTTCTCGTATTGCGCCGGGCTGGAGACCAGGAACCACAGCATCTGATAGGGAAAGAAGGAATCGATCGTCTTGGTGGTGATCTCCACCGTGAAGTCGTCGATCTTGGCGTAGCTCGCGACCGAAGGCAGGCGGGTCTTGACCTGCGCACTCTGGCGCTTGTCGAATTGCGGCGCCTTGTCATTGAGCACCTTGTCCAGATTCCAGATCACGGCGTCGGCATCGAACTCGCTGCCATCGTGAAACTTCACGCCCTTGCGCAAGGTGAAGCGCCATTTGGTCTTGTTCTCGGCATCGACCCTCCACTCGGTGGCCAATCCGGGCACCAGCTTTCCCGGCCGGTCGGCGACGTCCATCTCCCACGCCACGAGCGGATCGTAGATGGTGTAGGCCGTGAACTGATAGGCGCCCGCGCCGCGATCGGGCTGGCCGGTCGTCAGCGGGATGTCCGCCATCGAGATGCCGTAGCGCAGCACCGTTTCGGCGCCCGCCGGAATCGCGGACAACGCCAGTGCAAGCACGGCGAAACAGGTCGATAGTCGGATACGCATGGGCCAAAGCTCCAAGGAAGAATTCAAGGACAATCGGAGCCAAACCTGCAATCTTGATGCCAGAATAGGCAGCGAGGTGCTTTCGCCGACGTGTCATCACAAGGACTTGTCGTCGCAGGGGCAATTTGCAGAATAAGTTTCCCCATTGGCATAGGCATTGCATACGATTGCATCAAAATTAGTCATCGAAGCCGGAAAAGGATTGAGTCAATGTTGATCAAGAAAAACAAGACCCGCGCGGCGCTGATCGCGTTGCTGGCGCTCAGTAGCGCGGCTGGGTGGCCGCGCGCGGCCACTGCCGAAACCGTGCTGCGCATCGCCATGACGGCTGCCGATATTCCGCGCACGCTGGGCCAGCCCGATCAGGGCTTTGAAGGCAACCGCTTCACCGGCCTCACCATGTATGACGCGCTCACCGGCTGGGACCTTTCCTCGGCCGACAAGGCGAGCGTGGTGATCCCCGGCCTTGCTACCGAGTGGAAGGTCGACGATGCCGACAAGACCAAATGGACTTTCAAGCTGCGGCCGGGCGTCACCTTCCATGACGGCTCGCCGTTCAATGCGGACGCCGTGGTGTGGAATGTCGAGAAGGTGCTGAAGCAGGACGCGCCGCAATTCGACGCCAGCCAGGTCGGTGTCACGGCCTCGCGCATGCCGACGCTGGCATCAGCGAAGAAGGTCGACGACATGACGGTCGAGCTCACCACCAAGGAGCCCGACAGCTTCCTGCCGATCAACCTCACCAATCTCTTCATGGCGAGCCCGGCGAAGTGGCAGGCCTTCTACGACAAGGCGGAGGGCGCCGACGCCAAGGCCAAGTCGCAGGCCGCATGGACCGCGTTTGCCAAGGACGCCGCGGGCACCGGCCCGTGGAAGATGGCGGGCTTCACCCCGCGCGAGCGGCTGGAGCTGGTCAAGAATGCGAGCTACTGGAACAAGGACCGCGTGCCCAAGGTCGACAAGATGGTGCTGTTGCCGATGCCGGAGGCCAACGCGCGCACCGCGGCGCTGCTTTCCGGGCAGGTCGATTGGGTCGAGGCGCCGGCGCCGGACGCGTTGCCCGAGCTCAAGCAGCGCGGCTTCAAGCTCTACGCCAACGAGCAGCCGCACGTCTGGCCGTGGCAGTTCTCGCGCGTCGAGGGCTCGCCCTGGAACGACATCCGCGTGCGCAAGGCCGCGAACCTCTGCGTCGATCGCGAAGGCCTCAAGGACGGCCTGCTCGCGGGGCTGATGGTGCCCGCGACCGGCACGTTCGAGGTCGGCCATCCCTGGCGCGGCAAACCGACCTTCGAGATCAAGTACGACAAGGCTGCTGCACAGAAGCTGATGCAGGAGGCCGGATTCGGCCCGAACAAGAAGCTGGCGGTGAAGACCCAGACGTCTGCGTCCGGCTCGGGCCAGATGCAGCCGTTGCCGATGAACGAATATATCCAGCAGGCGCTGGCCGAATGCTATTTCGACGTGCAGCTCGATGTCATCGAGTGGAATACGCTGTTCACCAACTGGCGCCGCGGCGCCAAGGATCCCAGTGCCAACGGCTCGAACGCGACCAACGTCACCTATGCGGCGATGGACCCGTTCTTCGCGCTGGTGCGCTTCCTGCAATCGGGCATGGCGCCGCCGGTCTCGAACAATTGGGGTTTCATCAACAATCCCAAATTCGACGAGCTGGTGAAGAAGGCGCGGCAGACCTTCGATCCCGCCGCGCGTGACGCCGCGCTCGCCGAACTGCACGCGGCCTCCGTCGATGACGCGGCCTTCCTCTATGTCGCCCACGACGTCGGTCCCCGCGCCATCAGCCCGAAGGTGACAGGCGTCGTGCAGCCAAAGAGCTGGTTCATCGACTTCTCACTGGTGTCGATGCAATAGTTCGCGCCTCATACGCAGTGCACCCTCTCCCCTTGCGGGAGAGGGTGGCTTCGCGCAAGCGAAGCCGGGTGAGGGATCTCTTTCCGCGGATGACCCTCTCTCTTTTTCGTTAACACTGCATCCGGGGTTAGAGCCCTCATCCGGCGCTTTGCGCCACCTTCTCCCACAAGGGGAGAAGGGAAGAAAAGAAACAACGTGCTCGCCTATATCGCCAGACGCATCGTCTACGTCATCCCGATCGTCATCAGCGTCGCGCTGGTGTGTTTTCTGCTCGTGCACATCACGCCGGGCGATCCGCTCGTCGCGGTGCTCCCCGCAGACGCCTCGCAGGAGCTCGCCGCGCAGCTCCGGACAGCCTATGGTTTCGACCGCCCGCTGCCGGTGCAGTTCGGGCTTTGGCTGCTCCGCGCGCTTCATGGCGATCTCGGCAATTCCATCGCCACGGGCCGCCCGGTGCTCGCCGAGGTCATGCGCGCGGTCAGCAACACGGTCACGCTGGCGATTGCGGCGGCGATCATCGGCTTCACCATGGGCATCCTGCTCGGCCTGATCGCCGGCTATTTCCGCGAGACCTGGATCGACAAGCTGGCGACCTCCTTTGCCATCGCCGGCGTTTCGGTGCCGCATTACTGGCTTGGCATGGTGCTCGTCATCATCTTCTCGGTCCAGCTGAACTGGCTGCCCGCTGTCGGCGCCGGACCCGGCGGCTCGGCCGCCTGGGCCTGGGACTGGGCGCATTTGCAATATCTCGTGCTGCCAGCGATCACGACCTCGGTGATCCCGATGGGCATCGTCACTCGCACGGTGCGCGCGCTGACCGGCGACATTCTCAGCCAGGACTTCGTCGAGGCGCTGCGTGCAAAAGGCCTGCATGAGCGCGGCGTGTTCCGCCACGTCATCAAGAACGCCGCCCCCACCGCGCTCGCGGTGATGGGACTTCAGCTCGGTTACATGCTCGGCGGCTCGATCCTGATCGAGACGGTGTTCTCCTGGCCGGGCTCGGGCTTCCTGCTCAACTCCGCGATTTTCCAGCGCGACCTGCCGCTGCTGCAGGGCACGATCCTGATCCTGGCGCTGTTCTTCGTCTTCCTCAATCTGATGGTCGACATCGCGCAAGCCGCGATCGACCCGCGCATCAAACGGGGCTAGCGATGAGCGAGCTTCCGTTGTCCGTCACCAGCGATACGGCGCTTCAGTCCGCGCCCGCGACCAAGGCGCGCGGCTATTGGGCGACCGTCGGCCGTCGTATCCGGCGTGACAAGGTCAGCATGGTCTGCGCGCTGGTGCTGCTGCTGATCTTCCTCTCCGCGATCGTTGCGCCGTGGCTCGGTCTGGAAGATCCCTACAAGGGCTCGATGATCCGCCGCCTTCGGCACATTGGCACATCCGGCTACCCGCTCGGCACCGACGAACTCGGCCGCGACATGCTGGCGCGGTTGATCTATGGCGGCCGGCTGTCGCTTCTCATCGGCATTTTGCCGGTGATCCTCGCCTTCTGCATCGGCACCTCGCTCGGCCTCGTTGCCGGCTATGTCGGCGGCAAGCTCAACACCGCGATCATGCGCACGATCGACGTGTTCTACGCGTTTCCGTCCGTGCTGCTGGCGATCGCGATCTCGGGCGCGCTGGGCGCGGGCATCCTCAATTCCATCGTGTCGTTGACCGTCGTGTTCGTGCCGCAGATCACCCGCGTCGCCGAAAGCGTCACGACGGGCGTGCGCAACATGGACTTCGTCGACGCCGCGCGCGCCTCGGGCGCGGGACCGTTCACCATCATGCGCGTTCATATCCTCGGCAATGTGCTCGGTTCGATCTTCGTCTACGCGACCAGCCTGATCTCCGTCTCGATGATCCTCGCGGCAGGCCTGTCGTTCCTCGGCCTCGGCACCAAACCGCCGGAGCCGGAATGGGGCCTGATGTTGAATACCTTGCGGACCGCGATCTATGTCAACCCCTGGGTCGCCGCGCTCCCCGGTGCAATGATCTTCGCGGTCTCGATCTGCTTCAACCTGCTCTCGGACGGCCTGCGCAGCGCCATGGACATCAGGAACTAGCCATGAGCGAAACCAACCTCTCCGTCGCAATGCTGGAGCCGATCGAAGACCTCGGCGGCGTCGCCCAGCCGCTGCTCCAGGTCAACGGCCTCACCAAGCATTTCCCGGTTCGTGGCGGCCTGTTCGCCGCAAAGCGCACCGTGCGGGCGGTCGATAATGTCTCGTTCACCGTCGCCAAGGGCGAGACCGTCGGCATCGTCGGCGAGTCCGGTTGCGGCAAGTCGACCACCGCGCGGCTGCTCATGCATCTGATGCCGCGCGACACCGGCGACATCATCTATGACGGCATGAGCGTCGGCCAGTCGCTCTCCTTGCGCGAGCTGCGCCGCGGCATGCAGATGGTGTTCCAGGATTCCTACGCTTCGCTCAACCCGCGCCTGACCATCGAGGACTCGATCGCCTTCGGCCCAAAGGTGCACGGCATGGCCGACGGCGCCGCGCGCGCGCTGGCGCGCGAGCTGCTGGGCAAAGTGGGCCTGGTTCCTGCAAACTTTGCCAACCGCTACCCGCATGAGATCTCCGGCGGCCAGCGCCAGCGCGTCAACATCGCGCGTGCGCTGGCCCTGTCGCCGCGGCTGGTGATTCTCGACGAAGCCGTCTCCGCGCTCGACAAGTCGGTCGAGGCGCAGGTGCTCAATTTGCTTGCCGATCTCAAGAGTGAGTTCGGCCTGACCTATCTCTTCATCAGTCACGACCTCAACGTCGTGCGCTATATCAGCGATCGCGTGCTGGTGATGTATCTCGGCGAGGTCGTCGAGCTCGGCCCGGTCGACCAGGTCTGGGACCAACCGGCGCATCCCTATACGCGCGCACTTCTTGCCGCGATGCCGTCCTCGGATCCGGACCGCCGCACCGAGACGCCGCCGATCACGGGCGATCCGCCCAATCCGATCGATCCACCCTCGGGCTGCCGCTTCCACACCCGTTGCCCGTTTGCGGAGCCGCTCTGCGCAAATGCGACACCAAAACTCACCGCGCTCGATAGAATGGGCCACGAGGCCGCGTGCTACATGGCGATCCCGGGTTCAGGCCATAGCCGCGCGCCGAAGGAGGAAACCGCATGAGACCGACCACAAAAGAGATCAAGGCGACGGCACAGGTCGCCGGCGTTCCCGTCGACGACGAGATCGCGACGCGCATCTCCAATTCCATCGGACCGGCCTTCGAGGGCTTTGCAGCCATTGCCGGCACGTTGCCGTTCGATCTCGAGCCCGCGCTTTATCCGATCGCGCAGACTGCCAAGGTCTCGAAATGAGCACCGAGCCCGCATTGATGACGCTCACCGAGGTCGCGCGCGCGATCGTGATGAAGCAGGTGTCCTCGCATGAGGTGACGCGTGCGCTGCTGCATCGCATCGCGCAGTGGCAGCCGCACCTCAACGCCTTCATGTCGATCGAGGCAGAGGCAGCGCTGAAGGCCGCCGATGCCGCCGACGCCGAACTCGCCAAGGGGGAAGTCCGCGGTCCGCTGCACGGTGTGCCGCTCGCGCACAAGGATATGTATTACGACGCAGGTCACGTCGCGACCTGCGGCTCGTTGATCCGCCGCGATTTCGTTCCGACCGTCACCTCCACCGCCTTGCAGCGGCTGAAGGACGCCGGCCAGGTTCGCCTCGGCACGTTGCATCTCGCCGAATTCGCCTATGGCCCGACTGGCCATAACGCCCATTACGGCCCGGTTCGCAATCCCTGGAACGTTGCGCACATCACCGGCGGCTCGTCGTCGGGCTCGGGCTCGGCGGTCGCGGCGCGACTGACCTATGCGGCGCTCGGCTCCGACACCGGCGGCTCGATCCGCATGCCCGCGCATTTCTGCGGCGTCACGGGATTGAAGACCACCGTCGGCCGGGTCAGCCGCGCCGGCGCGATGCCGCTGTCGCAGTCGCTCGACACGGTCGGCCCGCTCGCCCGCACCGCCGAGGATTGCGCGCTGCTGCTGGCGCTGATGGCCGGCCCTGATCCTGAGGATTCGACCTGCAGTCATGAGCCGCTGTCTGACTATGTCGGCGCGACCAAGGGCTCGCTGAAGGGCCTCAAGGTCGGCGTCCCCTCGTCCTTCTATGTCGATGATCTCGACGGCGAGGTCGCGCGCGTGCTGGACGAGACCGTTGCGGTGCTCAAGCGTGAGGGCGCCGACATCGTCACGGTCGAGCTGCCCGATCAGCGGCAATTGTCCTCGGCAAGCCAGCTCGTGCTCGCAGCCGAAGCCGCCGCCTTCCACAAGCGCTGGATGATTGAGCGGCCGCAGGATTATGGTCCGCAGGTGTTGATGCGGCTCCAGAACGGCCTCGCGGTCCCCGCCATCACCTATCTCGAGGCGATGCGCTGGCGCGGACCTGCGCTCGCCGCGCACAACGCTGCCACATCGGGCGTCGACGCGATGATCGCGCCGGCGTCCCCCGTGCCGGCGCCAACGATCGAGGAGAGCGACGTTGGCGGCGGGCCGAATGCGCCGGCGCTGTTGCAGCGGCTGACGCTGTTCACCCGTCCGGTGAATTACCTCGGCCTGCCGTCGCTCACGGTGCCCTCGGGCTTCACCAAAAGCGGTCTTCCGATCGGCATGCAGCTGATCGGCCGCTCGTTCGATGAAGCGACCTTGCTCACCATCGGCGCCGCGTTCCAGCGCGCCACCGACTACCACGAAAGGCTGCCGAAACTTCCGTCATGACAAAGCTCGTCGAGATCTCAGGCCTTAACATCCGCTTCACCGGGGAGCGCACGGTCTATGCCGTGAACGATCTCAGCCTCTCGCTCGGCGACGGCGAGGTGCTGGGCCTGCTCGGAGAGTCCGGCTCGGGCAAGAGCGTGACCTTGCGCGCGCTGATGCGCCTGTTGCCGAAGAAGCGCACGCAGATCACGGGCAAGGTCAACGTCATGGGCCGCGACGTGCTCGCCATGAACGACGAGCAGCTGTCGTCGTTCCGCGGCCAAACCGTGTCGATGATCTTTCAGGAGCCGGCGCTGGCGCTCGATCCGGTCTACACCATCGGCGCGCAGATCGCCGAAAGCGTGGTGCGTCACGAAGGCAAGTCGTATGCGGAGGGCAGGGCGCGCGCACTCGAAATGCTCGAGGTCGTGCGCATTCCTTCCGCAAAACGGCGGCTCGATGCCTATCCGCATGAGATGTCCGGCGGCATGCGTCAGCGCGCGATGATCGCGCTGGCGCTCGCGTGTCGTCCCAAGATATTGCTCGCGGACGAGCCGACCACGGCGCTCGATGCCACCGTGCAGATCCAGATCCTGCTGCTGTTGCGCGAGCTGCAGCGCGAGTTCGGCATGTCCGTCATCTTCGTCACCCATGACATCGGGGTCGCCATCGAGATCTGCGACCGGGTCGCGGTGATGTATGCCGGCCAGATCGTGGAGCAGGGCACGCTTCGCGACATCGTCCGCTCGCCGGTGCATCCCTACGCCAGGGGCCTGCTCGCCTCGACCGTCCACGGGGCCAAGCGGGGACAGCGGCTCGAGACCATCCCCGGCACCCCGCCGTCGCTGGGCGAGCGGCCGCACAACTGCTCCTTTGCGCCCCGCTGCGCCGCTGCCCAGCCGCGCTGCCTGGAGCAATTGCCTGGGAATGTGGAGGTCGGGCCGGGCCGGGCAGCACGGTGCGTGCTGGCGGAGCCGGTCACCGCGCTGTCATGATATTTGGACCGCCAGCGGGGAACGGGGGAACAGCATTCAGACCTCGTTCATCCCGGTTCCGCTTCCATGGAACCGTTCACGGAGAGGGACCTCATTTATGTACATTTCGAATGAAGGCTTGCTTGTCATCCTGTTCGTCGGCCTCGTCGCTGGTTGGCTGGCCGGCAAGGTGGTGCGCGGAACCGGGTTCGGCATCATCGGCGATATCGTGGTCGGCATCGCCGGCGCGCTGGTGGCAAGCTTCCTGTTTCCGAAGCTCGGCATTCACATCGGCACCGGGCTGATATCGGAGATCATCTATTCCGCCATCGGCGCGGTCATCCTGCTGCTGGTGGTGCGGCTGGTCCGCGGCGGCGGCCGGTTCTAATGGCGCCCGGGTTCAATTGATCGAACTTTTGACCTCTCCCCGCCCGGGGAGAGGTGACATGTCTGCAAGAAAAAGCCGCAAGATCGTGAGATTCCGGACTTGCGTGCAGGGTCGGTCGGGGGTGATGTGGGCCATAGGGGTCCCGGGTGTTCGACTGCGTTGGGCGATGAGCGCAAACGCGATGTTAATCCGGGTCAATTACTCCTGAATTTGCCTTTGAAATCAGGGACTTTGGCCCCTACCCGAAAGAGATCAGACTGATGGCAGCCGTTCCCGGCGTCCGCCGCTCAGAGCTCGGTGATGCGCTGCGCGCCTGTCGCACGGCGTTTGTCGGCGTCGGCTTGATGAGCTGCATGATCAACCTGCTCTATCTGACCGGGTCGATCTTCATGCTGGAGGTCTACGACCGGGTGCTGCCGAGCCGCAGTATTCCGACCCTGGTCGGCCTGATCGTCCTCGCCGGTTTCCTCTACATGGCGCAGGGCGTGCTGGACATGATCCGCAACCGGATCTTGGGCCGGGTCGGTACCGCCCTGGACGAAGCCTTGAACAAGCGGGTGTTCGACACCATCGTGCGCCTGCCGCTGCTGGTTGGCAGCCGCAACGAGGGGCTTCAGCCGCTGCGGGATCTCGACAATGTCCGTTCCTTCCTCGGCGGCATGGGACCGAGCGCGTTCTTCGACCTGCCCTGGCTGCCGCTCTATCTCGCCATCTGCTTCGCCTTCCACGTCATGATCGGCGTCACCGCGCTGGTCGGAGCCGTCATCCTGGTCGGGTTGACGCTGGTCACCGAGTTCATGTCCCGCCAGCCGGCGCGCGAGGCGATGGGGCTCGCCGCCCAGCGCAACGATCTCGCCCAGGCCAGCCGCCGCAATGCCGAAGTCATGGTGTCGATGGGCATGGCAGGCCGGATGAACGCGCGCTGGAGCGAGGCCAACGAAAAATATCTCGACGGCAACCAGCGTGCGAGCGACGTCGCCGGCGGTCTCGGCGCGGTCGCAAAAGTGCTGCGCATGATGCTGCAATCGGCCGTGCTCGCGGTCGGCGCCTATCTCGTCATCCACCAGGAGGCGACCGCCGGCATCATCATCGCCGGCTCGATCCTCTCGGCACGCGCGCTCGCGCCGGTCGACCTCGCGATCGCGCACTGGAAATCCTTTGTCGCGGCACGCCAGAGCTGGCATCGTCTGACCCGCCTTCTCGAGCAGATGCCGGCGCAGACGATGCCGACCCAGTTGCAGGCGCCCACCAGCCGCCTCTCGGTCGAAGGTATCGCCATGGTGCCGCCGGGCGACCAGCGCCTCATCGTGCAAGACATCACCTTTGCGCTCGAAGCCGGCAATGGCCTCGGCGTGATCGGACCGAGCGGCTCCGGCAAGTCGTCGCTGATCCGCGCGCTGGTCGGCGTCTGGCAGCCGGTCCGCGGCAAGGTGCGGCTCGACGGCGCGGCGCTCGACCAGTGGTCGTCGGACATGCTTGGCCGCCATATTGGTTATCTGCCGCAGGACGTCGAATTGTTCGGCGGCACCATCGCGCAGAACATCAGCCGCTTCGATCCCGAGGCCACCTCTGACGGCATCATCGGCGCCGCCAAGGAAGCCGGCGTGCACGAGATGATCATCAAGATGCGCGAGGGCTACAACACCCAGGTCGGCGAGCAGGGCACGGCGCTCTCCGCGGGCCAGGCGCAGCGCGTGGCGCTGGCGCGCGCGCTCTATGGCAACCCCTTCCTGATCGTGCTCGACGAGCCCAATTCCAATCTCGATACCGAAGGCGACGAGGCGCTGACCCGCGCCATCCGCGCGGCGCGCGAGCGCGGCGCCATCGTCATCGTAGTGGCGCACCGTCCGATCGGCGTGGAAGCGGTTGACCAGATCCTGGTGCTGCGCGACGGCCGCATGCAGGCCTTCGGGCCGAAGGAACAGGTGCTCGCCCAGGTGCTCCAGCCGCGCGTGACGCCGCCGGCGCCGATCAAGATCGTCAGCGAAGGCGGAGCCAAGGCATGAGCACGATGGCGCTCGGCGGCGCGAAGCCTGCCGCGAAGAGGACCGTACGGCAGTCGATCCGGTTTCACTTGATGCTCGGGCTTGGGATCGTGCTGGTCCTCCTGGTCGGCCTCGGCGGCTGGGCTTCGACGGTGCAGATTTCGGGCGCGCTGATCGCGCCGGGTCAGATCGTCGTCGAGTCCAATGTCAAAAAGGTGCAGCATCCGACCGGCGGCGTGGTCGGCGAGGTGCGTGCGCGCGATGGCGACGTGGTCAAGGCCGGCGACATCGTGGTGCGGCTCGACGACACCGTCACCAAGGCGAATCTCGCCATCGTCACCAAGAATCTCGACGCGGCGCAGGCGCGTGCGGCGCGGCTCCAGGCCGAGCAGCGCGGAATCGACAGGATCGACTACCCGCAAGCGTTGCTCGATCGCGGCAACGATCCCGACGTCAAGGCGCTGCTCTCCGCCGAAACCAAGCTGTTCGACGTCCGCGTCAACGGACGCGCCGGCCAGAAGGCGCAGCTGCGCGAGCGCATCCAGCAGCTCAACGAGGAGATCGAGGGCCTCTCCGCGCAGGAGCGAGCCAAGGACAGGGAAATCTCGCTGGTGCAGCAGGAGCTCGTGGGGGTCCGCGATCTCTATGACAAGCACCTGGTGCAGATCTCCCGTCTGACCACGCTCGAACGCGACAGCGCCCGCCTCAACGGCGAGCGCGCGCAATACATCGCCTCGCGGGCGCAGGCCAAGGGCAAGATCACCGAGACCGAGCTCCAGATCATCCAGGTCGACAAAGACATGGTCAGCGAGGTCTCCAAGGATCTGCGCGAGACCAACGACAAGATCGGCGAAATGATCGAGCGCAAGGTCGCCGCCGAGGACCAGCTTCGCCGCGTCGACATTCGCGCGCCGCAGGACGGCATGGTGCTGCAATCGACCGTGCATACCGTTGGTGGCGTCATCACCGCCGGCGACGCCCTCATGCTGATCGTGCCGCAGGCCGACGATCTCCAGGTCGAAGCCAAGGTCAATCCGGTCGATATCGACAAGCTCCAGATCGGCCAGAAGACGCTGCTGCGCCTGTCCGCGTTCAACCAGCGCACCACGCCGGAGCTCAACGGCGTCGTCAGCCGCGTCTCGCCCGACGTCACCACCGATCAGCGCACCGGCCAGAGCTACTACACCATCCGCGTCTCGCTGTCCGCAGAGGAGGTCGCCAAGCTCGGGGACTCCAGGCTGATCCCCGGCATGCCCGCGGAAGCCTTCGTCCAGACCGGCGACCGCACCATGCTGTCCTACCTGATGAAGCCGCTGCACGACCAGTTCATGCGGGCGTTCCGGGAGAAGTGACGCGCGAAAGCGCGTCATCCCATCCGTCATTGCGAGCGATGACGGCGAGGCGTCATTCTTGCTATAGTTCGATTCAGCCCCAGCAAACCCGGCGTCGAACAATGCAATCCATCCAATCTCCACCCTCCGTCGCCAGCGAATCCTATTCCGACGCCGGCCTCGCCGTCGCCCGCCTCGAAGAGATCTACGAGCGCAACACGAAGTTCCTGCGCGACCGGTTCGAAGCTTACGTCAACGGCGAGGCAATCACGACGCGGGTGCGGGCCTTCTATCCCTTCGTCCGTATCACCACCGCGACGCATGCGCGGCTGGATTCGCGGCTCGCCTACGGCTTCGTCGCGCGGCCCGGTGTGCACGAGACCAGCGTCACGCGGCCGGATCTGTTCCGGACTTATCTCACAGAGCAGATCGGACTGTTGATCCAGAACCACGGTGTCCCGGTCGAAATCGGCGAGTCCAGCGAACCGATCCCCGTTCACTTCGCCTATCGCCGCGACATCAACATCGAAGCCGCCATCACCACCAGCGAGAACTCGCCGGTGACGCGATCGCTGCGCGATGCGTTTGACGTGCCTGATCTGGCCACCATGGACGATGCCATCGCCGACGGCACTTTCGAGTTCCAGCCCGGCGCGCCCGAACCGCTGTCCCTGTTTCGGGCGGCCCGCGTCGACTACTCGCTGCGCCGGCTCTACCACTACACGGGTACGGATCCAGAGTATTTCCAGAACTTCGTGATCTTCACCAACTACCAGTTCTATGTCGACGCCTTCGCGCAGCTTTGCCAGCAGCGGCTTCAGGCTGGCGAGGCGGGCCTCGATGCCTTCGTCGCTCCAGGCAATGTGATCACGCGCAGCGGCGGCGCGACGACGGGCGTTGCGCCCGCGCGCACGCCGCAGATGCCTGCCTTCCACCTGGCCGCGCCCGGCTATCGCGGTATCACCTTGATCAACATCGGCACCGGTCCGTCGAACGCGCGCAACGTCACCGACCATGTTGCCGTGCTGCGGCCCCATGCCTGGCTGATGCTCGGCCATTGCGCAGGCCTGCGCAACACGCAGCGGCTCGGCGACTACGTGCTCGCCCATGGCTATGTGCGCGAGGACCATGTGCTCGATCGTGAGTTGCCGCTGTGGGTGCCGATCCCGGCGCTCGCGGAGATGCAGGTGGCGCTCGAGGAGGCGGTCGAGGACGTCACCGGGCTCGAAGGATTCGAGCTCAAGCGCCTGATGCGCACCGGCACCGTCGCGAGCGTCGACAACCGCAATTGGGAGATCAGCGGGCCCGATGTCATTCGCCGCTTGTCGCAATCGCGCGCGGTTGCGCTCGACATGGAATCGGCCGCGATTGCCGCCAACGGCTACCGCTTTCGCGTCCCTTACGGCACGCTGCTGTGCGTCTCCGACAAGCCTCTCCACGGCGAGATCAAGCTCGCAGGCATGGCCAGCGAATTCTACCGTCGCCGCGTCGGCCAGCATCTCGAGATCGGCTTAAAGGCGCTGGAACGGCTCAAGCAGCAGGAATCCGAGCGACTGCATTCCCGCAAGCTCCGCAGTTTCGCCGAAGTTGCATTTCAGTAGGCCATGGATTGCCTTTGCTGCTGACAAGCAGCGGGATTTTCGGCATTTTCGGCGCGGGGGTCGACGGGACGAATTGATGCCACTCATGCGCGACAGGATCATTGGCCATGATCTCGAACGGCTCGCCTTTCGCTTCACCATGCTGAACGACGGCGAGGTCGTGCAGTGCCAGATCAGCGACGCCGCCATGGACGAGCTTGCGGGCATGCAAGGCACCGAAAGCAGCGCGCGGCAGGCCCAGTTCCTGTCGCTGCGCGAGACCATCGAGCGGCTCGCCTCAGACCTCTACGACGAGGCGCCGCGGGTCAGGGGCCATGTGGTGCGGATCTTCACGCGACATTTGCAGCGATAGTGCCGCTCCAGCCTCCGCAATCATGCTCCAGGACAGTTCATCAGTTGGTCAAGATTTGGTCTTGCCGGGCTTACCTTCCCGCCGGCAGCCATTTCGACGAGCGTCAATTCCTCTAAAGCATTCGCTAACCAAGCAACCGTTTCGCGGCAATCTTAAGACCTGCGAAACCAGACGTTATCCAGCTATGAATTGATGGCCCGTAGAGGTTGGGTCACGAAATGGAGCCTCACGAGTGATCGCGTGACAAAAGACATTGTTGGAATCGACGCGATCCGCGGGCCCGGTCATGACGTCAATCCGAACAAGACGCAGCCAGAGAGTTGGCGGCTTGCAATCGCCGTCGCGATCGGATGTGGAGTTGTCGGCCTTGCGCTCCGCTACGTTGCCCGGGAACACGCGACCGATGACGCCATTCAGCATCTGATCCCCTGGTATGTCTTTGCTCGCGATCACGGTGTCGCCGGGCTGGCCGAAGCCTTTACCAACTACACGCCGTTCTACAGCTATCTCCTGCTGATTGCCGCCCGATTTGATAGGGTAGGCGAGCCACTTTCCCTCGTGAAAGCGATCTCGGCAGTATTCGAGTTGGGCTGCGCGATCACTGTGGCCCAGATCGTCTGGCGAGCGACAAAGCTGCCGTTGCGAGCTTCCCTGGCCTTCTGCGCTGTCTGGCTTGCACCGACGGTGATCTTCAACGGCGCGGTGTGGGCGGAGAGTGATTCGATCTGGACGTACTTCACGCTGGTTTCCATCGCGCTGTTCATGCGGGACCGAAATGGCGTTGCGTCATTTGCGATGGCATTTTCGGTGAAGGCTCAGGGCGTGTTCCTGGGACCCTTCGTGCTCGGCATGATTCTGCGCCGCAGGATCGACCCGGCATGGCTCGCCACCGTTCCCGGGATCTATGTGGTTCTCGCCATTCCGGTTCTGGTCGCCGGTAGATCTTTGGCCTCCGTGTTCGCGGTCTATCTGGACCAAGCTCACACCTTCAATCGCCTCACCATGAACGCAGCGAACATCTGGGTGCTGGCTGGCGGACTGCCGTACGCGATCGGAGTCGCCGTCGGCATGGTGCTCGCGGCCGCGAGCGGGCTCGCCTTGTCGATCTTCATCGCGCGCTCTCGACGGGCGGGGCCGGAGTTTATTCTGCTCGCCGCCTGTGTATCGCTCATGCTCATGCCGTATCTGCTCCCGAAGATGCACGAGCGGTACTTCTACGCGTTCGAGCTTGCGTCGATCGCGCTGGCCTGCCTCAATCCGCGCTATGTGCCCTTCGCGGTGATGGCTCAGGTCGACGGCGTGTTATCCTATCTCGCGTTCGAAAACGGAATCGTCCTGGGCGTGCTGCCGGCGGCACTCTGCAACAGCCTTCTCGTGTACTACCTCGTGCATGATCTTTGGCGCGGCGAACGTGGATTTCGCTTTCCGAAGCTTGCCTGGCTCGGCTTCATCGCGTCGACCGCGGGATTGTTCTCCTATCTGGTCATCGAAGGGCCCGGTTTGAACATATCGCCCCTGTACCTGCTCGCCACGGGTCTCGTGACAGCTGCGGCGCTGCTGCTCCTGAAAGAGTCGCGTGGCGACTTGGCCGGCCCGGACCAGTTGCCTTAATCCTGGGCGACCCGCGTCATCGAGCCATCAGCTGTCAAACATGATCACGCTGCGCAGCGTCTTGCCGGCCTTCATGTTGGCAAACCCTTCGTTGATCTCGGAGAGCTTCAGCTTGGCCGAGATCCAGTCTTCCAGATGCAGCCGGCCGCGCAGGTAGAAATCCACCAGCCGCGGCATGTCGACGCGAAAATGGTTCGAGCCCATCGATGAGCCCTGGATCCTGCGCTCGCGCAGGAAGTCGAAGCCGTGCAGCTCGATCTTCTGGCCGAACGGAATCATGCCGACGATGGTGGCCGTGCCGCCCGAGGCGAGCATGCCGAAGGCCTGCTCCGCGGTCTCCTTGCGGCCGAGCACCTCGAAGGAATGATGCACGCCGCCATTGGTGAGATCGCGCACCTGCTTCACGACGTCGCCGTCTGCCGGATTAATGATGTCGGTGGCGCCCAGCTTGGTCGCGAGCTGGAGCTTGGCCGGGTTGGTGTCGATGGCAATGATGCGGCCGGCGCCCGCGATCTGCGCGCCGTTGATCGCGGCCATGCCGACACCGCCGCAGCCGATCACGGCCACGGTCTCGCCGGCCGTCACCTTCGCCGTGTTCACGACCGCGCCGTAGCCGGTGATGACGCCGCAGCCGATCAGCGCGGCCAGATCGAGCGGCATCTCCTTGCGGATTTTGACGATCGCGTTCTCGTGCACCAGCATCTGCTCGGCGAAGGACGAGAGGTTGAGGAACTGATGCAGCTTCTCGGAGCGAGCCCATTGCATCCGATTGGACACCCCCGGCAGCAATTTCACCGTGGTGTCGGTGCAGAGCACCGTGCGGCCCGTGGTGCAGTTGTCGCAGGTGCCGCAGAATACCGAAAGACAGGTGACGACATGATCACCGGGCTTCACATAGGTGACGTCGGAGCCGACCTGCTCGACGACACCGGCCGACTCGTGCCCGAGCACCGCAGGCAGCGGATGCGGATAAAGGCCTTCCATGAAGTGCAGATCGGAGTGGCAGAGACCTGCGACCGAGGTCCGGATCAGGACCTCGCGCGGGCCGGGCTTCGGCAGGCTGACATCCTCGATGACCAGAGGCTTGTTGACTTCATGGAGGACGGCGGCCTTCATCGAGCACTCCCTATCGCTTTTTTTGCTTCGAACGTGGGTGCAGCCTACGCTGCCAGGACCAGTTCGCCAACCTCGCTCATGCTGCCTGCACGATCGCCGAGCAGCAGCGCCGCGATCTTCTGCTGCACGGCATTTTCCGTCAGCCGGAACGGATCGCTCGGCGACACCCGGTGATCGATCACCAGCCGCGACAACAACAGCCTGCGCGCATCGCCCCGCAGGTCGTGAATACGATGCGCCTCCCAGGCGAGCGCGACGGCACTGGCGACATGATAGAGCAGGCTGGTGGCGCGGCGCGCATCGGCCTCATTGTCGGCCTTTCCCGCGACCTCGCGTGCGAAGCCCACCGCACGATCGGTGAGCGTGTGCAGCCGGTCGCGCCAGGCCTGCGGCACCGAGGGGCTGTCATCGAGGCGAGCATGCAGATCGGCGGCCAGCGCGGATTCGGCGCCGTGGCGGCCGACCGCACGCCTCAGCGCATCGATCGCGACGATGTTGCCGGTGCCTTCCCAGACCGAACCGAGATGCGCGTCGCGGAGCAGGCGGGCGGTCGCGAATTCCTCGATATAGCCGATGCCGCCGCGCATCTCGAGCGCATCGCCGCAGACCTTTCGCGCATCGCGGGTGGCGCGGAATTTCAAGGTCGGCGTCAGGATGCGCAGCAGTGCGGCCGCATCCTGGCTGCCGGCCTCGGCGCGGTCGAGCGCGTCCGCAGTGAGAAAGCTCATCGACAACGCCTGCTCGACCGGCAGCATGATCTTCAGCATCTGGCGCCGACCTAGCGGCAGGTCGATGATGCGGTTGCCGAACACCACGCGGTTTTTCGCCACCGTCATCGCGTCATGGTAGGCCCGCCGCATCAGCGCGGTGGATTTGACGCCATTTGAGAGCCGCGACGAGTTCACCATCTCGGCCATCTGCACGAAGCCGCGGTCGAGCTTGCCGACCGCGTAGGCGATCGCGCCTTCGAGCTTGATTTCACCCGAGGCCATCGAGCGCGTGCCGAGCTTGTCCTTCAGACGCACGATCCGGTAGTGGTTCTGCGAGCCGTCGTCGAGGAAGCGCGGCATCAGAAACAGGCCGACTCCGCGCGTGCCGGGGCCGGCACCTTCGGGGCGCGCCAGCAGCATCACGATCTTTGCGTCGGCGTTCGAGCAGAACCATTTTTCGCCGGTGAGGCGCCAATGATCGCCTTCCTGCACGGCCGTCGTGGTCAGCGTGCCGACATCGGAGCCGCCTTCCTTCTCGGTCATGAACTGGCCGCCCTGGGTCAGCTTGCTCATGTCGGTCTGGGTTAGTCCGTCGAGATATTTCGCCTTCAGCGCCTCGCTGCCGAAATTCGCGAGCAGCTTGGCGCAGCCGTCGGTTACGTTGATCGGGCAACCCATGCCGAATTCGGTCTGGTTGAACAGGAAGGTGAAGGCGTGCTTGGCGACGACAGGATATTTGTCCGGCCAGCCCATGATGCCCTTGCGGATCGAGAGCGCGTGGATGCCGAACTCGCCGAAGGCGGCCTTCTCCAGCTCGCGATAGGCCGGGTGGTATTCGATCCACTGCACGTCGCGACCGAACTTGTCGCGCTGGTGCAGCACCGGTGTGTGCCGGTCGGCGAGCCGCGCGCATTCATCGAGCACGCCGCCGGCGAGTTCGCCCAGCCGATCGAGATGCGGCTCGATGTGGCGGAATAGCGTCTCCGGTAGATGAATGCGGAGGAGATCGGTGAGTGCCTGATCGGCGCGGTAGAAATTCATGCCGGTGGTATCGGGAGCCAGCAGTCCGGATGGTGCGGCCGCGACCTGTTTTGGCTGCGCGGGGGCCGGCTGTCGCATGATCATCCTCTTCGTTTCCGCCTTGCGGTCATTTTGCGCTGATTTGGCGCTTGCCGCTTGTGATGATGTCGATCATGCTCCAGTCGCGAAAGCGGATAAAGCCGCAAATTGTCAGGGAGGCATGATCGCCGTGAGGGCGCAATTCGCTCTGCGGAATTATGATCGTCCCGGCTGGTTGTCCGCGCGGACCGTGCATAGATCAGCGGCTTCCCGTCTTCGAGAGATCACGCCATGGAACACCCGAAATACAAGATCGCCCTCATCGTCGGCGCCGGCGAAGGCCTGAGCGCCTCGCTGGCGCGGTTGTTGTCCGCCCAGGGCATCCGCGTCGCGCTGGCCGCGCGAAAAATCGAGAAGCTCGGCGCGCTCTGCAGCGAGACCGGCGCCAAGGCCTATGCCTGCAACGCCACCGAGCCTGATGCGGTCGAACGCCTGTTTGGCCTGGTCGAACGCGAGATCGGCATGCCCGACGTGGTCGTCTACAACGCCAGCGGCCGCGCGCGCGGGCCGTTCGTCGATCTCGTTCCGGCCGACGTGGCGAACGCCATTGCGGTCAGTGCCTATGGCGGCTTCCTGGTGGCGCAGCAAGCGGCCAGGCGCATGCTGCCGAACCAGCACGGCGCGATCCTGTTCACCGGCGCTTCGGCAAGCGTCAAGGGCTATGCGCAGTCCGCGCCGTTCGCGATGGGCAAGTTCGCACTGCGCGGGCTCGCGCAGAGCATGGCGCGCGAATTGTCGCCGCAAGGCATCCATGTCGCCCATTTCGTGATCGATGGCGGCATCAGGAGCGCAGCGCGCACGGAAGCGCCGGAGAAGCCGGATTCAATGCTCGATCCCGATGCCATCGCGGAGAGCTACTGGAACGTGTTGCAGCAGCCGCGCAGCGCCTGGAGCTGGGAGCTGGAGCTGCGGCCCTGGGTGGAGAAGTTTTGAGGCAAGCTGCCGTAGCAACCATTAAAGGCTAGGCGGCTTTTTCGATCCAGGGCGTGCCCCGTTGCACGACAGTATTGGCGTAGA
>NZ_JBVVOU010000048.1:0-27519 GCF_055807635.1 Bradyrhizobium sp. Kon56 | reverse complement strand
AAGCCGATCTCCAATCAGAGATCGATCATTCCTCGCTCGAGGCCTTCAATGGAAGGTGGGACCGAAACAGCGCTTACGACTGTTCGATATGTAGTGAATCAGTAAGCATCCTTAAATCGTGGAGGCGGAGGTTCGACTTTAAGTTCTTTTTGTGCTGCAGAAGTTGTTTCGCGCAAAATGAGGTGGGACTTCAAATGGCAGTGGCCGGTTTGCGCCTTGCGGTCGCAGCGCGGCGCAACTTCAAAAATGTATTTAATATTTAATCTGGCACAACTGTTCTGAGCCCCTGAATTTCGCGGCGGATTACGCAAATGACCTCGGACGGGCCCCGATGTGGTCCCAAAAAAGCCGCTGCCCGTCGACTACTTCGGCGGCCTACATGCAACACGCTTGCGATCTCGTCGCTTGGTAATGAGTGTGAGCGTCGATGAAATCTAGCGGTTGCGGAACCAACGAGGAGAATGAACTTTGGCGACAACGACTTCTTCAACTGGGTGGCCAGATGCAACGAACACCGGAGTGCCAGCGGGCGTAACGTTGAGCCCGTCGGGCGATCTGACGATCAATACTGCGGGCGCGGTTATTTCGGGCCTCGACATACGCGGCAGCGTGTACATCAACGCTCCGAACGTCACTCTCGAAAATTGCAAGATCACCTCGAGCGACTTTTATGTCGTCAAGATCGCTACGGGTGTAACGGGCGCCGTAGTGCAGAACTGTGAAATTAATGGCGTCGGCACGGGCAACGACGGAAACAATGGGATTGCAGGCCAGGGTACGTTCATAGGGAATAACATCTATAACGTCGAAAACGGCATCACACTGCAAGGCAACAACTCTGTTATCAAGGACAACTACATCCATGAGCTGAAGGCGTCAGGATCGCCTCACTATGATGGAATTCAGATTGATGGCGGCATTTCGAGTGCGGTGATCAGCCACAACACCGTCATCAACTCATATAGTCAGACATCCGCCATTATGATCGACAACTACTTCGGGCCCATCTCGAATATTTCTGTCGATAACAACCTGCTTTCCGGTGGTGGCTATACGGTTTACAGTGACGGTCAGTTCTCGGGCGGTTCGATCACGGGCGTTTCGTTCACGAACAACCACATGAAGTCGGGATCGTGGGGGGTCTCGGCCTTTACAGGCAACTCTCCCGTCTACACCGGAAATGTCAACGACGGTGCGACACTGGTTGCCACTCTGAACACGTCGGCAAACACCGGCAGTGGGACGGGCGGCGGTTCCTCTCCCGCAGCTCCCGTCATCGCGTCTTTCTCGACCGATAGCGGCACCGCTGGCGACAAGATCACCAACGACAACACCATCGAGCTCAAGGGATCCGCTGCCGCCGGCAGCATGGTCAAGGTCTACGATGGTACGATCCAAATCGGCTCGACGTCTGCGGACTCAAACGGCAATTGGGACTACATCACGAAGGTCCTGACTGACGCCAAGCATACGCTCACCGCAACGGCAACCAACACGTCGGGTCAGACCAGCGCGGCGTCGTCTGCGTTGGCAATCACCGTCGACACCAAGGCGCCGACTGCGCCGACCGTTGCCAGCCATACGGTGAATACCGCCAATCAGGCGGTGATATCGGGCAATGCCGAAGCGAGCAGCGTCGTAAAGGTGTTCGACGGCACGACCCAGATCGGGACCGCAACGACCAACAGCAGCGGCGTGTGGGCCTATACCACCGCCGCCCTTGCGGCCGGTTCGCACAGCCTCACCGCGAAGGCAATGGACGTGGCGGGTAATACCAGTGTGGCGTCCACTGTGGTAACGGCCAGCACCGGTACCTCGACATCCCCCACTACACCGACGTCCCCCACCACGCCGACATCGCCAACTGCTGGCACGGTGATCGAGTCGGCCGGTGCGACACGTCTCGTGGAGAGTGGTGACAAATACTACCTCAACAGCAGCACCGGGACGGGCCCGTCCCTGAAGTCTCACGGTGTGGATTTTGTCGACGGGTCGGATGGCACCTGGGCGCCGATTGGTGCCGAGAAGACTGCCACGGGCTATGAGGTTGTCTGGAAAGAGGCGAGCACGGGTCAGTACACGGCGTGGAACACCGACAGCAACGGCAACTACGTCTCCCATGTCAGCAGCCTGACCGGCTCCACGTCGGGCGGCTCGGTGTCGGGGACGAACTCGGGCCTTAAGTCGCTCGAGACGACCTTCCACCAGGATCTGAACGGTGACGGGCAGATCGGTGCTACCAGTTCGACCACACCGACGTCGCCAACGCCAACTGCTGGCACGGTAGTCGAGTCGGCTGGTGCAACACGTCTCGTTGAGAGTGGCGACAAATACTACCTCAACAGCAGCACCGGGACAGGCCCCTCGCTGAAGTATCACGGCCTGGATTTCGTTGATGGGTCAGATGGCACCTGGGCTCCCATTGCTGCGGAAAAGGTGGCGACGGGCTATCAGGTCGTCTGGAAGGAAGCGAGCACCGGCCAGTACACGGCGTGGAACACCGACAACAACGGCAACTACGTTTCCCACGTAAGCAGCCTGACCGGCTCCACGTCGGGCGGCACCGTGTCGGGTACGAACTCCGGCCTTAAATCGCTCGAGACGAGCTTCCATCAGGATCTCAACGGCGATGGGCAGGTCGGTACGTCGAGCGTTGCTACGTCGTCCACGAGCACCACTTCCCTCGCTGCGACTTCGAGCTCGACGAGCAGCAACGTACAGACGAGCACGTCAGGAAATGACGCCTTCGTTGGCACCACCAAGGCCGACACGTTCTCGTTTGCTGCGAATTTCGGCAACGATGTCATCAAGAGCTTCACTGCCAGCGGTCCTGCGCACGACACGATCGAGTTCAGCAAAAGTGTGTTCGACAGTTTTGCGAGCGTTCTCTCCCACGCAGCCCAATCAGGCTCCGACGTCGTGATCGCGACGGGGAGCGACACGCTCACGCTGAAGAACACCAAGCTGGATGCGTTGAACAGCCACGACTTCCACTTCGCGTAAGGAGCGGGCCAACCACACAGACTAGTACTCAACAACTGCCTCGGGGATCTCTTGGGGATCTCCCGAGGCATGTTTTAAGGGCGGGTGCCATGACTGACTTTGGACGGCGGGGGGTGATCCCCCCGTCTGCGAATCTTTATCGAATCCCACTTATGCATTTGGCGGGACTATGGTCGGCCGGACGACAGTGGGCGAATGACGCCGAACTGCGGACGCCGCAACTGATCGGCTGGGCAAGGCGCCCGGTCGAAGCCCTGCGGCAGCGGATATTCACTGGTCGACCCCGGTCGGCGGAGGACTATCACGAGCCGCAGTCGGAGATGTCGGCTTTCCTGCGGTCGTGCCGCCGGATTTTCTGGGCTCTCGCGGCCTTCAGCGGCATGAGCAATCTCCTTATGCTCACCGGCTCGTTTTTCATGCTGCAAGTCTATGATCGGGTGCTGCCCGGGCGCAGCATACCGACGCTGATCGCCTTGATGGTTTTGGCCACGGTTCTTTACCTGTTCCAGGGTGGGCTCGACCTCGTCAGGAGCAGGATCAGCGCCAGGGTCGGCCGGTATTTCGATGAAAGGCTCAGCGTTCGCATATTCGACGCGCTCGTTCGCCTGCCTTTGAAGACCAGAGCGGATGGCGATGGCTTGCAGCCGGTGCGAGATCTCGATCAGGTCCGCAGCTTCCTGTCGAGCGGAGGGCCGACGGCACTCTTCGATCTGCCCTGGATGCCGATCTATCTCGGCGTCTGCTTCCTCTTTCACTTCTGGATTGGCGTGACTGCGCTGGCCGGCGCGCTGGTCCTGGTCGGCATTACTATGCTGACGGAAACACGCACGCGAGGGCCGGCAAAGGCGTCCTCGCGTCTCGCCGTCTCGCGAACTGCACTGGCGCTGGAGGGGCGGCGAAATGCCGAGGTCCTGCAGGCCATGGGCATGCGGCAACAGGCGGGCTTACGTTGGCGCGATGTCAACGCGAAGTATCTCGCGGCCCATGAGCAGGCCAGCGATGTCGCAAACGGACTCGGTGGCGCCTCCAAGATTTTCCGGGCGATCCTGCAATCGCTGGTTCTCGCCGTCGGCGCCGTCCTCGTCATCAATCAGGAATCGACGGCCGGTATCATCATTGCCGGATCGATCCTCACGGCGCGGGCACTGGCGCCTGTCGAAATGGCCATCGCGAACTGGAAAGGATTCGTCACCGCGCGGCACTCCGGGCAACGGCTCGATCGCTTGCTGAAGCTTCTGCCCAGCGAGGAGGAGCGGTTGGCATTGCCTCCGCCTGTCGCAAACCTCACGGTCGAGAACCTGTATATCGGCGCCCCAAACTCGGAGAGGCCCACCGTCAGCGAAGTGTCGTTCCATTTGCGGAGCGGGCAGGCGGTTGGAATCATTGGTCCGAGCGGATCCGGCAAATCGACATTGGCACGTGCGCTGGTGGGGGTGTGGCCTTGCGCTCGAGGCAGGGTCCGGCTCGACAACGCCGCGCTCGATCACTGGTCTTCGGACGCCCTCGGCAAGCACATCGGCTATCTGCCCCAGGACGTCGAGTTGTTCGACGGCAGCATTGCGATGAACATTGCACGGTTCGACCCGGAGGCAACGGCCGCCGCAGTTCTGGAAGCCTCGCATGCCGCGGGCGCGCACGACCTCATCCTCTCCCTTCCGGACGGCTACAGCACGAAGATCGGCGAGGGAGGGCTGGCGCTGTCGGCGGGGCAGCGGCAGCGTATCGGGCTCGCGCGCGCCTTTTACGGCAAGCCCTTTCTGGTCGTGCTTGATGAGCCCTCGTCCAATCTCGACGCCGAGGGCGAGGAGGCCTTGACCGAGGCGATCCTGAACGTGCGCCGTCGGGGCGGAATTGTCGCCGTGGTTGCGCATCGTCCGAAGGCGTTGGAAAGTGTGGATCATGTCTTGTGCCTCGGGGAAGGCAGGGTGCAGTCCTTCGGCAAGAGAGAGGAGGTCCTCAAGAGAGTGTTGCGAAATCCCACACCGCTCAAAGTCGTCGCGGAAGCTCAAGGAGGCGGTCGATGAGCGGCCTGGTGACACCGGCGATGCATTCGATCCAGCGTTACATGATCGTCGGTATGATCTTGTTCGGTTTGGTAACCTTTGGGATCGGCGGTTGGGCGACAACGACCCAATTGTCGGGCGCGGTGATCGCCCAAGGCGTGGTTGTGGTGGATTCGAGCGTCAAGAAGGTTCAGCACTCCACCGGCGGGATCGTGGGAGAGTTGCGCGTCCGGGAGGGGGCCCGGGTCAATGCAGGAGATGTTTTGATCCGCCTCGATGAGACTCAGACGCTCGCGAATGCGACCATCGTCACGAACAGCCTCGATGAGTTGTTCGCGCGGCAGGCTCGTCTGGAGGCCGAGCGCGATGGCGCCGAGCAGACTGTCTTTCCCAAGGTGCTGCTCGACCGGGCCAAGGAGAGCAACTCCGAGGCGAGCCGTGCGATCACTGCGGAGCGAAAGCTGTTCGAGCTGCGTCGTCAGGCGCGAAGCGGCCAAAAGGCGCAGTTGCAGGAGAAAAGCGCGCAGCTGGAAAACGAGATCAAAGGCCTTACAGGGCAGACCGAGGCCAAGCAGAAGGAAGTCGAATTTATCCGGCAAGAGCTGGAGGGCGTGCGCAGTCTCTGGCAAAAGAATCTGGTGCCGATCACGCGGCTCAATTCCCTCGAGCGCGATTCCGCCCGCCTCGAAGGCGAGCGCAGCCAGCTGGCAGGAATGATTGCTCAGTCGAAGGGCAAGATCGCCGAAATCGGACTCCAGATCATTCAGATCGACCAGGACCTGCGGACGGAAGTGGGCAAGGATCTGATCGAAACGCGATCGAAGCTCGCCGAGCTGAGCGAGCGCAAGACTGCGGCGGTGGATCAATTGAATCGGATCGATATCAGGGCACCGCAAACCGGCCGCGTCCACGAGCTGAGCGTCCACACGGTTGGAGGTGTAATCTCCCCCGGTGAGCAGATCATGCTGATCGTGCCCGATGCTGACTCGCTTGCGGTTGAGGTCAAGATCGCACCACGCGATATCGACCAGGTCTATATGGGGCAGACAGCGACAATGCGGTTCGCGGCATTCAACCAGAAGACCACGCCCGAAATCGACGGAGAGGTCAGCATGGTCTCGGCAGACATCACCCAGGATCAGCGTGCCGGCACGAGTTACTACACGGGTCGCGTTCTGCTGAAACCGGAAGAGCTGGCGAAACTCGGGTCGGCCAAGCTGTTGCCCGGCATGCCGGTCGAGGTCTTCATCAAGACGGCAGGTCGGACCGCGCTATCCTACCTGCTCAAGCCGCTGCGGGATCAGGCGGGGCGCGCGTTCAAGGAACGCTGATTCTTCGCGGGAAGATGGTAGCGCTCGACTGCGCGAATTCGGGGTTGGCGCCCAATCCGTGGGCGCCAGCGTTGCGATTAGCCTCTGAAGGCACGGCTGGGCCGGATGCATCCGCCGCGGGCGTGGCTCGCCGACGAGTGCGCGTCACAAGCCAGGACAGAGCCCGCGGTCTGGTTTGAAGGCTCGGCCGCGCCGTTCTGGTGATTTCGGGTCGTCGCAAGAGATTTGGTGGGGCGAGCGCGGTGAGATCGACCCACCTCTGATCAACCGCAATAGATCGCGCGGCTTTCGACGGATCGACCGGAGCGGATGCCTGTTGTCTGTGGACGAGACTACAGATCCCTCGAACGACCGTCCGCTCAGTACGTCCATGCGCTTGGCGTACAGGGTCATCGCGGCGACGAAGACAAGTATTGAAGCTTCAGCCCCCAGGATGACGAGTAGCTCACCTGGCATATGAAACTGTCCTGCTCGAGGAAGCGCCGTTTGACGATCTGGCCTCGGTGAATAATTAAATCAACAATTAAAACATGGTGCGACGTTAAATTGTTACTGGTGCTGGGGGCGCGAAGCACGTTCCGTGCGGCGCTTGACGGGCCTCTCCACGGCGACACCCGCGCCGATCGTTCTTCCCGTCCTCCCGCGGCAGCGCCCCTGGCGCGACGACGGCTCCTTGCAGGCGAGTTCCGCATCTATTTAATTGTTATTTTATTGTTGCGGGCCGAATTAAATATAAATAGGATTAAATATTAATAGGAGAGACGATCGGTCCCGCGGCCGCGGCGGCGGCGCATCCGGGGCCTCAATTTGGCGTTCGCAGGGGAATCGGCAGATGCAACGAACCTCTGGGCCACTCGTCGCAGCAGCCATAGCTGTGATCATAGGAGGCGTTCAGTGGGCGCGTGCGGCATTGTTGACCATGCCGACGGCCCCGCAAGCGGCTCTTGCGCACATCGAGCTGGGACGCCCGACGCTTCCGCCGCTCACTTACACGGTGTTTTGCCTGCGCTATGAGGCCGAATGTCGCCTGCGGCGCTTCTTCCGCGGCGGACCGGTCCGGCTGACGGAGAAGCGATGGACGGACCTGCGGGAGATCAATCGCGTGGTCAACCTGGCGATCGCGCCAGTTCGCAACGAGCTCGGTCTTGCCGGCGAGGCGTGGATCATCAACCCCGCTCAGGGCGATTGCAGCGGCTACGCGGTAAGCAAGCGCCACGAGCTGCTTCGGCGCGGGTGGCCGGCGCGAGTCCTGTTACTGAGCGAAGTCGTCGTCGGTTCCGGAGAGCATCACTTGGTGCTTCTCGTGCGTACCAGGAACGGCGATGTCGTCCTCGATAATCTCACGCCGCAGATCATGCCATGGTCGCGGACCCCCTATCGCTGGGTTCGCGTGCAGAGCCCGGGTCGCGATGGGCTGTGGGCGGCGGTTGGGCGGGAAGGGACATGAGCGCCGGTGCCCTGAGCCTCCCGCCGCCGCAAGGCGCGAGCTACGCCTCGGCGCACTTAAGCTGCTCGATAGCTGCTCGATCGAAGCGAGCCGGTCTGCGAGCACATGATCTAGCCGAGGAGATCCAGAGAGGAACAGGCCAAGTCACAGGGGGAGGGCGCCAACATACACCGCTAACGGCTCGAACCTGGTCGGTGACGACGTCTAGCGAGATGGCCAATTGGCGCGGCAAAAAGGGTGAAGCAAGGGACATTCAATGGCTTTCCTTCGCTGGGTCGAGCTGAGAAATCAGGAGCCTCACAATACTGAGGCCGCTCCGTTCTCAAAAAAGAGTCGTGCTTCACCGGTTGAGTTCGTTCACCGCGTCGAGGCTAAAGTAGAACCGGGTAGGCGCGAACGGCCGTCGTCGCGGTATGCGGTTTTGTGGTACGCCACTTGTGTTGCGTTGCTTTTCCTGTCGCCAGCCTTCAATTTCGGCGTCCCTCCGTGGCAGGTCCCCGCTGCCAAATTGCTTCCCCCGGGTTGCCTTGTGGCGGCTTTCGTCCTAAGCGCCGGCTGCGCGCTTTCCATGCGGCCCCCGCGAGAGTCATACGTGAGGCGGACAGTGGTGTCCACCATGGCGATTTTTGGCGCGGTCTTCCTTGGATTTGTGCTCGCCAAAACCACCTATTCCCGCGCCATCACGTTTGGCGTTTTCACGTCCGCGTTGGTCTTTGTCCCGGCCCCGTACCTCGTAGGCGCGTCGGGGCTGCGTCAGGCCCTGGCACTTGTCGGCCTGATAGCTTCAGCGCTGGCGGGTTTGGCGGTGGTGCGCTTTACGCTCGAGGTGCCGGCTAGCACGTCGGGCGTGATAAAGACTGAGTTCTACAACCTCGATGTCCACACTTACTCGAGAGCTTTCCCAAAATCTGCGGTAGCCGGCGGCTCGCTGGCACGGATCGAGGATCGTTATCTTCTGTTGAGTGGAGATGGTCATCTCCACCTCTTCTCTCGGGAAGCAGGTGACAGCCTGACCATCAAGACGCTTCCGTATCGCGTGCCGATTAACGGCGATGCATTTTCTGCGGCTGCCGGGCGCCCCTGGAGCGCAGGAGTCGGTTGGGGGCCGGAAGAGGCGCAGAGGAGGCAGGCCGGACACGAGATTCTTAATCCGGAGTGGTTCCGGACGTATGGCTTACTGGTTCAGGAGGTCGGGGCGAGCACGCGCATCTTTGTTTCGCACGCTTTCTGGCATGTCGCTGAGGAATGTTGGACGGAGCGGATCTCCGTCCTGGAGTCGAACCGCGCGGCAATTCTTCGCGGCGAAGTGGGGCTCGAGTGGAGAGCCCTCTACGAAACGACACCGTGTCTACCGGTGCGCGGCGAATACCGTCGCCGCGGCATTCCGTTCGTCGGTTATCTTGGGGGAGGGCGGATGGCTCTCCTCAATGCAGATACGTTGCTGTTGACCGTTGGTGACTTCGGTTTTGACGGGCTCGCCTCGGTTCACGCCTATGCGCAGGATTCGTCTGCCTCTTATGGCAAAACGGTGGCGATCAATATTGCTGATGGGCGAGCCAGGACTTTCACCATCGGTCACAGGAATCCCCAAGGCCTCTACATCGATCCGTCTGGGACAGTATGGTTGACTGAGCATGGCCCCCAAGGCGGCGATGAGCTGAATCGACTGCTCCCGGGCGCAAATTACGGTTGGCCATATGCGACCTATGGAACGGACTATGGTTCATTCGCGTGGCCGCTGAATAAGCCTGAACCGGAGCAGAAGGGCTATGAAGCTCCTGTGTTCGCTTGGGTCCCGTCGATTGGGGTTTCCAATTTGCTCGTCGTGGAGCGCGGATTACTTCCGGAATGGCGAGGTGATCTGTTGATCGCTTCCCTCAAGGCTGCGGCGTTGTTTCGTGCGCGCGTGCGGGACGGCCAGGTCAAATACCTCGAGCCCATAGCGATAGGAAGCCGCATTCGCGACCTCGTCGAGGGGCATGATGGCACCCTGATGTTATGGACGGACGATCAAGAGATGATTTCGCTTCGCCCGAAAGAGGGTGTTACCGGTGAGACACTTTTTGCGGAGAAGTGTGGTGGCTGTCACCAGTCGAGCTTGACCAACGGCAATCGGATCGGCCCAGATTTGCTCGGTATCGTCGGTCGTCAAGTCGCGTCCGTCGGGAGCTATCCAGATTATTCCCCGAGTTTGCGTCGGCTGGGGGGCATATGGACGGAAGAGCGCCTGGAGGAGTTCCTCAGAGCCCCAAGCAATTTCTGTCCCGGGACTATGATGGATTTTGCAGGTGATGCCAGCGCGACAGAGCGCCGGGCTATACTCAATTATCTGCGTACGCTTTGACAAAGGCTTCGTGGCGCGAACCGGGCTTTGAAATTTTGCCATGCGTTTGCCGCGTATGGTATTCGGCCTGGTCTTCGAACTCAGGTGCGATCCCGATCATGTCAATGCGGCGCAGCGCGGCTTCAACGGCCTTTTGCCGATAGACCTCGAGAAGTTTGTGGCGCAACACGCGGCAGCGCTGGATCTCCCAAGAGAGTTCGGCCACATCGATCGCGAGCAGCCATTCGATGGCCGATCTTGGCGCGAGGTCGGCGAAGACCGCCTGCCGCAGCGCCTGGTAGTGGTCGAGATTCTCGCCTGGCAGCAGCAGGGGCGGTGCCAACACCTCGAACTCGATCGGCAGCGCGGTCGCGGTCGGCTGCTGCGCCGTTTGGAATGGCCCGTTCATCGCGGTGAGGCCTCTGATCCAAGGTTTGCGGGCAAGGCCGCGCGCATCAAGTTGGCCGTATCGTGGACTGGGCTCGCCACCCACAAGTCCTGCGCCACCGGCAGCGGCGCGATCTGCATATTGGCCCACCAGGCCCGTTCGTTGCCATGCCGGTGCAGCTCCTGGTGATGGGCGCGACACAGGGGGACGGTGAACTCGTCACTGACCTTGCGGCCGAGCGCCCTAGGTTGGGCGAATTTCAGATGGTGGGCATCGCACGGGGCTCGCTGGCAGACGAGGCAGGGCTGCTTGCGGACGAACAGCAGGTGGGCCTTGCTGCGCTTGCGGGGAGGCTCTTTGGGATGAGCGAGCCCCGTTTCGGGCGCCGCTGGCAGGGCCGGCTGCGGCGCGGTCTCGGTGCCCGCAACTGCTGCCGGCAGCGGTTCTTCTGCCAGGCTTGGCTCGCGATCTAAGGCGTGCGCTTGTTCGACCCTGCTGGCTGCGGGAGGGATGGCGTCCTCGAGCTTGCTCTGATAGGCGGCCTCGACCAAGCGGGCGTCCGCCTCCAGCAGGCTGTTCTTGAGAGGAAGGCTGGCCTTGGCCCAGGCAAGCAGGTCGGTGCTGCCAGACAGCTCTGCGAGCTGGCGCAACAGCTGCTCGCGGAGCTCGGCGGACCTTGGCGGCCCCAGCACCGGCGCGCGGTTGAGCACGCCCTTGGCGGGCTTGGCGATCGCGCCAACGGCTGGTTGCGACGCCGCAGCGGGCGGGCCGGCTAACGCATCGGGGGCGTCCAGATCGTCTTCGCCGGCAATGCCGACCAGCGTGAACAACGCATAGCGCCGGGCATAGGTCAGGGCGGCGCCCATCCGGTGCGGGGCGGCGGTGTCGGCGACCGGGCACACCGGCCAGTCGGAGGCAATCCATTCGCCCGAGGCGTGGAGCAGGGTGGTCGTGAGCCTGATCAGTCCGGTGTCGACATCGATCGCGGTGGCCTGCACGGTCGCGATCTCGTGCTTGGTGAGGCACTTGCGCACGATCTGAAGCCCGCTGGCGAGGGAGGCATAGCGGAAGGTGCGGCTCTCCTCCCGCGGGAACGGTGATACGATCGTCGCGGTCAATACCTTTTCCGGATTTTCAAGTTCACTTTGCGCCCGCGCAAGCGCGCCGGCGATTTGGCTGATGGTCACGCTGCAGCGCTGCATTGGCTGTCTCCACTGCTCGAGGTTATCGGTCCTTCAGGAGGTCCAGCTGGATCGCCAGGATGAGGCCGGCGACGATCAACTGGTGCTCCAGGTCACGGATCAGGGCGACAAGGACGTGGTCCTGCGCGCAGCGCGCCTCAAAGCCACGCAGTTTGGCCGAGAGTTCAGCGAACAGCTCGAATGCCGATTCGTACGGCTCCGGGGGGTCAGAGAAGGGATCGAGATGGACAAAGTCAAAGGACGGCTGCATCGGCAGACCCTCTGAACCGGGAGCTCAGGCCCGGCAAGTTGCCCGCCCCGTGGCTGAGCTCGGCGGGAGGTTTAAGCGACGTCGACCACCTCGAAGCTGATTGCGCCGGCCTTGGAGCGCTTGGCGCGCAAGCCGTGGCCGCTCGCCTCCTTGGCGTCTTCCGGCACCAGCGCCTTTAGCTCTGTTTTTGCCCGCTCGTGCTCGAGCGCCGCGCCGCGAGTTTGGCGGTAGAGCGTGCCCAATTCCGCCCAGGCGTTTGAGCCGCTCATGTCGACCACCCGGATCGCCGCCAGCCGCGGCCGCGGCGGTTCGATGCCAAACAGCTGCGGCGCCTCACCGTTTTGCACACAGCGCCAGAACTTCTTCTCGGCGGTGAGCAGCAGATGTTGATAAAGCGGATCGGCATGGATCCTGATTTCGACCCATCGGCCACCACCGGTGATGATCGACAGCACCGCGGCGCGGGCGGCGACCACCCACATGTTGTGCTGCAGTTGGGCCATATGCTTGTCCGCGGCCGCGTCCTCGGAGAAATTCCAGGGCAGCGCGAATTTGCTTTCGAATACGTCTCCGGTTTGGTGCACCCGCCCATCGAGAGTCGCGGCCATCCACTTGTGCACGGGGTGGAAAACCCGGCGCTGAACGTGCGTGACTGCAAGGCCCGTTTGGCGTTCGTACCACGCCCGGTTGAGGTGCTCGGTCGCGGCGCCAAGCTGGACCACCAGGTTGCCAGAGAGGTCTTCTGGCTCGACTTCGCCGCGCTTTTCCTGCCAGAGCCGCAGCAGCGCCACCGCGTCGTCGCCCATGACGGTCGGGGCGTCACTGCCGCCGACGAAAGTGCGGCGGTCAAAATGAGAGATCTTTTGCTGTGAACTGATTGAGCGGTGCATGAATGCCATCCTGATGATTGTGCTAGCCTTCCTTGTGATTCTGACACATGTGACAAAAGCACAATATCATGGCTGTGACAAGTGCACAAGTTCGTATGGCTCGTGCAGCCTTAAATTGGACTGTCCGGGACCTCGCGGACGCAACCGGTCTCCACCGGAACACTATCAACAATATCGAGGTGGGCCGTTATGCGGGTGATCCGAAGACCCTTGACCTTATCCAGCGAGCGCTAAAAGCCGCTGGCGTCGAGTTCATCGACGAGAACGGTGGAGGTCCGGGCGTTCGACTCGGAAAAGCAGCCAGCGACAGATCCCGCAAATAGTCACATCTCGGGAGCAGTGTTTGCAGCTGCCGCGTGTATGAGGGTGGGATGGTAAATGCTATATGGTAAGAGGTGGCGAGGATGGGCGTGAATCTCAAAAACCCGAAGACACATCGGTCGACCGCAGGTTCAGGCCGCGTACCGGTGAGTGATGGCGACGGCAGTTACGATCGCTGTTCGCGAGCGCCTTGAGCGGGTCCGCCGGGAACAGGGGCGCGCGTCTCGGACCATCGTCCACAGATTGGCCAGAACTACGCCAAACGCTCGAAGAAACCTTATCGATCGACCGATCGCGGACTGCCGCGATGATCACCAATTACCTCCGCACCGGTCGCCATCTTGCGCGACGAACCCGAAGCGAAAGGCTGCGCACTCGCGATCGAGGAACATTCTACACCTCGACGGCGAGTTTCGTGGAAGCCGCGCTCGTGATCGACGGAAACGGCGGATTCAATCGCAAGCCGGTGTTCGATGATCCAATTAATCCAATTAAGAAGGCGCGCGTTGCCGGGGGGCACGTGACGTCGTAGCGTCCGCGTTGCGGCACGCTCAGATACATTCATCACCCGCGCCGCCAGACTAGAGTTCGAAACCCATTCGCGCATTCTCAGCTCAGCCACTCTCAGCGACAGCTCTCTCGTTAAATCCAATTTTAACGTATCGCACGATAGCCTGGCGCTGAGGCCGATTGCTTTGATTCGCATTGGCGCTCGTTTCCCCGCGGCGGAGTTTTTTTGGGAAGCAACTCGTCAGACCATCTGGTCGGACGCGCCTCAAACCTCGTGCGAGAAGCAGGGAAAATGCCGCCACATCCAAACATCAAAATTCAATTGCCTGCATATTTTTTCGGGACGACCTCGCAGGTCGTGGTAGCGCCCACAATTCGACCTGCGCGCGGCCGCCCTGATCAAGCATCGATGGTCTGATCTAAGCGAATTGCTCGGCCACTCCAGCAACTGTGGCGTTCGACAATCTGCAGCAGCGCATCTCAGTGACGGGTGAGAGCCCAAGCCTGCAATATCAGTCAGGAGATGGAACATGCCTATCTTGCTTCTGGACGGCGAAGATCCGGTCGATTTTGAGCGCATCGTTGAAGAGCTGACAAGTAAATACGTGCCGTGCGGGGTGGATCAAGAGGACTGTGTGCTGACAATGGCAAAGTGTCTCTGGCGCAAGCAGCGCTACCAGCGTTTTCTCTGCGTTCGCATAACGGGCGCGCGGTTCAATCCGCGGCACGAAGGGTATGACCGCTTTCATGCGCTGTCGGCCTTTCTCCAGCTGCTCGCCAAGATCACGACCGAGGATGAGCTAGAGCGGGCGCTTCACTTGATCGACGCTCCTAGCGCGCATCACCTCAGAGACCGCTGCCCGAGAGCGAAGTTCAAGACCGCCAAAGGCCGGAGCAAGGCAATTCGGGCTGAATTGCTGGCCATGCTTGCGACGGGAGCCCTGGGGCTAAGTGCACCTTGCGAGGAACTTCGGATCATGATGGCGGGTGCGGTTCTCACAGATGATGTCCTCGCTCGCGAGCTTGACCTCGAACGTGAATGTGATGCGATGTTCGATCGGGCGCTCGATCGATTGATTAAATTGAAGGCCGCCGAACGGAGCATCACTCTGGAAGAGCGGAGCCGCTTCCATCGGGCGAAGGCTCCACGAGCCCGTGCAAAGTAACTCAACATTTTGTGCTTTGGGGAGCAACGATGAAACGACGGGCTCGCGAAACAAACTTTGAAATCTCTGGAGCGCCGCTGCGGCGCGATGAGTTCGACAGGAACCATCGTCAGATCAAGGCCGCCATCAGGCCGCGCGATCGCGTCGAAGACATGTACGCCGAAGATCTCACCGATGGCAGCCTGCAGATGCCAAGGTTGCGCCGAGCGGCGTCCCATTTCCTCGCGACGCGCCAGCGGGAGGTACTCTATGCGCAGCTTGTGCAGCACCAGCCCGCGATGTGCGACGCCGATCACGTGACCCTGGTGGAGCGCTGGTCACGTGGGGAGCCGGACGCCAAGGCCGAAGTTGCTGTCATCCTCCAGCAAGCCGGCCTGACCGAATTCGACATTGAATCTGAAGCGGTGCTCAATTCCTTGCCGACCTTGATCCAGCTCGAGCAATTGCAAGCACCGAAGGCCGCGCGCCGCGACAAGGCGCTGTTGGCCATCGCGTTACATCGCCGGATGCAGGCGCAGGATCAAGTGCTTCGGCTGGCACGGGACAATAATTGTAACACAGGAACCCTCGAAGGTTCGAGTTTGGAGCAGCCGCCAAGTGATGACCAGTGAACGTCAACGCGCGGCCAATCGCGCCAATGCGAAACTCAGCACCGGCCCGAGATCCCCGTCGGGAAAGGCGCGCGCGAGCCGGAATGCACGCCGCCATGGCCTCGCCGCGCAAGTGGCGCTCGATGCTGATCGGCTCGCGCGCGCCGAGCAACTCGCCCGGGCGATCATGGAGGCAACCTTCGGCCGGATCGATTTGCTGCAAGCGCGATCGATCGCGCAGGCCGAACTTGCGGTCAGGCGAGGGCGTGCGGTGGCCAATGCACTGCTGGCTCAACTGTGCGCAACCGCGTGCGGCTCTGATCCAGCTTCAGGCCCGGTGGCGTCAGGGCGAGGAGACGCCTGTGCCGGTCTTGTTCACGACCTCAAAATGGTCGAGCGCTATCTGCGGCGTGCGCAGGCACGGCGCGACAGGTTGCTGCGACGTCGTCTCTCCGACGCAAGCCGGTAGGGGGCTGTGCAATGCCGCCCCGCTGGACGCGGGCCAAGACCGCGCAAGTCGGCCGAGGCGGTTGGTCACGCGGAACAGGCCCAGTGATCGGCGTCCGGACCGGTTTTCATGCCGATCGGTTCGCGCCAATGCGCGCGTGCGCGCAATGCCACACGGCCGCCGCGCCTTGTTCAGCCGCTGCACGAGGTCCTGCACCGCCGCGCGCTTGGTGGCGATGGCGCTGTCGGAGGCGACGATAAAGGTGATGGTCGGCGTCAGGCCCCCGGGTGTTTGTGCGCTCCGGCATCAGGAGGGGAGCTCGAAATGCGCAGAACGAACCCAATTAACGTGAAGGATTACAACGTAGTCTTGTTCGTTGCCAACGCCGAGATGTTAGAGCTGAGGCCGGTTTGGCGCAGCCACGGCGGCGACCGCTTCGAGCCGCGACCTTGGGGCTTCGATATTGAACAGGCAGGTTCGCCGGTCTGGACGGAAGGGCGTTCGCGAATGGCAAAATGCCAAGGCTGTGTCAACTGCGGACAGCGGATCTCACTGTCCATTCGTCGCGGTTGTGCAAGTGTGGCGGGAGCGAAGAAGTGTAGGCCATTGAAATGGTTTAAATAATGTCGGCCTGACGACGAACGTCGTGCCGAAGCTAGTATCGCCCTCCGATACCTGCATTTGGCGCGGCGCATCGGGAGGAAGTTGTAATTGCATTCCAAAGTCGCTTATCAAATTAGCCGTACGTCAGGATTGCCGATGTTAGGCAGTTGGCAATTCAAACCAAGTGGTGCTTCCGATGCTACGAGATCCCAGAATGTCCGATGACCGTGTGGATCAATGGCTCGCATTTGCGCGCCAGTTTTTGCGGGCTCTCGCAGTTCGCAAGAGGAAGCAATTCGATCGGAGGGTGCCGATCGGAGACCTTCTCACCGAGCGCGACGATAACGCCGCAGCGTATGGGTTCGGCGAGGGCACCACGATGTACGACAACGTGCTCGTTCTGGGGTCTGTCAAGGTCGGACGAAATACCTGGATTGGACCAGGATGTATCCTGGATGGCTCGGGGGGAGATTTGCAGATAGGGGACTGGTGCTCCATCTCCGCTGGCGTCCAGATCTACACACATAACACAGTAAATCGTTCTATTTCGCTCGGCAGGGACCCGATCGATTACGCACCCACCTGGATCGGCAATGGAGTATATGTCGGCCCTAATTCCGTGATCCAAATGGGTGTAACGATCGGCGACCGCGCGATCATAGGTGCAAATTCACTGGTCAACAGGGATATTCCTAAAGGTGCCAAGGCGTTTGGCTGTCCTGCGCGCCTTCAGCAGCCCTCAACGTCGAAATAAATGCAATCCGCGGCCGGCCCAAGTTTCCATTTTCGCCGCAACTCCGGTCGCCGCCGATTTAATGGCAAGTATCAACGGGCAAGTTGAGGAATAAATTACTGCATTAACAAATTTAAGTTGCTCTTCCGCTAGTTTGACGTACCATTTAATTGAGGGCTGGCTGTTGCAGGATGATCCCCATGACCCATCTCGATACCGACGGCGAAGATCGTCGTGAGTTCTTGAAGAGCTGCGGAAAATTTGCCGCCGTCACCCCTCCTGCCATGACGCTGTTGCTGTCCACCTCTCTTACGTCAACCGCGATAGCCAGTTCAGGCGGTCATATTGTTCATGGCAACAATGGCTACGGCAACGGCGGCGGTGACGGCAGTCCGAACAATAAAGAGGATCGCGATCGCTAGATGTTGCTGTGGACAGCCGCGCCATAGCAGTGTCTACGGCGTCGCGACCGTCGCGGGGCTCAACCGGTGCGGCGGCGCTTGTGGCTGGATGAACGGTTGATCAACAAATCGTTCAGCTTCTTGCCGGCTCGGAGCTGCGCCTTCAGCCAGCGGGGTTGCTTGCCACGACCGGACCAAGTCTCGGACGGGTTTTTCGGATTTTGATACTTCGGCAGCACGGGCGGGTAGGGGCGGCGCGCACGTTCCCCGTTGGGGGCCCCGGAAGTTCCCTCGATCCTGCGAAGCCGCTCTTCGAGCTTGGCTTTTTCCGCAATCATTCTCCGACTAAGAACAGTCGTCACTTCATCGTAAAGCCGCCACAGCTCAGCTGTGGTCGCGGATGCCCACTCTTCGTTCCCCATGGAAGCCGTCCCCACTACTTCCGATTTGAAATAGGAGGGGGGCTTATCAGGTCGAAGCCCCGTCGGGCAAGCCTGATCGGCCCGCGCACAGAACTCTAGTGTGCAGTGCGGTACTTCTTGGCGCTACCAGCCGGGCCTGTGCCTTCGACCGGCCGGTCGCCTCCCAGCCGGTCTCCGCCGGCGGACCCTTCGCATCGGGCCGAGCAAGCGCTGCTCGGCCATCGACACGCGACTACGTAAATTCTGCAATTCGGTGAATTGAACGATCAGAGATTCATGCGTTTGCCGCAAAACAGCCGAAGAATACATATGACCACCTACTCATTACCAGCGATGTCCCGTGACCGCAGATTGAAGTTTGCCGGGTTAGCGAAAATGTCGCCCGAACTTTGCTGACCAGGTTTTCATCGGTGCTACTGCCGAAGCAGAGCCGTTATCGTTCGCGACGTCTGATTAATGGTTGGAAAATTTCCACTCCTCATATTGATGTTGGATGAATAGTATTACTTTTTGAGCCTCCTCTTCGTGTTATGGGGCGAGGCTTTCAGCTGCCTCGCTCCGGTCAAGTTTGTCGAATGTTAGATTTGAATCGTGAATGTGACTATATATCGTTCGTAATAAGTGGTCGGTGATGAGCTTGATGGCGGTTAACCAATCCTGACAGGCAGCCACATACTGGACCGCCAGATCTGCGGGAGAGTTTTGCAGATCATAGCCAGGTGAGAAGGCGCTGTTTTGTAGATGAATCGGCTGCTTCGGATTTTCCATGGAGGACCGCAATCCTACGGTGCTGCACGCATTCTCAAAGCGAGTTACAGTGGTGTGGCCATCATGCGTTGCCGATCGCCGTGACGAATTGACAGTGCGGCATTTTGGCAGAACGGATTGTTGTGCTTCCCGCGCGTCTTGAGGTGAATGCAGGAATAAAAACTGCCGCGCGGGGTATCAGGAATAGGCAGGGGAAGCATGCGCCGCATCAGAGTCGTCATCGCGGATCGGCACCCGATCGTCTTGCAGGGGATCAGCAGCGTCCTTGCGGCGCAGCGCGATTTCGCGATCGTGGCCGCCTGCGGCGATACTGCAAGCTGCATTGGGGCCATCCGACTTTTGGTGCCCGACATTGCACTGGTCGATATTGCAATGCCCAGTATCAGTCGACCTGACATTCTGGCTATCGCAAACACCGCTGGCCAAGGTACCCGGGTCATTTTCTTCGCTGAAAAGGCCGGCGATCAAAGGTCGCAGACGCTGGCCGCGGGCCGCGCCTGCCTCGTCCTCACGAGGGATGCTGAGCCGGAGATGCTGGTCGCGACCCTGAGGAAGGTTGCGGAACGCCAGGGGCCGGCATCGCGGTCGCCGTGCACAGGTGGCGAGGTCCGTGGGGAGTCTCACATCGGTGAGGAAAAGGCTCCGACGCAGCTGACCGACCGGGAACGGCAGATCATGAGACTTGTATCGGAGGGGCTGTCGAACAAGGAGATTGGGCGTTTCCTGAACATTACCGATGGTACGATCAAAGTCCACCTTCACCACATCTTCCAGAAGCTCGATATCAGCAATCGAACAGTTCTCGCGGCATTTGCAATTTCGCAAAACGGGCAACATGCGGCCGCACGTGAACTCGCCCCTTCCGGCCTACTACAGCAGGATTCGTCGGTTCGAAACGACGAGGACGTCAAGCGTAGCAATGTCCTTCCGGAACGTACGCGTTAGCTGGACATCGCATCATGCTGGGCGGTGAGCATCGGTTGCGGCGCGCAGATGCTCGGCCATGTTGCGGCAGGCTCCTTCGGCCTCAGCCAATGTTCGGAAGGGCGACCCGCTGATCTTGATCGCGCCGTTGTTCTCGTAGAGTGGTCGCCAACTCGCCAGGTACCCGAAGCGTCCGTGAAAGCCTGGACCGGTAGGGCTCTCCAGGCTGATCACAAACGAGAAGCCATCGCCGCTCGCGCTCCAGATCTCCATGTTTTCGATTGGCCGGTGAAATTGCAGTGGCATGGCAATCATCCGTCGTGCGCTGCTCTTGACCCAGCTAATCAGATATATGCATATTAAATATTAATTTGATACTCTCGATTGGGGCTCCGGCAACGGGCTAGCAAGCCCGAAAGGCCATGGAAATGCTGGCAGTCTGCCGGCGGCGCACGCCTCGCAATCTCCATTTTTCAAACAAAATTTTGGTTGAAAGTCTATTTAATATATAATACCAATAAAGTAAATTTAAATCAAGGGGAGCGCATCGTGAGCCAAAGTGGCAATGAAGATGACGACCGGCGGGCGTTCCTGAAAACCTGCGGAAGATTCGCGGCCGTGACACCCCCCGTCATGACGCTGCTGCTGTCGACCTCGCTGACCTCGACAGCCATCGCACGTTCAGGCGGACAGAACGGAGCAACGCATGGCGACGACAAGGGCCAGTCGTTCCTCGACAATGATCGCCCGTCCTCTGCAGCGTCGGGGTCCTCTGGCGGCGGGGCATCTGGAGGCGGGGCATCTGGAGGGGGGGCACCTGGAGGCGGTGGCGGACCTGGGGGGCGGCGTGGTGGGGCATCTGCTGCCGGAGGGCCATCCGGCGGTGGCGGCGGATCCGGCGGAGCGACCGGTGGCGAAGGACCTTTCGCGACGGGAGGGAACTCCGGAAATCCGGCCGCATATGGAGGGGTCGATTGTGCAGATGAAGAAGACGACGAGCGGAGGCACAAGCCCGAGTGCGAGCGAGCCGCCACTCGACTTTCGAGCGCAACCCGCTCCGAGCCTTAACAACGGTTCGATCCGCTGTTGTTGCAAGCTGAGCAGCCAGACCCAATGGAGCGTGCCGCGCGCCGGGGCACATGAGTACTTTTTTAACGCGCCGCCGCATCGTCATCGGCAACGCAGCATGCCGAATTAGTCGCGTTTTCCTTTGATTGCATATTTTTGCCCAAGTCAAAGCTGGCGGAATTCTCGCGGACATATTGCTAGGAGAACTCACATGAAAATCTGCGCTCGAGTGGACAACCCTGCCGCTGTTCTTCGCCAGCGTCTCGAAGCCCTTGCCTCTCAACTCGCAGAACTTGAGAGTCTCAGGGACCGGGTGGATCGAGAAGAGAACCATCAGCGCGAGCGGCGCCAGTGCGGCTATCTCAGACGACGAGCAAGCTCAGAGTGCAACCGAGCGGTCGCTGCAACGTCGCAGATCTAAAGCTCCGCCTTGTCGCAACCCATCAAATTATTTCAGCGAGAGTCCGAAAGCGAACGGATGTTTCGAATTTAATCGATCATATTTGGCTTCGGCAGGGGGCGAGCGGTTCATCCGCAGCAGCCTCCGGTCACGCCGAGAACAGGGGCGCTGGTTTTCTGGCGCAGTACGTGCCGGGAGCGGGGGTCTTCAATCCATTAACTAGTTTCGCTTGAAAGGATGAAAGCTCGTGAATGATGCCAATGTGAAAGTCGAAACGCAGGCCGATCCGGTGAATGAGAATACGAATGGTGCAAAACCAAGGATCGATTTGCCGCTTTTGAATTTCCAGGAACTCTTCCGTGGATTCGCCGAGCAGGGCGCCGCACAGACCAAGAAAAATATCGCGAGCATGAAAGCGACTTCCGAGGAGATCAGCGACATTCTCCGTGAAGCCTGCTCAATGAACGCCAGAGGGGCCGTCGATTACGGTGCCAAGGTCATCGAGATTTCCAAAGACAATACCAGGGCCACCCTGGAGTTTTTATCCCGGCTCGCTGAGACCAGGTCGCTGCTGGATATCGTGCATCTTTCGACCGCCCGAAGCCGCGAGGCTTTCGAAGTCGTCTCCGCACAGAATCGGGAGCTCTGGGAGCTCGCGCAGAAAGTTGCGATCGAGACGACCGAGCCCATCAAGACCAGCTTCAATAGGGTGTTTCACAAGACCGTCTGAACCGAGGCTACCGGCCGTGCGGTTCGACTGGACGGACATCTCCGCGACGAGGGGACGCTCGGTCCAGTCGATGGCGGGGCAGCGTGCCCTGACCGCACAACAGGTTGCAGGAGATCAAGATGGGTGTGGTGATGATCAAATGCCCGGAAACGGGCGACGCCATTTCGACGGGTATCGAAACCGATCGCGAAAGGTTTCGTTGCAGCGCGGTATTCTTTCGCGCACCTATTGCCGGGTCTGCGCGGCTACACACGAGTGGTTCGCGCGAGAGCCCTGGGTCTACGAGCCTGCCCTGGATAGTCGGTTGCCGGGCGGCTGGCAGGCGTCTCGCGCCGGCGCGGCGTGAATAAGTCCTGCTGCGCCACGCGAAACGATCCGATCGATTCTGCGGCTCATCACCTTGTAGCACTCGCATGCCACGGCTTCGAGCCGCGGCCGGTCAATCTCGAGCTGACCGCGGCGGTTGGATTTCAAGGCTCGTGACGCGCGCAATGCCCTCACAACATGCGTGACCGTGGTGCGCCGGACCCCCAGTAGCTCCGACATAGTCTCCTGTGTCAAAGGGAGGGGATTGCTGCTATTCGCCCGGTCGTGAATTTGAAGCAGCCAGCAGGCCATCCGGGCTTCGACGGAATGCAGTGCATTGCAAGCCGCGACGTGCTGAACCTGCGTCAGCAGCGATCTCGTGAAAATCTGCGCCATGGATGCGATGGCGGGGCTGCGCCCCAGAGCTGACAAAAATTGCGCCGCCGGAATCTGCAGCACGGGCCCTGGTACGCGGACGACTACCGTCACAGATGAGTGGGATGTGCCAAGCGCCGTTAGACCGATCGCACCTTCACGACCGATCACCGCTGTGGCGGCAGTCTGCCCGTTCGGCAAGTCCACGATGAAGGCAATCGCGCCGCCACAGGGGAAGAGAAGGTGCTCGATCCGATCTCCCGATCGGACCAGTACGGCGTCGCGCTCGAGCACGACTTTCCGCAGGTGAGGCGCAAGCAAAGCGAAATCGGCCGGCGGCAAGGCTGCTAACAATCGATTACCAACTCTGGTCGCGTGGTCCATCATGGGATTCGTCCCCACCGATGTCCGGCGCTAGGTCTCGTGCCGGCTGGTGCCAGCTGGTCTGCACTACTCATCCAATCGGTCACCGGAGATATGGTTCCAATTGGGAGTCGTGCGTGTGCGACGGCACCGCCACGCACGATCCCGCGAGATCCTGCGATTGGCGCCAACTGGAGACCGGCAGGCTCGCGGGCATTGCAGTTGATTTCGGCCGAGCCTATCGCTCGTCCGCCTTCTCGGGAACCGGAAGAGTGTCCTCGGAGCGGACGCTCTATGCCTGTGGGACGGATGCCAATTTTTGGCCGAATATGCTCAGGCGGCGACTGCCTAATCATTGAACGTTCTTAACTCGTGGCTAAACTCTTAATCAGGCGGGTCCCAGGTTTGGGCCCCGCCCACCGCACCTCGCAAAGCCTTAGGCCGATCCACGGTTTGAAGACCGAATTAAAACGGCTTTTCACGTCGAGACCGGCAACGATAGCTGGCGGTTCAAAAGCCGAGACGACGATCACGCGACCCGCGCTCGTCTCGCCTCCGCTATCCCGGCCAGCTCCGACGAGACGAGCGCTACCAGCAAACCCCGCCGCGCAAAGGGGTCAAAATTGGACGCCGATGAGGGGGCAAATTTGCAAACGATGACGTAATTGCGGTCGGCGCTCGTGGCATGCAAGCCGCATTATCGTCGAGCCCTCGCAATCACCTGATTCGAAGGAGCTCCCATGAAGCAGTACGTCGGGCTGGACGTCTCACAGAGAGAAACCGCCGTATGCGTTGTCAACGAGACTGGCCAAGTAATCTTCGAAGGAAAAGCCAAGTCTAATCCTGGTGCCTTGACCGACCTGCTTCGCAACATGCGCCTCAAGCCGAGCGTATCGGCTTCGAGACGGGTGCGATGGCGAGTTGGCTATGGCATGAACTCCGCAGGGTTGAGCTTCCGGTGGTCTGCATCGACGCTCGGCATGCGCACGCAGCTTTGTCGGTCCGTATGAACAAGAGCGGTCAGAATGATGCGCGAGGCCTTGCAGAACTGGTGCGAGTGGGATGGTATCGAGAGGTCAAGGTCAAAAGTGAGGAAAGCCAAAAGATCCGAGCGATCCTTGTCGCTAGATCTCGGCTAGTGTCGATGCGCCGAGACATTGAGAACCAGATTCGTGGCTTGATCAAGGAATCTGGATTACTATTCCCTCGCGCGATCGGCCAACAGTTCCGCAACCAGGTCAGCGAATTCTTAGGCGCTGATCATTTACTCCTCAACGTGATATCGCCGCTGCTCTCGATCCATGAGAACATCTGTCGAGAACAGGAAAAGTTCGACAACGAGGTCCGCCAGTTGGCGAAGCTGGACGAGACGACGCGGCGACTGATGACGGTCCCGGGTGTCGGCGTCGTCACGGCCCTAACGTTCCGCCACACGATCGATGATCCCTCGCGCTTCCGATCGGCGTCGACAGTCGGCGCTTACCTCGGCCTTACGCCGCGACGTAGCCAATCCGGCGAAACCGACACCAACGGAAAGATATCTCGACGGGGCGACCGGCTTCTCCGAACTTACTTGTTCGAGGCCGCCACTGTCCTTCTTTCTCGAACCAAAAAGTGGTCTTCTCTAAAGGCCTGAGGCATGAAGCTCGCCAACCGGATCGGCATGAAGAAGGCAAAGGTCGCAATTGCCCGAAAGATCGCCGTGATTCTCCACTGCATCTGGGTCGATGGCACATCGTTCGACTGGGTCCAGCCGAAGCCAATCTAATATTTGCTCGCAAGTTCCTGGTCCGGTCCGCCGGACTGGCGATGTCCCGCTGGGACGGTGGTTGTGGTGACCTCGGTCAATCGGCTGGTGGCGGTTCGCCCGCACTCCGCTGCAGACGTTGAGGCGCCCGATCCGGACATCATCATGAGGCGCTCGCGACCTCGGAAAGGACCATGACCCCATCTACGACATCAACCCAACTCGCTGAAGCCGCCAACGATGTCGATTGCCAATCCCGCTAGGCAATCGTCTCGCCATCCGCGATCGCTCCGTCTCCGCAACCTGACCAGCTCCGACGGAGCAATCGCTACGGGCGTGTCACTGGAGAGAGGAAGAATGGTAACTTGACAACAAACCGCAATTAAAGGGCCGATCTCCTCCAGAAGAATGTTCAAGGCGCTCGGGCCTTCTAAGCACGCGATCGGCCATACCGGAAGGGCGGCAAAAGCACTGGGTGAAGAGGTCAAGAACCGGATCATCCCGCAGTACACCGGGAGCTTTGATCGGGCGAGCCTTTGCGGCGCTCGGGTTTCGGAGGACTCTCTCGAACGCGAGGCAATCTGCACGTCTTTGCGCCCGATGATCCGAGCTGGACGCCATCGACCTTCCAACGTCAAAACCCGCGTGAAAAAGTCCGGAATGCCGAATGGGCTGCTCACGTTGAGAGACGCCCCCCGTTTTAGAGACGTTGCGGACTAGGCACGGTACTGCATTTGGCCCCGAATTCGATCAATCCGGGCTAGAACCTTCTCTCGTGACGATAGCTGTCGATTTCAAATATATGATTTAATTCGTTTAAAAATGTGATTTAATCATAACAACGAAACGTTGTAAGTCATTTGGACGCATCTCCGCGGCAACCTGCGGACCACGAGGGAGGTTCACATGGCTGTTCTCTTTGGCGACACAAGTGGATCACTCACGGGCCGACAGCATGGCGCAGCGCAAACACTGGTTGGTTCCGATCCGACAAACACACTGTTCGGGGATGCTGGCGTGGACTTGCTCGGCCGCGCGATCGGCGGCAACGACACGTTGCTGACGTCCGGCTCTGGAAGCCTATATGGTGATGCGGGCGGAAACATTTCTGATCATGCCCGGGGCGGCAGCGACACGTTGTCCGCTCAAGTATCGGCGCCCGCTATCATTCCCGGCGAGACCTTCAGCCTGGATATGTACGGTGATGCTGGAGGCAACATTTCGGACTGGGCCATTGCGGGCAATGACATGTTCAATGTCGAATTGCCCTTGGCCTTTACGCCCGGAGTGAGGGTGAATGCCTATGGCGACGCTGGCGAAACATTGTCTGGTCAGTCCCAGGGTGGTGACGACAACTTCGGCGTCACTGCTGGCGGACATCAAACAATTATCGTGTATGGAGATGCGGGTGGAAACCTGATCAATTGCGCGGTCGGCGGTAATGACACATTCGTTGGTCACATCGGACCGGATGGGAGTTTTGTGTTCTATGGCGACGCTGGCGGAGGCTTGCTCGGGCATACCCGGGGCGGCAATGACAGCTTCACTGCGAGCGGATCCGAGTACAACAACTATCTCTATGGTGACGCCGGCGGCGACATGGCCGGTCATGCGGCCGGCGGCAATGATAGTTTCGCTGTGAGCGGGATTAATCCGTTCAATTTTGTCTTCGGCGATGCCGGTGCAAATATGTCCGCTTCCGCCGCCGGGGGAAACGACACGTTCGACGACTCTAGCGACGCAACACTCGCTGACCGAAATGTCTTTTCCGGCGATGCTGGCGGGAACATGTCCGGCTCTGCCCACGGAGGGGACGACACGTTCAACAAGACCGGCTTAGGAGGAAGTACGTTCTATGGCGAAGTCGCGGGCGACATGTCTGGTCGTGCCCAGGGCGGCAATGACACATTCCAGGCCTCGGGCACGCAAAACCAAAATCTCTTCTACGGCGATGCCGGCGGCAATATGGGCGATCAGGCCGTTGGCGGCGACGACACCTATTTCGGTGGCAACGTATTTTCCCAGCTCATCAATCAAGCATATGGCGATGCGTCGACTATGTCGGGCCGCGCGCATGGCGGCAATGACACCCTGGTCGGCGGCAATGATCCGAATCCGCATGCCGTGGGCAGCTACGAGACCATTCTCGTCGGCGATGCCCAATCCATGTCCGACTACGCGCGCGGCGGCAACGACAGGCTGGTTAGCGGCACGGGAAACGATGACATATGGGGCGATGCCCAGATGATGCTCGGCTTTGCCCAAGGAGGGAACGACACGTTCGTGTTCGATTTCGATAACGGGCACGATAAAGTCGAAGACTTCGGACAGGGACTCTCGAATCAGGGCGCCGATCACATCGACGTCTCTGCGCTCGGTATCGAGAACTTCAGCGATCTGAGCTTCTCACCGTTCGATCCTGTCACGCACGAGAGCACGGTCACGTTCAGTCCAGGCAACGACGTGGTGGTGCATAGCCAGCAAGCACTCAGACCTCAGGATTTTATCTTCGCGCCACATCAAGACGGTTTGTTGGCCTGAGCCGTCGCTCAAGACCGCCCGCACGCTCGACATACATTCAGCCTCGTGCCTACTTCAGGGCGCGACGAGGTTATCGGGTTATGGTCGGTCCCAGACAGCGTTCGGTCCCATCCCGTCGTGCTGCATTGTTTTCCGTGTGGACACGCGAAGCTGAAAGTTGCTGCGGTGCAGGTCCGGTTGTGGACCCAAAGCGGACTCCAGCGCATCGCGCTGCCCCTGAGGGAGTAGCGAAGCCTCGAATAGCCTTGGAGCAACTTATGGGCGCA
>NZ_JBVVOU010000047.1:0-28177 GCF_055807635.1 Bradyrhizobium sp. Kon56 | reverse complement strand
TCTACGCCAATACTGTCGTGCAACGGGGCACGCCCTGGATCGAAAAAGCCGCCTAGCCTTTAATGGTTGCTACGATTTCGAGCCTGCGGCTAGCCGCTTGTTGAACATCTCGACATTGACGAGCCCGCGCGCGTGGCGCCCTTCGCCGAGTTTTCGCGGGCCTTCGAAGGCCTCGACCTCGAAGCGGATGACGCGGCGCTCGACCGCGAAAACCTTCGCAGTGGTCCGCACCGTCGCACCGACGAGGGCTGCTGCAAGATGGCGGATATCGACCTCGGTGCCGACGGTGACCCAGCCCGGCTGAAGGACGCTGCGAATCGCATCGCCCGACGTCATCTCCATTTCCAGGATCATCATCGGCGTCGCATAGACCATCGGCATGCCGGGCACGAAATGCCCGACCGTCCGCTCCACCGGCACCACCAGCGTGCGCTCGGCGCTCATGCCGACCTTGATGAAGTCGCGTGCGTCCATGGGGCCTCCCCCCGTCGTCCTGGACAAGCGCAGCGCCGATCCAGGACCCATTACCCCGACCCAACATTGTCATGCGCGGTCTAAACCACGACCTGCTGCGACAACTGCCGCTTGGGGTAATGGGTCCTTGGCTTTCGCCAGGACGACCTTTGTGGTTGCCGAACCAGCGCCGGCTACTTCTTCGCAGCCGCCGCGCGCTCCACGAACGTCTTGCCGCCCTTCATCTTGTGGCGGAGCGGGGCTTCATTGATCTGGATGACGACGGCGTCGGCATCGACGCCGAGATTCTTCACCAGTGCCTGGGTGATGTCGCGCATCATGCCGGCCTTTTGTTCGTCGGTGCGGCCTTCGGCCATGCTGACAGTGATCTCAGGCATTTTTCTCTCCCTTGGGGCCGGACACCGGCCATTGACGGGCGCCATCAAACAGGAGGTAGATGTCCGGGACAAGCCCGGGCATGGCGACGTCAGCGAATGGCTAGCCCCAGCTCACGTCATGGCGCGCCAACACCTCGCGCACTTTGGCGACGAGGTCGGCCTCGCTGCACGAGAACTGCGCCGGGCGGCTCTCGCGCCATTCCTGGTTGGAAGCGATCGCGGCCGCCGCCTTCGCGCCCTCGATCAGATCCTTGATCTGCACCTCGCCACGCGCTTTTTCATCCGAGCCCTGGATGATGACGCAGGGCGCATTGCGGCGATCGGCATATTTGAGCTGGTTGCCCATGTTCTTGGGATTGCCGAGATAGAGCTCGGCGCGAATGCCGGCGGTTCGCAACGATGCGACCATCTTCTGATAGTCGGCGACGCGGTCGCGGTCGAACACGGTGACGACGACGGGGCCGAACTCGGGCCGCGTGTCGAGCTTGCCAAGCAGAGTCAGCGCGGCCTGAAGCCGCGACACGCCGATCGAGAATCCGGTCGCCGGCACCGGCTCGCCGCGAAAGCGCGAGACGAGACCATCATAGCGGCCACCACCGCCGACCGAGCCGAAGCGGACCGGGCGGCCCTTGTCATCCTTGGTCTCGAGCAGCAGTTCGACCTCGTAGACGGGGCCCGTGTAATATTCGAGACCGCGCACCACGGAGGGATCGATCTTGATGCGGTCCGCGCCGTACCCCGACGCCGTCACCAGTTTCGCGATCTCTTCCAGCTCGCTCACGCCGGCCTGACCGACTTCGCTCTTGGCGAGATAGACCTCCGCCGCGGCGATCGCCTCTTTCCAATCGTCGCGCGGTTTGGTGATGGCGAGAACGACGTCAGCCTCCGACGCGCTCAAATTGGCGCCCTTCGTGAAGTCGCCCTTGCCTTCTTCGCCGCCATCCCATCTACCGGGACCGAGCAGTTTGCGAACTTCCTCGGCGGGAAATTTGTCGAGCTTGTCGATCGCGCGCAGCACCGTCAGTCTGCGTGCTGCGTTCTCTTCGCCGCCGAGCCCGATGGCTTCCAGAACGCCGTCGAGCACCTTGCGGTTGTTCACCTTCACGACATACGAGCCGCGCGCAATGCCCAGCGCTTCCATCGTGTCGGCCGCCATCATGCAGATCTCTGCATCCGCCGCCGGCGTCGCCGAGCCGACCGTGTCCGCATCGAACTGCATGAACTGGCGGAATCGGCCGGGGCCAGGCTTCTCGTTGCGGAAGACGTAGCCCACGCGATAGCTGCGATAGGGCAACACAAGACCGTCGGTCCCGTAGCGCTCGCCGACATAGCGCGCGAGCGGCGCGGTCAGATCGTAGCGTAAGCTGATCCACTGCTCGTCGTCGTCCTGGAACGAGAACACGCCCTCGTTCGGACGATCCTGGTCGGGCAGGAACTTGCCGAGCGCATCGGTGTATTCCATCGCCGGCGTTTCCACGGGCTCGAAGCCGTAGAGCTCGTAGACGGCGCGGATCTTCTCCACCATCTCGCGCGTCGCCCGGATCGCGGCGGGATCGCGATCCTCGAGCCCGCGCGGCAGCCGCGCCTTCAGCTTCTGGGATTTTTTGGGTTTTTCGGCCATGCGCGGCATTTACCAGCCGACGCGTGATGCGGCAACTGCCGGGTAATCGCTTACGGCTGCTCCATCCGCGCCCGGAGCGCGTCGGCATCCGCTTTCGGCAGCGACTTCAGCGTTGGCTTGATGGTTTCGCCGCCGACGATCTTGCCGTTGCGCATGAACATCCAGTCCGAGATGTCGGCTTCAGTGAATTCGACCTTATCGCCTGCCCGCTTGCCGGCCAGATCGCGTGGCTCGTTGGCGAAGAGGCCGGAATAGGCCCCATTGGGTAGCTTCTTCACCTCGGCCATCCAGATGTGCTCACCGCCTTTGCGGGTCGAAAAGTGCACCTTCAGGGCATGCCCTGTCTCCGACGGCTTCGGCGCCTCGTAGGAGGCCCAAAAGGTCGGCAGCGTGCCGCGGGCGCGCGCGATCGCGGTGTTCATCTCCGGATCGGTGGTGCGCACGTCGACGACGGGCGAACGGCCCTCAGCGGAGACGTCCGGCTTGGGGCCGATGGTCAGAATGCCGAATACGGTGATGCCGGTGACCGCGGCAAGAACGACCCATTTCAGGGACTGGGGAAGAGTGGATGTCATGATCGCGATGTCCGGATGACTCGATGTCTGGGTATGCGAGGTCTTGGACTTTGTCGCACGATCATGGTGTCGCGTTCATGGCGAGAAAAGCCAACCAGCGATGCCCTTTTCCCCTCTCCCCTTGTGGGAGAGGGTGGCTCGCCGCGTAGCGGCGAGACGGGTGAGGGGTTCTATCCGCGAGTCCAACTGACCCTTGAACTCGCGGATAGAACCCCTCATCCGGCGCTTCGCGCCACCTTCTCCCACAAGGGGAGAAGGAAGAAGGGCCTCAATCCACCTTCCGGATCCAGTTGTGCGGATCGTTGGTGCGGCCGTACTGGATGTCGACGAGCTGCTTGCGCAGGCCCATGGCGACGGGGCCCGCGGCACCGCCGCTGATCTCGAAATCGCCGCTCACCGAGCGCACCGTGCCGATCGGCGAGATCACGGCGGCGGTGCCGCAGGCAAACGCTTCCTTCAGCTTGCCGCTGGCCGCATCCTTGCGCCACTGGTCGAGCGAGTACGGCTCCTCACGCACGGTCTTGCCGGCGTCTTTGGCCAGCGCAATGATGGAGTCGCGGGTGATGCCGGGCAGGATGGTGCCCAGCGGCGGCGTCGAGAGCGACCCGTCGTCGAACACGAAGAACACATTCATGCCGCCGAGCTCTTCGATGTAGCGGCGCTCGATTGCATCGAGAAAGACGACCTGGTCGCAGCCGTGCTGGATCGCCTCGGCCTGCGCACGCAGGCTTGCGGCATAGTTGCCGCCGCATTTGACGGCGCCGGTGCCGCCGACGGCAGCGCGCGTGTAATTCTCCGACACCCAGATCGAGACCGGCGCGGGGCCGCCCTTGAAGTAGGAGCCGACCGGCGAGGCGATCACCGCGAAAATGTATTCGGACGACGGCTTGACGCCGAGGAAGGTCTCGCTCGCGATCATGAAGGGGCGCAGGTAAAGGCTACCCTCGCCGCCCGGCATCCAGGCGCGATCGATGCGCACGATTTGCTCGACCGCCTCGATGAAGACGTCTTCAGGGAGCTGCGCCATCGCCATGCGGTCCGCCGAGTCCTTGAAGCGCCGGGCATTGGCATCGGGGCGAAACAGGTTCACGCCGCCGTCGTCGCGCTTGTAGGCCTTGAGGCCTTCAAAAATTTCCTGGGCGTAGTGCAGGACGGCGCCGGCCGGATCGAGCTGGAAATTGGCGCGGGCCTCGACACGCGCCTCGTACCAGCCGCCCTTGGCCTGGTTGTAGCGGACCACTGCCATGTGGTCGGTGAAGACCCGCCCGAAACCGGGGTCGACCAGCTTGGCGACCCGATCCTTCTCGGAGGTCGGATTGGATGCGGGCTGGATGTCGAATTTCATGCTCATGTCCTTGCCTCCCGCTGCCGGTAGCGGCGCCGTTGTGGCACCCGCCTGCCCCGATTTGGGCCCGGCTGGCTCGATTGGTTTCTGGCCGGACCGCCGCCAGCCTTGTTACGGCCGGTTTCCGTGGCCAGCATGTCACCGAGGACATGCTTTTGCGGAAGACGGAAGTCCAGTATGTTTTGCCGAAATGCCGTTCGACAATCGCACGGTAGATCTGCTCCGGCCGTCTCCGCCTGTCCGGCCCACTGCGGCCGCCTTGCTTCGATGCCCACCCGACGCGAAACGATCTAAAATTTCGTGCGGGCTGATCGTTTTGTAACATTGAGACCAAGATACGTCAATATGCCTGACATAAATTTCGCGACTCCTTCTCAAGACGCAGCCGGGCCGCGGCCGGCCGCAGACGACGGAGGCAATTTGCGCTGGGATATCATCGAACTGCTGTTCTTCGCCTATCGCGATTTTGTCGGCGATCCCGACCAGGAGCTGGAGGCGTTCGGCTTCGGCCGGGCCCATCACCGCGTCATGCACTTTGTCTATCGTTATCCCGGCCTCAAGGTCGCCGACCTCCTCGACGTCCTGCGCATCACCAAGCAATCGCTCGGCCGGGTGCTCAAGCAGCTCCTGGACGAGGGCTATATCGTGCAGAAGACCGGCGACAATGATCGCCGCCAACGCCTGCTGTTTGCGACACCGAAGGGCGAGGCGCTGGTGCAGAAGCTCGCCGGCCTCCAGACCACGCGCATCACCAAGGCGCTTGCCGAGATGGCGCCGCAGGATGCCGAGACCGTCAAGCGCTTCCTGCGCGCGATGATCGACCGCGACGATCCGGACAAGGTGCTCGAGACGATCTTTGCCACCGTCAATCAGGACAAGGAGTGACCGTGCCGCTCGCTGCCACGCTCGCACGCCCGCCGGCACGTCCCGCAGACGATGCCCCGCATCTCCTGCTGGTCGATGACGACCGCCGCATCCGCGATCTGCTCTCGCGCTTCCTTGCCGGCGAAGGCTATCGCGTCTCGACCGCCGCGAGCGCTAGCGATGCCCGTTCCAAGCTTTTGGGCCTGCACTTCGACCTCTTGATCCTGGATGTCATGATGCCCGGCGAGACCGGCTTCGATCTCGCCCGTTTCATCCGGACCTCGTCCTCGGTGCCGATCGTGATGCTGACGGCGCGGCATGAAGCCGAAGCGCGCATCGAGGGCCTGCAGATCGGTGCCGACGATTACGTCGCAAAGCCGTTCGAGCCGCGCGAGCTTGCGCTGCGCATCAACAACATCCTCAAGCGCGCCGCGCCGCCGCCACAGGCCACTGCGGTCGAGAAGATCGCGTTTGGCCCGTACATCTATCACCTCGACCGCGGCGAATTGCGCCAGGGCGAAGACGTCATTCACCTCACCGACCGCGAGCGCGAGATGCTGCGGATTTTGTCGGAGACACCGGGCGAGACCGTGCCGCGCAGCGCGCTGACCGGCAATGGCAGCGTCAACGAGCGCGCCGTCGACGTGCAGATCAACCGCCTGCGGCGCAAGATCGAGACCGATCCCGCCAATCCGCTGTTCCTCCAGGCCGTGCGCGGCATCGGCTACCGGCTGGTAGCCTCGCCATAAAGAGTGAACCGCCACCGATGAGCACGATCGATACCGGCCTGACGCTTTTGAAGAGCGCCGCCGGCCGCGTCTCCGCCGCCAATGGCTGGATGGGCAATGCGTTCAAGGGCTGGATGCCGACCGGCCTTTATGCGCGTGCGCTGCTGATCATGATCGTGCCGATGGTGATCCTGCAATCGGTGGTCGCCTTCGTGTTCATGGAGCGGCACTGGAACACGGTGACACGCCGCCTGTCGGCCGCGGTGGTGCAGGACATCGCCGCGCTGATCGACGTCTACAAGGGCTACCCGCAAGACAAGGATCGCGACCAGATCCGCCGCATCGCGCAGCAGCGCCTGGGCCTCGTCGTCGATTTCCTCCCGGCCGGCGACATGCCGCCGCCGGGACCAAAGCCGTTCTTCTCGCTGCTCGACCAGACGCTGTCGGTGCAGCTCGGCCGTCAGATCGGGCGCTCCTTCTGGATCGACACGGTGGGCCGCTCCAACCTCGTCGAGATCCGGATCCAGCTCGACGACGCCGTGATGCGCGTGTTCGCGCAGCGCAGCGCCGCCTATGCCTCGAACTCGGAGATCTTCCTGTTCTGGATGGTCGGCACGTCCTCGATCCTGCTGATCGTCGCGGTGCTATTCCTGCGCAACCAGATCAAGCCGATCCTGCGACTTGCCGACGCCGCCGAAAGTTTTGGCAAGGGCCGCGAGGCGCCGAATTTCCGCCCGCGTGGCGCGCGCGAGGTGCGGCGCGCGTCGGTCGCCTTCCTCGAAATGAAGTCGCGCATCGAGCGAACGATGGAGCAACGCACCGCGATGCTAGCCGGCGTCAGCCATGATCTGCGCACGATCCTGACGCGGTTCAAGCTCGAGCTGGCGTTGATCGGCGACAGCCCCGAAATGGAGGGCATGCGCAAGGACGTCGACGAGATGTCGATGATGCTCGAGGACTACCTCGCGTTTGCCCGCGGCGATTCCGGCGAGCAGTCGCAGCCGACCGACATGGCCCAGGCGCTCGAGGAGCTGCGCAGCGACGCCGAGCGCCACGGCCACACGGCGACCGTTGCGTTCAACGGGCTGCCCGTGGTCACGGTGAAGCCGGCCTCATTCAAGCGCTGCCTCGCCAACCTCGTCACCAACGCCGCCCGCTACGGCAAGAGCATCGCCATCACCGGCCAGCGCGATCACCGTTATTTGACCGTGACGGTGGACGATGACGGGCCGGGCATTCCCGCCCATCTGCGCGAAGAGGTGTTCAAGCCGTTCCTGCGGCTCGACAACGCCCGCAACCAGGACGAAGGCGGCACAGGTCTTGGCCTCGCGATCGCCCGCGACATCGCCCGCTCGCACGGCGGCGACATCACGCTTGGCGACAGTCCGATGGGCGGATTAAGGGCGAGCGTGCGGATACCGGTGTAGCTGCCTCTTCCCTTCTCCCCCTGTGGGAGAAGGTGGCGCGAAGCGCCGGATGAGGGGTCTCTCTCCGCGAATTCAAAGCGAAAAGAGTCACACGCGGAGACAAACCCCTCACCCGTCTCGCCGCTGCGCGGCGAGCCACCCTCTCCCACAAGGGGAGAGGGGAAGAGCCCTACTTCGGCAGCAGCGCCTTCAGCTTGTCCATGTCACGCACGTTCATCTTGAAGCCGCCGGGCATCACGATGTCGCCGGGCTTCTGGTCCGGCTTGCAGGCTCCCAGCCATTTCGCTTCGAGCTGCACGGTCGTGTCGCGGCCTGCCGCGCCGGCGGCGCCGCCTTGCGCGTGCGACGACGTCTTCACCGTATAGGCCGAATTGAAATCGCCGGTGATCTCAGCATGCGAAGTCGTGCTGATGCCGGCGACATTGCACTCGGAATCGCTGACATAGCCGGTCGCGGTCTTCTTGATGTCCTGCTTGGCGCAGATCTGCTTGGCCATCGGCGAGACGTTGTTGTTCATTTCCTTGTCGACGGTCTCGTCGGTGCAGTGCTGCATGGTCATCTCGGGCACCGGCGTGCCGGTCCGGACCATCTTCAATTCCCACAGCCCCGCCTTACGTACCGGCAGGTCGTCAGCGTGGGCGCTTGCTGCCGACAAGACGAGGCAAAGGGCGGAGCCGAGCAAAGCGAGTTTGCGCGTCATGTCGGAAGCTCCCGGCTGAGAGATTGCGGCGCTCTGAAAGAAGCGCCTCAGTAGAGCGTGCGGATCGGCTGGTCGGCCGCGCCATAGGGCACCCAGCGGCAGGAGAACGAGATGTAGCCGCCCTCATAAGCCTGCATCGCCAGGAATTTGGCGACCTTGCCGTAGCGCGCGCAGTGATCGACCGCGACCTGCCGCGCATCGACCTGGGTTGCCATCGAATAGGCGATGATGCCGCCGGTGTCGTTGCCCTTGAACGGAGGCACCGGAAGCAGATCGGCATGCGCCGACTGGCTCGCCATCATACCCAAGGCAAGTAGGCCCGCGGCCGCAATGATTCGCATTCCCGTCACTCCGATTGGTTGGCGGCAGTTTACGGTGTCGGCGCGGCGGTGGAAAGAACGGATGGCCGGTCCAACGCAGCATTGCGGTCAACTCGTCGGCAAGTGTTGCCGCGCTGCACTTGACCTCCCCCGGCCTTCACGGCACCGTCCGACCCTTGCAGATCATGCTGTCTGGATCATCCATGCGCGCCTCGACCTTCCTGAAATCGCTCCGCTTTGCCGCCGTGCTCGGCCTCCTGTTCGGGGCGCTGTCGCTCGGCGAGGCCAGGGCCGCCAATCCGCTGGAGCTGAATTTCTGGCTGAGCGGGCCGCGCTATGACGGCAACGTCTCCGAGTGCGACAGGGCGCTGCCGACGATCGCGACCCAGTTCTGGGAGAAAGAAAGCGCGTTCTGGAATTCTTCGTTGAAGATCACCGGCTTCGCCGCAGTTCACGAGACCGCGTTCCGGCCTTGGGCATCCGACAACATCCCGCGCCGCTATTGCACCGGCGAGGCCATGCTCACGGACGGCAAGATGCGCAAGGTGCATTTCTCGATCGTGGAGGATGGCGGCTTCGCCGGCTACGGCCAAGGCGTCGAATGGTGCGTGGTCGGGCTCGACCGCAACTGGGCCTACAACCCGGCCTGCCGCGCCGCCAAACAGTAATTGAAACGTTCTGATCCGGACCGATCAGGCGGCCGAACGACGGTCGCCCGCATTTTGTTCTTGAAATGTTCTTATCGCCTGCTAGGCTTGCCTGCACAGTCTAGTTGAGGGGCGTCGCCATGTTTCATTCCAGATTGCATTCGTTCTCCCGCCTGATGATCTCGCTGACGCTTGCGGCCGGGCTGGCTGCGCTGGCCGATGGCGCAAAGGCCCAGGACAAGCGGCAGAACACGCCCGGCGAATTCGATTTTTATGTGCTGTCACTGTCTTGGTCGCCCTCTTTCTGCGAGGAGGCGGCGGAGCGCGGCGGCCGCTCGCAGACCCAGTGCAGCGGACGGCCCTACGCTTTCGTGGTGCATGGTTTGTGGCCGCAATATGAGAGCGGATTTCCGGAATATTGCCAGCGGCCCTCGCCGCGGCTGAACCGCAGCATCGTCTCCTCCATGCTCGATCTGATGCCGGCGCCGGGGCTGATCTTCAATGAGTGGGACAAGCACGGCACCTGCTCGGGGCTCGCTGACCGCAGCTATTTCGAGACGATCCGCAAGGCGCGCGCCGCGATCAAGATTCCAGCCGAATATCTCGATCTATCGCAGGCCAAGACCGTGGCGCCGGCGGAGGTGGAGGAAGCCTTCATCAAGGCCAATCCGGGCCTCAGCAATGCCGCCGTCTCGATCACCTGCAACCGGACGCGGCTATCGGAAGTCCGCATCTGCCTCAGCAAGGACCTGCAATTCCGCGCCTGCGAGGAGATCGACCGCCGCGCCTGCCGCCGCGACCAGGTGACGATGCCGCCGATCCGGGGTGGCTAGCCCAGGCGTCGTGCCTCTTTGCTCGGGCCGTCACGTGGCGTAGTGCTCTTGCATGAATTACCGCCACGCCTTCCATGCCGGCAACTTCGCCGATGTCATCAAGCACATCGTGCTGACGCGCATCATCACCTATCTCCAGGACAAGCCGGGTGCGTTCCGCGTCATCGACACCCATGCCGGCGCTGGCCTCTACGATCTCGAAAGCGACGAAGCGCGCCGGGGCGGCGAGTGGCTGACGGGCATTGCGCGGCTGATGCAGGCGCGGTTGTCGAACGACGCCATGGCGCTGACCAAGCCCTATCTCGACATCGTCCGCGCCTTCAATCCGAAGGGCGAGCTCAAGGCCTATCCGGGCTCGCCGCTGATCGCACGCGGCCTGCTGAGGCCGCAGGACCGCCTCTTGCTCTGCGAGCTCGAGCCGAAGGCGCGCAAGGCGCTGATCGGCGTACTGCGCCGCGACGAACAGGCCCGCGTGGTCGACCTCGACGGCTGGATGGCGCTGCCGGCTTTCGTGCCGCCGAAGGAACGGCGTGGGCTCGTTCTGATCGACCCGCCCTTCGAGGCAAAGGACGAGTTCGAAAAGCTCGCAGAGGCCTTCTCGGCGGCTTTCGCGAAATGGCCGACCGGTATCTATGTAATCTGGTATCCCGCCAAGAGCCGACGCGCCACCGACACGCTGGTGCAATCAGTGGCGCGGCTCGCAGCCGCAGCAAAGCCGCCGGGAAAATGCCTGCGCCTCGAATTCAGCGTGGCGCCGCAAGCCGACGGCGCAGCCCTCACCTCCAGCGGGCTCTTGATCGTCAATCCACCTTACACGCTGCACGGCGAACTCAAGACGATCCTGCCGGAGCTGGAAATGCCGCTCGGCCAGGGTGGCGCTGCCAGATTCCGATTAGAGGTGCCGAGACCGTAACACTCCGGCATTCTTGGGAAAAATATGCAGGAGCGGTAGTCAATCTGCAGAGAACCGTATTATGCTGTTGCGGTGACTGGCTTTACGTTCCGCTTCCGCGAATGGTTGCGGCGGAGTGAAGGCCTAAGAAAGATCCAGTCGGACCGAATGGTCTGCCGAAGGATGGCCAGCTCCCGGGCTTCGTAAGGCCGGTCATGTCGTGACGCGCGTCTGCGTCACGACGGAGGAGCAATGAGGGGGAGTTTCCCGATGGCCATGACGGGAACGGTCAAGTTTTTCAACGGTGAGCGCGGCTACGGATTCATCAAACCGGACGACGGGGGCCGCGATGTCTTCGTACATATTACTGCTGTGGAGCGGGCCGGACTGAAGGACCTTGCCGAAGGACAGCGTATTACTTTCGAAGTCGAACCGGACAAGAAGGGCAAGGGGCCGAAGGCGGTCGATTTGGTCATCCTTCCCTAGCGAGCCAAGCGTCAAAAAAATCCCGGCCGCAAGCGGCCGGGAGGTTGGTCCGGTATTTTCTTCTTTAGCTATCAGAAGTGATAGTTCACGCCTGCGCGCACAACGCTGGCGCTATAGCCGTTTGACACGCCCGTAATCGCGAACTGACTCGTCGACAGATCGATATAGAGATATTCGAGCTTGGCGCTCCAGTTCGGCGCGAACATAACTTCCGCGCCGGCACCGATGGTCCAGCCGGCGCTGGTATGCGACTCGGTCCAGCCGAACGTCTGCGCGCGCAGCTCGCCGAAGGCGAGGCCCGCCGTGCCGTAGAACAGCACGTTGCTGAAGGCGTAGCCGGCGCGGCCGCGCAGGGTGCCGAACCACGGATTGGAGAACTTCCACGGCGCGAAGGTGTCGTCGGCACCGGCGGCCTGGATGTCGCCCTCGACGCCGAACACCCATGGGCCGTTCTGGAAATTGTAGCCGGCCTGAACGCCGCCGACGAAGCCCGACGGTTTTGCGGGATTGTTGCTCACCGAACCCCATTCGTAGCCGAGATTGCCACCGAGATACGGACCGGCCCAGCTATAGGCGTTGAGCGGCTGATTGACCGTGTAGGGCGCTCGCTGCCCGTAATTGAGATCGGCGGCCTCTGCCGAAGCCGTCCAGCCGACTGCAGCCAATGCGGCTGCGCCCACAACGAGCCTCTTCATCACACCCTCCAACGCAACTCCCGTCACCGCTGCGATGCCCGCGCCGCCGCGCGAGGCAAAACCGCATGGTTACGGAACCACCATTTTTCGCGTAAGATTTATCGAGAGTTTTAAGTTAAAGGCCTGTTAAGCCGGGTTACCGCGCTGTTAACAGGCTTAAGCAAGCGTTACCGGGAACTGCGCCGCCATCCTGTGCGTGCCGCTCGGCCGGAACTTCAAATCGACACCCGCAGCGCTTAAATTCGCACCATGGTTCACGATTCCCCCGACAATCCGGACGACGCACGCGTACGCAAACCCGTGCGCGGCAACGCACCCGACGTCCCTCCCCAGGAAACGGAAGCCGCGCCGCCGGACCTCGATCCCGCCACTGCGAATGGCGACGACGAGGACGATGCGCGGCTGCCGGACATCCTGGAAGAGAGCGGCACCGTCGGCGAAGAGCCGCTGGCGACCGGCCACGAGGCGATCGAACGCGCGGTGCGCCTCGCCCCCACCTCGCCCGGCGTCTACCGCATGCTCAATGCGAATGCCGACGTGCTCTATGTCGGCAAGGCCAAGAACGTCAAAAAGCGCCTGTCGAACTATGCGCGCCAGAGTGCGCCGCAGCCGGCGCGCATCCTGCGCATGATCGCCGCCACGGTGACCGTGGAAATCATCTCGACCCACACCGAGACCGAAGCCCTGCTGCTGGAGGCCAACCTCATCAAGCAGCTTCGGCCGCGCTTCAACGTGCAGCTGCGCGACGACAAGTCGTTTCCCTATATCCTGATCACGGGCGACCATTGGGCGCCGCAGATCCTGAAGCATCGCGGCGCGCAGACGCGGCCGGGTCGCTATTTCGGCCCGTTCGCCTCCGCCGGCGCCGTCAACCGCACCATCACCGCACTTCAGCGCGCGTTCCTGATCCGCTCCTGCACGGATTCCTTCTTCGAGAGTCGCTCGCGGCCCTGCCTGCTCTACCAGATCCGCCGTTGCGCCGGCCCCTGCACCCGCGAGATCGACTTCCCCGGCTACACGACCCTGGTGCGCGAGGCGAGCGACTTCCTGTCCGGCAGGAGCCATGCGGTGAAGCAGGAGCTTGCCGCGGAGATGGAGAAGGCCTCCGGCGAGCTCGAATTCGAGAGCGCCGCGCTCTACCGCGACCGCCTCGCTGCGCTGTCCGCGATCCAGTCGCAGCAGGGCATCAATCCGCGCACGGTGGAAGAAGCCGACGTGTTCGCTATCCACCAGGAGGGCGGCTTCTCCTGCGTCGAAGTGTTCTTCTTCCGCACCGGGCAGAACTGGGGCAACCGCGCCTATTTCCCGCGCGCGGAGAAGACATATACGCCGGAAGAGGTGCTCGGCTCCTTCCTCGCCCAGTTCTATGACGACAAGCCGCCGCCGAGGAATATCCTGCTCTCGCACGAGATCGAGGAGAGCGAGCTGCTTGCCAACGCGCTGTCGATCAAGGCGGGCCGCAAGGTCGAAGTGTCCATGCCGAAGCGCGGCGAGAAGAAGGAGCTCGTCACCCACGCGCTCACCAACGCGCGCGAGGCCCTGGGCCGCAAGCTCGCGGACACCGCGACGCAGAGCCGCCTGTTGGACGCCATGGCCACGACCCTGAGCCTGACGCATGCGCCGAAGCGGATCGAGGTCTACGACAACAGCCACATCCAGGGCACCAACGCAGTCGGCGCCATGATCGTCGCCGGCCCGGACGGTTTTGTGAAAAACCAGTATCGCAAGTTCAACATCAAGTCGGAGGGCCTGACGCCCGGCGACGATTACGGGATGATGCGCGAGGTGCTCGAACGCCGTTTCAAGCGCTTGATCAATCCACCCGAGGACAACGCGGCCAAAGCCAAGGACGACGACTTCCCGCAATGGCCCGATCTCGTGATCATCGATGGCGGCCGCGGCCAGCTCAACGCGGTCCGGGACATCTTTGCAAATCTCGGCCTGACCCAGGTGGCGCTGATGTCGGTGGCCAAGGGGCCGGACCGGGATGCCGGCCGCGAGACCCTGTTCATGCCGGAGCGCGAGGCGATCAAGCTGGAGCCGCGCGACCCCGTGCTCTATTTCATCCAGCGGCTGCGGGACGAGGCGCACCGTTTCGTCATCGGCTCGCACCGCAAGCTGCGCAAGAAGGACATCCGCGAGGCCGGCTTGCAGGAGATTCCTGGCATCGGTCCGTCACGCAAACGTGCCTTGCTGCATCATTTCGGAACCCTGAAGGAGATCGAACGGGCCTCGATCACCGATCTCGGTAAGGTTCCGGGGGTGAGCGCCGAGAGCGCCCGCAGGATTTTCGAGTATTTCCATCCCCAGCCGGGGTGAAATAAAAGGGGGGCCGCGGTCATATGGTCGTCGCATCCCGCACCCCATTTGGGGAGCGGAACGGTTGACCTTCAGGCTGCAGCGGTATTGGTAGGACGGATGAACATCGCCACGACACGAGGGACGACCAGCCGCGCGATGTCCCTCCCGAACATCCTGACCTACGGCCGGATCGCCGCGATCCCGGTCGTGGTCGGGTGCATCTACGCACAGTCGATCATGGACGGCCCGCTGTGGCTGCGCTGGGTCGCCGTCGCCATTTTTATCGCGGCTGCGGTCACCGATTACCTCGACGGCTATTACGCACGGATCTGGAATCAGCAATCGGCGTTCGGCCGCATGCTCGATCCGATCGCCGACAAGCTTCTGGTCGCCTCGTGCCTGCTGATGCTGGCCGCCGACGGCATCATTCACGGCTGGTCGCTGTGGGCCGCCATCGTGATCCTGTGCCGCGAGATCCTGGTCTCGGGCCTGCGCGAATATCTTGCCGCGCTGCGTGTCAGCGTGCCCGTGACCAAGCTTGCGAAATGGAAGACGACGGTTCAGCTCATCGCCATCGGCTTCCTGCTGGCTGGTCCGGCCGGCGATGAGGTCGTGCCCATGGTCTCGATGATCGGGCTGGCGCTGCTCTGGGCCTCGGCGATCCTCACCATGTACACCGGCTACGACTATTTCGGCGCCGGCATCCATCACCTCATCAAGGAGGATGAGGGATGAAGGTGAAGTACTTCGCCTGGGTGCGCGAGCGCATCGGCAAGGCCGAGGAGACGATCGAGCCGCCTGCGACCGTGCGCACCGTGGAAGAGCTGATCGCCTGGCTGTCCGGCCAAGGCGAAGCCTACGCCTATGCGTTCGAGAAGCCGAAGGTGATCCGCACCGCGATCGACCATGCCCACGTCAAGTCGGACGCCACGATCGCAGGCGCTCGCGAGATCGCGTTCTTCCCGCCGATGACCGGCGGCTAGGCCATGTCCGTCGCCACCTGCCCCGTCACCATCCGTATCCAGCAAGACGATTTCGACATCGCGCGCGAGATCGCGGTGCTGACCGGGAACCGCACCGACATCGGTGCGGTCGTGAGCTTTTCCGGCATCTGCCGCAGCGACGAAGACAGCGCGAAGATCGCCGCGCTCTCGCTCGAGCATTATCCTGGCATGGCCGAGGAAGAGATCAGGCGCCATGCCGACGAGGCCATCTCGCGCTGGCCTCTCAGCGGCGTCACGGTGATCCATCGCGTCGGCCGTTTCATGCCCGGCCAGAACATCGTGCTGGTGCTGACCGCCTCGCAGCACCGCCAGGCAGCGTTCCAGGCAGCCGAGTTCCTGATGGATTATCTCAAGACCAACGCGCCGTTCTGGAAGAAGGAAGAGAGCGCCACCGGCACCGGCTGGGTCGAGGCCCAGGCCCGCGACGACGAAGCCGCCGCACGCTGGACCCGATCCTGATGGCAACAACATCCAAAAAGGCCGTGCGCGGCCGCGCCGCGCCAAAGCTCGCGAAGGTGGGCCCCGGCGAGCTTCTCACGCTGATCGATTTCGTCCGCTATGCCGTGAGCCGCTTCAATGAGGCCAAGCTCGCCTTTGCCCATGGCACGCCCGATCCGGTCGCGGAAGCGGCTTTCCTGGTCTCTGAAGCCCTGCATCTGCATCCCGAGCAGTTCGAGATTTTTGCCAACGCGCGCGTGACGGCCGCCGAGGGCAGGACCATCATCGATCTCGTTCATCAGCGCGTCACTACGCTCAAACCGGCCGCGTATCTCGTCAACAAGATCTACATGCGCGGCCTGCCGTTTTATGTCGACGAGCGCGTCATCGTTCCGCGCTCCTTCATCGGTGAACTCTTGGAGTCGCATTTCGGCGGCGACGGCGAAGCCGGCTCGCTGATCGACGATTCCAGCGCCGTCGAGCGCGTGCTCGATCTCTGCACGGGATCGGGATGCCTCGCGATCCTCGCCGCGCATCATTTCCCGAACGCCACGATCGATGCCGTCGATATCTCGAAGGGCGCGATCGACGTCGCCAGACGAAATGTCGGCGAATACGGGCTCGATGGCCGGATCAGCCTGCATCGCGGCGACCTGTTCGCCCCACTCGGTAACACCAAATACGACCTGATCATCACCAACCCGCCTTATGTCGACGCCGAAGGCATGGCGGCGCTGCCGCCCGAGTGCCGGGCCGAGCCGAAGCTCGCCTTCGACGGCGGCGCCGACGGTCTCGATGTGGTGCGCCGGATCCTGCGCGATGCGCCCGGCCATTTGACGCCGCATGGCGGGCTGATCTGCGAGATCGGCCGCGGCCGCGAATTGGTTGACGAGGCCTTTCCTGAATTGCCGCTGCTCTGGCTCGACACCGAGGACTCCGAGGGCGAAGTGTTCTGGATCGCGGCAACCGATCTCGGCTGATCCATCACGGCGGGCAGACCTCGTCGGAACAAGTCAAATACCGCCACGTTCATCCCCCGACGAATTTTCTCGCACTCGGAGGATAACCGCATGCTTGCGCCATCGGGCGAATTGCTGCGCGCCGGCGTCGCGCTCAAGCTCAACCATCTCAAGCGCGCCGCCCAGTCCTATGCCCGCGACCGGAGCAACCAGGCCACAGGGCGCATGACGTCGTACGCGGCTGCGGCCGGACTGCTCGCGGTTGCGGGCTTGTTCGTCGTCGCAGCCTTCTTCGTCGGCCTGATCGCCCTGTACCGCTGGATTGCAATCCATTACGGGCAATTCTGGGGGTTCGGCGCCGTCGGCGCTGTGCTCCTGGTCCTGGCCGCCGCCTGCGCCGGCGTGGCCATGGCCCAGATGAAGCGCAAGACCAAGCCGATCGTGCCGCTCGCCAGCCGCCTACGGGTGGCTATCGCCACCCCGCGCATCCCGCGCGGAACGGTGAAGGAGGCGGTGAAAGAGGTCGCGACGACAATTCCCCTGGCGCCGCTCGCGCCGGGCGAACGAGGACATGAGTCAGGACATGGCGGCAGCACGTGGCCGGCTCGGTCCAACCGGCCCGTGCAACTCGGGCTGATGCTCGCGGCCGTTGGGCTGGTCGGGATCACGGCCGCGCGCAGGCGGCGTCACGGCCACGGAGCGGATACCTGAAAATGCGTATGCGGCGCGCCGAGCAGTTCGACAGCTGGCTGTTAGTCGCAGCCACGACCGTGTTCGTGCTCACCGCGGAACGGTATTTCCAGGATTCTGGCCTGATCCGGCCGGGACCTCCGCAAGACCACCGCAACGGCGAGGCGAATTCGCCGGAAACGAGCCCGACGGGCGCAGCCTCGCAGCCCGGCCGCGGCCGCCGCGCGAAAAGCCCGTTCGCGATCCCGTGGGCAGGCTGGAAGGACATCCTCTGGCGCACCTATCAGCGCATCGACGAGGATCGCCTGCTCGCGACCGCCGGCGGCGTCGTCTTTTTCGGACTGCTCGCGATCTTTCCCGCCATCACGGCGCTGGTTTCATTCTATGGCCTGTTCGCCGATCCCTCGACGATCAGTTCCAACCTGCAATCGCTCGCGATGATGCTGCCCGAGGGCGCGTTCCAGATCGTCGAGGACCAGGTGGCGCGCGTCGTGTCGAACGGCGGCGCGACCCTTGGTTTCACTTTCCTGTTTGGACTCGTGCTCGCGATCTGGAGCGCCAATGCCGGCGTCAAAGCCATCTTCGACGCCCTCAACGTCGCCTATGAGGAGCGTGAAAAGCGCAGCTTCATCCGGCTGAACACGGTCTCGCTGGCTTTCACGGTCGGTGGCATCGTTGCCCTGCTGCTGATGGTGGGCGCCGTCGTCGCCTTCCCGCTCGCGCTCAACCACCTCGGCATGGCGCCCGAAAGCAAGCTGATCGTGGCGCTGGCGCGATGGCCGGTGCTGTTCGTCATTCTCCTTGCGGCGCTCGCCGTCCTCTACCGCTTCGCGCCCAGCCGCGACGCCCCGCGCTGGCAATGGCTGAGCCCCGGCGCTGTGACGGCCGCGATCCTCTGGATCGCCGGCTCGGCGCTGCTGTCCTGGTATCTGTCCGAATTCGCAAATTACAACGCGACCTACGGCTCGCTCGGCGCTGCGATCGGCTTGATGATGTGGATGTGGATGTCGGCCATCGTCATCATGTTCGGGGCTGAGCTGAATTCGGAGATCGAACGGCAGACCTTGCGCGACACGACCACCGGGCCGCCCAAGCCGCTAGGCACCCGCGAGGCCGTCTCGGCCGACACGGTCGGCGCCGCGGCGCCGTCCTGACTCTGCGATTGGGCCGCTATCCCCTCGAATCAACAATGATGTTAAGGTCATGCCGCTTGGGGGAGCATGCGGCGTGACGGGTTCGAAACGCCACCCGTGTTTTCCCGGTCAGGCAGTCAGCTCTTGAGGCGTAACGCGCGGCATGATTCGTATTTCGACGATCTTCATCGCGATCTGCATGGTTCTGGTCGCCGCCTCGCTCGGGCTCCTGCTCTACGCGGTCGCCGGCATCAGCGGAACCGAATCCGCGATCGTGGCGCTGACGGCGCTGACCTTCCTGATCCTCTACAATGCAGTGTCGATGCGACTGCGCGACCGCAGCGACGTCGGCGGCCAGATCGCCGATCTTTCGCGCGGCACCGCCGACCTCGCCCGTCAGGTCGCCGAATTCGGCCGCCGGCTCGCCACGATCGAAGCACGCATCGCCTCTTCCAATTCGGCCAACTCCGACCGCATCCAGTCGGTGGTCGGCGAGATCAACGAACTCGGCGGACTGGTCAGGCAACTCGCCACCACCGTGTCGGCCCATGAGGATCTGATGGCCGGCAACGCGCCAGTGTCGGCCCCCGCGCCGGTCGCAAGGCAGGAGCCGGACGCGCCGCTCGACCTGATGGCCACGTTCGAGGAGGAACGGCCGGCTGCCCCGGCGCCCGCGCCGCCGCCAATGCGGCCGGCAGCACCGGCGATCCAGACCCAGACCGCCAATCCGGTTCAGACCGCCAACGGCCGCAACCAGACCCAATTGCTGGCGACGCTCCGCAACGCGATCGACGAGAACCGCATCGACATCTTCCTCCAGCCGATGGTGTCGCTGCCGCAGCGCAAGGTCCGGTTCTACGAGGCCGTGACGCGCCTGCGCGACGAGCGTGACCAGCTGGTCGCGGCCGAGGAGTTCATCAGCATCGCGGAGGCCTCCGGGTTGATCGGGCGCATCGACAACATGGTCATGCTGCGCTGCGTGCAGGTGCTGCGGCGCCTGATGGTACGCAACAAGGAAGTCGGCGTGTTCTGCAACGTCGCGGCTTCCACGCTCGGCAATTCCACGACCTTCGCGCAATACCTCGATTTCCTCGAAGCCAATCGGGCGCTGGCGCCCTCGCTGGTGCTGGAATTCAAGCAATCCACCTTCCGCAATCTCGGCCCGGCCGAAACCGAGAATCTCGCCGCGCTCGCCCAGCGCGGCTTCCGTTTCTCGATCGACCATGTCACCGATTTGCGCATCGAACCGCGCGAGCTCGCCGATCGCGGCGTGCGCTTCATCAAGGTGCCGGCCTCGCTCCTGCTCGACCCCAGGCAGGCTTCGGCCTCGGACATCCACCCGTCCGATCTCTCCGACCTGCTCGGCCGCTTCGGCATCGATCTGATCGCCGAGCGAATCGAGGGCGAGCGCGCCGTGATCGACCTGCTCGATTATGACGTGCGGTTCGGCCAAGGGTTCCTGTTCGCGCCGCCCCGGCCATTGCGGCCGGAGGGGTCATCTGCTACCGCCGCGCCGAACCAGGCACAGGACATTCAGGGATCCAATGGCTCCGGCATATCCAGCTCAGGCGCGACGTCGGCTGCGTCTGCGCCACAGCGCGTCACCGGCAACGCCGCGCTCGCGCGACGTATCTGATCGGCCGCACGCATCATGACCACACTGCATTTCGCCGAAAGCCTGCGTGAACTCGTGGCGGGCGTGGACGTCGTGCTCAGCGACATCTGGGGCGTGGTCCATAACGGTCTCGAATCCTTCCCCGAAGCCTGCGAGGCGCTGCACACCTACCGCAGCCGCGGCGGTACGGTCATCCTGATCACCAACGCGCCGCGCCCGGCCGACTCCGTGCAGCGGCAATTGCGCAAGCTCGGCGTCGCCGACGAGACCTATGACGCGATCGTGTCTTCAGGCGACCTGACGCGGTTCTATGTCGCCGACCATCCCGGCCGCAAGATGTTCTGGCTCGGCCCCGAGCGCGACAACTCGATCTATCGCGGCCTCGATGCGGTGACCGCGCCGCTGGAAGAGGCGGATTACATCGTCTGCACCGGCCTCTATGACGACGAGACCGAGACGGCGGAAGACTATCGCGGCATGATGCTGAAGGCGCGCGAGCGCAAGCTGACGCTGGTTTGTGCCAACCCCGACATCGTGGTGGAACGCGGCGACCGCCTGATCTATTGCGCCGGCGCGATCGCGGAGCTCTATCGCGAGCTCGGCGGCGAGGTGATCTTCTACGGCAAGCCGCACCGGCCGATCTACGAGCGCGCGATGGCGCTCGCCGGCGAACGCCAGGGCCACCAGATCGACCGCAAAAAGGTGCTCGCGATCGGCGATTCCGTCCGGACCGACCTCACCGGCGCGCGCGAGTTCGGCATCGATTGCCTGTTCGTGACCCGCGGCATCCATGCCGAGGAGTTCGAGGGTCTCGACCAGCTCGACCCGGCGTCGGTGCTGGAATTGTTCGGCCATCCCCCGAAGGCGCTGATGCGCGAACTGAAGTGGTAGCGAGTTGATCGTCATTCCCGGTTGATGTGGGGCGTCGATTCCGGAACGACCAACCCGACGCAGAAAGCCCGGGACAATCGCCCGGGCTTTCCGAATTCAACTGATGGCTTCGATCGCGCCTTACGCGCTCGCCATGTCCGGGAAGACCGCCTCGATCTTGGTCTTCAGCGTCGCCGCGTTGAACGGCTTGACGATGTAGTTGTTCACGCCGGCCTTCTTGGCCGCGATCACGTTCTCGGTCTTTGATTCGGCCGTGATCATGATGAAGGGCGTGGTGGCGAGGTTCGGATCCGCGCGCACTTCGCGCAGCAGGTCGTAACCCGTCATCGGCTCCATGTTCCAGTCGGAAATCACGAGCCCGTACTTCTTGCCACGCATCTTGTTCAGCGCTGCCGAACCGTCGCTTGCATCATCGATATTCTCGAAGCCAAGCTGCTTCAGGAGGTTCCTGATGATACGGATCATGGTGCTGTAGTCGTCAACCACCAGAACCGACATCGACAAATCAACCGCCATCTCGACTCCCCCAACGCAAACCCAGGAAATATTACGATCGGACCTGCCGGGCCGGAGCCCCGCGGTTCCACGCCCAAGGACTAGCACCAAGGCGTTAAACAGCGCGTTAACTGGGAACGCCCCCGGTGGACTGAAATCGCACTCGATGCGGCCGCCCCCTCCCGCTTGACTTCATCCGGCCCGTCGCGCCACGGTCCCGGCCGGTCCCGCCGGTTCGAGATTCCCCTGATGGCCCCGCATTTTACCGTTATCCGCGACACCACGCCGGACTCCGCCATTGCAAGGGGTGCCGTGGTCGCCATGGGCAATTTCGACGGCGTTCATCTCGGCCATCGCGCCGTAATCGCTGCGGCCCTGGAAATGGGCCGGCTACATGGCCGCCCTGCGCTGGCATTGACCTTCGAGCCGCATCCGCGCCGGTTTTTCAGCCCCAACACCCCGCAATTCCGCCTGACGGACGAGCGTGCCAAGCTGCGGCTTCTGGCCGGCACCGGACTTGACGGCGCCGTGGTCATGACCTTCGACAAGTCCCGCGCCGGGACCAGCGCGCAAGACTTCATTCACCACGACCTGATCGGGCGCCTGGGCATCGGCGGAATCGCCGTCGGCTACGACTTCCACTTCGGCAAGGGTCGGGTCGGGTCGCCGAGCCTCCTCGTCAACGAGGCGCCCCGGCTCGGCATCGAGGTCGACGTGCAGCCGCACGTCGATATCGACGAGCGGCCGGTCTCGTCCAGCGCGATCCGGATCGCGCTCGCCGAAGGCCAACTCGACGAGGCCACGGCCATGCTCGGCGCGCCCTGGTTCATCACCGGCGAGGTCATCCACGGCGAGAAGCGCGGCCGCGACCTCGGTTATCCCACCGCCAATATCCGCCTTGATGCCAATTGCGGCCTCAAGCACGGCATCTATGCGGTGCGGGTCGGCCGCGGCGCGGAGCGGCTGGATGGGGTCGCAAGCTTCGGCCGCCGCCCGACGTTCGACAATGGTGCGCCGCTGCTGGAAATCTTCCTGTTCGACTTCAAGGGGGATCTCTACGGGCAGACGCTCGACTGCGCCTTCATCGGCTTCATCCGCGAGGAGCTGAAATTCGAGGGCCTGGATGCCCTGATTCGCCAGATGGACGACGATTCCGCCCGCGCCCGCGCCATGCTCGCCGCCGCCCCGGACGCGTTTCCGCGGCTTGGCGTCATCGATTAAGGCCGGAAACCGGCCCGCCGAACCTTTTGCGCTTCCCCCGCCCCCCTGCTATGGAAAGCCCATGTTTGCGCGGCGCATCATAGGGATTAGCGGCCCGGCTTCCGCCTGAGCCTTCGGCTCGGCGCAAGACCGGGATGTCGTCGTTTCACCCGCGATTCCGCATCGCCATCCGTTCCCGCGCCCTTTCGAGCCAGTCAGCCTCATGTCCGACAAGCCACAAAAGTCCCAAAAATCCGAAGCCAAAGACTATTCGAAAACCCTGTTCCTGCCGCAGACCGAATTCCCGATGCGCGCCGGCCTGCCGCAGCGCGAGCCGGAGCTGCTGAAATACTGGAACGACATCGGCCTTTACGACAGGCTGCGCCAGGAAGCCCAGGGGCGCGCCAAATTCGTGCTGCATGACGGCCCGCCCTACGCCAATGGCAACATCCATATCGGGCACGCGCTGAACAAGATCCTCAAGGACGTCGTGACCAAGAGCCAGCAGATGCTCGGCTTCGACTCCAACTACGTGCCCGGTTGGGACTGCCACGGCCTGCCGATCGAATGGAAGATCGAGGAAGAGAACTACCGTTCCAAGGGCAAGCAGAAGCCCGACTTCCGCGACTCCGCTGCGATGGTGGCGTTCCGCAAGGAATGCCGCGCCTATGCGACACACTGGATCAACGTGCAGCGCGAGGAATTCAAGCGGCTCGGCATCATCGGCGACTGGGATCATCCCTATCAGACGATGAGCTATCCCGCCGAAGCGCAGATCGCCCGCGAGCTGATGAAGTTCGCCGCCAACGGCACGCTGTATCGCGGCTCCAAGCCGGTGATGTGGAGCGTGGTCGAGAAGACCGCGCTCGCCGAGGCCGAGGTCGAGTACGAGGACTACACATCCGACATGGTATGGGTGAAGTTTCCCGTCACGTCCCCGGCACATGGTGCGCTCGCCAATGCATCGGTCGTGATCTGGACCACCACGCCCTGGACGCTGCCCGGCAACCGCGCGATCTCGTTCTCACCGAAGATCGCCTACGGCCTCTACAAGGTGACGGATGCGGCCGCGGACAATTGGGCGAAGACCGGCGATCTCCTGATCCTGGCCGATGCGCTCGCCGCAGAGGTGTTCAAGCAGGCGCGCGTCACGGCCTATGAGAAGCTGCGCGACATTCCCGGCGATACGCTGGACGCCGTGGAGTGCGCCCATCCCTTGCGCGGCCTCGATGGCGGTTACGCGTTTATCGTGCCGCTGCTCGCCGGCGAGCATGTCACCGACGATACCGGCACCGGCTTCGTGCACACCGCGCCGAGCCACGGCCGCGAGGACTTCGACGTCTGGATGGCCAATACCCGCGAGCTCGATGAGCGCGGCATCTCGACCGCGATTCCCTACACTGTCGACGAGAACGGCGCCTATACCGCGCAGGCCCCCGGCTTCACCGGCAAGCGCGTGCTCAACGACAAGGGCGAGAAGGGCGATGCCAATGAGGCCGTGATCAAAGCGTTGGTCGAGGCCGGCAAGCTGCTTGCGCGCGGCCGCCTCAAACACCAATACCCGCATTCCTGGCGCTCCAAGAAGCCGGTGATCTTCCGCAATACGCCGCAATGGTTCATCGCGATGGACAAGGACATCAGCGAAGATGGCCACGCCGAGAAGGGTGATACGCTGCGCGCCCGCGCGCTGCATGCGATCTCGGTCACGCAATGGGTGCCGCCGTCGGGTGAGAACCGCATCAACGGCATGATCGCCAACCGCCCCGACTGGGTGATCTCGCGTCAGCGCGCCTGGGGCGTGCCGATCGCCGTGTTCGTGCGCGAGAAGAGCGACGGCTCGGCCGAGATCCTGCAGGACGAGATCGTCAACCAGCGCATCACCGAGGCCTTCATGGAGGAAGGCGCCGACGCCTGGTACATGGAAGGCGCCCGCGAGCGCTTCCTTGGATCCCGCGCGAAGGAAGACTGGAAGAAGATCGACGACATCTGCGACGTCTGGTTCGATTCCGGCTCCACACATGCCTTCGTGCTCGAGGATCGCCAGAACTTCCCGCAGCTCGGCAACATCGTTCGCAAGGTCGACGGCGGCGACGACACCGTGATGTATCTCGAAGGCAGCGATCAGCATCGCGGCTGGTTTCATTCGTCGCTGCTGGAAAGCGCGGGCACGCGGGGCCGCGCGCCCTATGACATCGTGCTCACCCACGGCTTCACGCTCGACGAGAACGGCCGCAAGATGTCGAAGTCGATCGGCAACACCGTCGAGCCTCAGAAGGTGATCAAGGATTCGGGCGCGGATATCCTGCGCCTCTGGGTCTGCGCCACCGACTATGCCGACGACCAGCGCATCGGCCCGGAGATCCTGAAGAACACCATCGAGACCTATCGCAAGCTGCGCAACACCGTGCGCTGGATGCTGGGAACGCTGGATCACTACAGGCCGGCCGACGCAGTCGCGCCCGCCGACATGCCTGAGCTCGAACGGCTGATGCTGCACGAGCTCGCGGTCCGCGCTGCCGTCGTCCGAAAGGCCTATCAGGAGTTCGACTACAAGACCGTGGTCGCGACCCTCTCCGCCTTCCTGAACAGTGAGCTCTCCGCGTTCTATTTCGACATCCGCAAGGACACGCTGTATTGCGATCCGCCGTCCTCGCTGACGCGCAAGGCGGCGCTGACCACGATCGACCTGTTGTGCAGCTCGATCCTGAAATGGCTGGCGCCGATCCTCAGCTTCACCGCGGAGGAAGCCTGGCGCATGTACAGGCCCGACGCCGAGCCCTCGGTGCACCTGACGCAGTTTCCCGACGACCTCGAAAGCCTGCGCGACGACAAGCTCGCCGCGAAGTGGGAAGCGATCCGCAACGTCCGCCGTGTCGTCACCGGTGCGCTGGAGCTCGAACGCGCCGCCAAGAACATCGGCTCGTCGCTGGAGGCATCGCCGGTCATCTATGTCGCCGACCGCGACATGCTTGCGACGTTGTTCGACACCGACCTCGCCGAGATCTGCATCACCTCGAATTACGAGGTGCGCGAGGGCGAGGCGCCGGCTTCCGCATTCCGTCTCGATGCCGTTCCAGGCGTCGCTGTCGTGGTGGAGAAGGCGGTCGGCACCAAATGCGCCCGTTCCTGGAAGATTTCGCCGGCGGTGGGTGAGGACCCCGAATACCCCGACGTCACCCCGCGAGATGCCCAGGCGCTGCGCGAATGGAAGGCGCTGGGGGTCAGCATCTAGGTCTCACCGTCGTCCTCGCGAAAGCCAGGACCCATTCCACGGCCGCCAATTGCGACGAAGGCTGATGACCACAAGTCTTTCAAACAACGACCGCCTCGGAGTGTGGGTCCTGGCTTTCGCCAGGACGACGACGGAGCGTGTTGTGGCGGACTGCCCATGACCCCGCTCCGCGCCGGCATCCTCGCGGCCCTGCTCACGCTCGTGGCCGACCAGGCTTCAAAGCTCTGGCTGCTGAACGTGTTCGACCTCGCCCGTCGCGGCGCGGTCGAGGTGACCCCGTTCTTCGACCTGGTGCTGGCCTGGAACATCGGCATCAGCTTCGGCTGGCTCCAGAACGACGGTCAGGCGGCGCAAATGGCGCTGATGGCCGTGAAGGTCGTCGCGGTGGTTGCGCTGGCGATCTGGATGGCCCGCTCGCACACCCTGCTGGCAACCATCGCGCTTGGCCTGATCATTGGCGGCGCCATCGGCAATGGGATCGATCGCCTCGCCTATGGCGCGGTGGTCGATTTCGCCCTGTTTCACATCAATATCGGCGAAAATACCTATAATTGGTACGTGTTCAACCTCGCGGACGTGGCCATCGTTGCTGGCGTGGCGGCGCTATTGTATGATTCCTTCCTGGGGGTACCCGCCGCAAAAGCGCCCTGATCCCGGCCGATACGGACCGGCAGGCGGAACCTTGCTTTTGCGAGGGATTATGCCGCGCGAGAGCGGCAAACTGCCACATTTTGGAACAGGTACAGTGATGCGCAGCTCGAAGACCAGCGGTTCGATGGTTGAAGACCCCCGGCAGGGGTTCTGGCGGGCGTTGAAATTGTCCGCTGTCGCGCTCGGCATCGGTCTCGTCATGTCGGCTGGCGTCGCTCGCGCCGGTGACGACGGCGAGGACGACGACGACATGACCTTCGAAGAGAAGCTCATCGACAATCTGATGTCGGGCATCGGCGCCAAGAGCATGGAGAAGAAGGGTATCGAATACCGCGAGCGGTCGCCGCTGGTGGTGCCGCCCAAGCTCGACCTGCCGCCGCCCGCCGGCGTTGAAGCCAAGAACGCGCCGAACTGGCCGAAGGACCCTGACGAGAGACGCCGCAAGGAGGCCATCGCGCAGCGGAAGAAGGCCGTCAAGGCCACGGAGAGCTGGCAGGCAGGCCGGGCGTTGTCGCCCGCCGAGATGGAGGTCGGCAGGACAGCCGCACCCGAGCGCACGAGCAATGATCCTATTCAGCCGGGCACCAACGGCAATCCGTCGCTCAGCCCGGCCCAGCTCGGTTTCTCCGGCGGTCTGTGGGGCATGATGTCGAACAACAAAGGCGAGGCCAAGCAATTCACGACCGAGCCGCCGCGCCAGTCGCTGGTCGAGCCGCCGCCGGGCTACCAGACACCGTCACCGAGCTATGCCTATGGCGCCGGAGAGGACAAGACCCGGCGGACCTATTTCGACATCATGTCCGGCAAGGACAAGGAACAATAGCGCTCCTGTCCCTTCGCGATATCGCGACAGACGCGGTCCCGCGCCGGCGGCTCGTGCGCGCCGGACGCGGTCTTTAATTGCTGATCAGTAACTTGCGCCCGAGTTGAGTTCTCTGCTTCGTGACGCGAAGCGTTTGCCGCACGGTGTACCATGCCGTGCCTCCGAGCCGGACATCCGGGCTCGGCCTTTCATAAGGATCATGATGTCCTCTTACCGATCGGCTGCCCGCCTCCTTGCCGCGCTGCTTTCGACGAGTGTCCTCACGGCCGGCGCATCCCTTGCGCAGACCACGGTGACATCGGCTCCGCCCGCCAGCTTCACGCTTGGAAACGGCATGCAGGTCGTGGTGATTCCCGACCACCGCACGCCCGTCGTCACGGAAATGATCTGGTACAAGGTCGGCTCGGCGGACGAGACGCCCGGCAAGTCCGGGCTCGCGCACTTCCTCGAGCACCTGATGTTCAAGGGCACATCGAAGCATGCGGTCGGCGAATTCTCCCAGACCGTGCTCCGCGTCGGCGGCAACGAGAACGCCTCGACTTCGGTCGACTACACCAACTACTACCAGCGCGTGCCGCGCGAGCAGTTGCCGACCATGATGGAATTCGAGGCCGACCGCATGACCGGCCTGATCCTCAAGGACGAGAACGTGTTGCCCGAGCGTGACGTCGTGCTCGAAGAATACAACATGCGCGTCGCCAACAATCCGGACGCGCGGCTGAACGAGCAGATCATGGCCGCGCTCTATCTCAACCATCCCT
>NZ_JBVVOU010000046.1:0-28383 GCF_055807635.1 Bradyrhizobium sp. Kon56 | reverse complement strand
AATCGCGACGACGGGATCGTTACTCACTTTGTCCTCCATTGATTTGAGAATTCAGACAACAAAAAAGCCCCGGACCAACGAGGGCGGGGCTTCGGTAGAGTGGATTGCGTTCTCGTCGACGACTACACGCGCACGCCTCCCCGGGCCCCGAAGGCCGTGGTGGTTTTAGTGGTGCGTTTGGTGATCGTGAACATGACGGCGACTTATGCGGTATCGTTGTCGCAAAAATTGATGCTGAAGAGCCACGGATCAATGGCTTGAAGCATTCGAGATCGGACATTCTCAAGTCGCCTTCAGTACTATCTGAACCCCACCTCCATTTCAGGAACAAGAAGTTCTGTTTCGGTCTATCGTAGCCCAATAGTGCACTGGGTCAGCATATGCAGTTGCGCAACCGTAAGAATACCGTCAGATCGAACGCACGCCCGCTTGCATTTAAGAAGGGGACCGTTCGTACTGCAAGGCGAACATAACTGCGTGAGTAATGCGCGATGTGAATAACCGATTGAAGTCTCGAGCTACAAGATCGAGCATGTAAAACGCGCCAGCGGCATCCCTTGAGTGCAAGCAGTAACGCGACACCCAGCAAAGACGGGCCGCAGAGCGTCGCATCGCTTGTTGTGGGCTAGGCGTTCCTTGTGACTTGCGTTCGCAATCGCCTAAATGATCCTAGACGTTCTGCTGGTCGCGAGCGCTTCGAAGGCGCTTACTTACCCCCGATCGTGCATCTTCGATTAACATCTCTCTTCATGTCTCCTCCTGCGGCTGTACTTTGGGTCCAGGAGACGCTTCCTGCGAAATCGAACAAGACCCGCTGCAAACCTTCTCACCCCTGTAGTTGGCCAAGCTTTGCAACAACCGCGGCATATGATACTGTTTCGCACCTTTCCTCATTTCGTTCGGCATTGCTTTCGGATCGTCTAGCAATGTCATTGCCCGCTCGATCAGCTCGATCGCGCGTTGCTCGTCACCACTCTCGTAATAGTACTGAGCGACCATCCTATATGAAGAAACGGTGAGGCCGTCGCTGGCGTGCACAGAATTGAGGATATGTTCCGACACATCACCGCCGAGCGCAAAGCGTTCCGCACGCGGAAGGTGGGCCCTATCGTTCTCCGGATCAAAGATTTGCGTCATCACGGCAATCAGCCCACGCACAGCCTCTGACTGTTTATCAATCGCATCTCGAACCAGTTGGCGTAAGACCTGGAACCCGGTCGCCGTGTCGTGCATTTTGTGAAGCAACAGATCCGCATGAATCTGCCGCAAGTGGCGATTGTCCGGCATCGCGGCAATGCCCTCTTCGACCGCTGAGAGCGCCGTCTGCCAATCCTTTGCTTCCATCGCCGGTCGAACTGTCCGAAGGATTGAGAGTTCGCGAGCTATGCGTTCGTTTGTTGCAATTCGTTTCGCATCAGCGGCTTTAGCTTGATAGCTGCCGCGCCAAGTGCCATTGATAATTTTCGGCAAGACCTCGTCGAGTTGGATCGGATGACCGATGAAGGCAATGTGGCCGTCACGGTCGACGACGAACGATGTCGGAACCCCAAGAGAAGAGCTGGCATCCATCCAAAGCTTGTTCATTTCGCCTGTACTGTCGAACCCAATTCGATAGTTCAGATTTGAGAACTTTTCAGTCAACCATGCGTCCAGCTTGGTGCGAGCCTCATCCGCCGTTGGTGCTTGTTCCGTAGCTGCGACTCCGACGATCTCAAGCCCTTCGTCTTTGTATTTTGCTTGCAGCTCTATGAGATGGGGCATCGCCCCCACACATGGGCCGCACCAACTTGCCCAGAATTCGACGATGTACACTTTCCCTGGCCGGAAGTTCGTGAGGGGCTCGCCACGCAGCCAGTTCTCGACTTTGAGCGAAGGAGCCGGGGACGCCATGCACAGCACCATGATTGTCTCCAAAGTTAGTTGTTGCGCGACCTTGTCGCTGCATTGAATTAGCAATCATCGTGCCAGGCTCTCCGCGCGCACTAAGCACATGAAAAATCGTTGAAAACATCATACGCCCAATAGAGTCCCCTGTATGTGACCTGACATGCTTTGCGTCAGCGTCACGGGCACGCATCGCGCTCTTCGTCCCACCAAAACATTGTCATGCGAATGTGCATCCGTGAGCCGCGCCGTCGGCTCGCTTGCGGCTGCATTGGAGGAATACGCCACACAGCAGTATTCGCCTTGATGCTGTCGCCGCACTGCATGGCATCGCTACAGTAGAAGACGCACAAAAGAGCCTGTTCGTAACGGCATCAGGTATGCACCGCTTGCGAAGCGGTTTGCGGCCGGTATCATTCGCAATGAAATTTGGCGACATCCCGGGACGTGGCTCAATGGTGCGAGGCCGCGTCGGCCGCCATCCCCTGCGGAGAAATTGCGTCTGGTATCAGGGGCTCGCGTCAATCGTGTAATCACTGCGGCGCGGCAATCAGGATGGAACTGCGTATTGCCCCATGGAGGAATGTTCCCGAATTCGCGGATGGCGCCGGCTTTCTGCGGCACGGAGATCGGCCAGCCGCGGAGCGTCCCGATCGCCGGGCGGGCGTTCCTTGAACATCAGCATAGTGATCGCTCCTCGCGCGACATCTGAGCGCCGCTCAGGCCGGCAAAGGCCTGGAGCGCAACGCCAAAGACGATCCACCACCGTGGATCAGCCCTCTGAAATGACCGCTAGAGCGTTAGCCGATCAGGTTGCAAGTACCCTGCGGCCACGAAGTAGTTTGTGGATTCTGCGGGCGTGTAGGTGTCGACGATGCGACCAATAGCTTCCCAGAGACCATTGACCGTACGTTCGGCGGCCTTTCGCAAATTTGCTTTGAGCTTGGCGAATGCGTTCTCGATCGGGTTGAGGTCGGGGCTGTAGGGCGGAAGTTAGAGGAGCGTTGCGCCGGGGGCTTCGATCATCTGGCGTATGCGCAGCCCTTTATGGCTGGAGAGGTTGTCCATGATGACAATCGGTCTTGCGGAAGTTCCGGGATGTGCACCTTTTCCACACGTAAGTCTCGAAGGCATCACGGTTGATAGGCTATCGAGCATCCAGGGCGCGATGATACCGCGCGTCGTTAAAGCGGCCCCGCAGGTTGTTGTTTTCCAGTGGCCGTGCGGAACGGCAGCTCGCAGACGTTTGCCGCGCTGGCAGCGGCGATGTGTTCGCGCCATGTTGGTCGACGCCCAGGTCTCATCAATGAAGACGAGCCGCTCCCGATCGAGCTTGCCTTGGCTCGCACGCCAGGCTTCCCGCCGCGTCAAGACATCCGGGCGATCCTGCTCTGTGGCATGGGCGGTCGTTTTTTGCGCGTGATGTTGTGGCGCTCGAAGAAGCGCCGGATCGTCCCATAGCCAAAGGAAAGACCTTCCTTGCTCAGGCTGTCACGCAATTCCTCGATGGTGATGTCAGGGGTTGCCTTGAGCAAGGCCATAATCCTCGTCTGATGGGCATCGATCCGATGGGACTTGCGATCGCCGCCCTGAGCCCTTGGCTGGGCATCCCCTTGCTCCCGCTGGCGTATCCGCCACCGGCTGACGCTCGCCGCGCTTACTCCAAACCGCTCGGCAGCATGCCGGCCGGAGACGCCGCCCGCAAGGGTGCCAAGCACTCGTTCACGAAGGTCCATCGACAGCGGCTTCGCCATGCCCGCCGGCGTCCCGTCCCGGCGGGTAGCTTGAATCACCAAAACGCTGATTTGTGAATCCCCAACGATTCAGTCAGGTGGGCTAACGCTCTAGCAGAGTGGCCGCGTGATCCCCCAAACGTAGACCGAGAAGCGCATCACGAGGGTTTGTCAAAGCCAGTCCCACGCGATGCGGCTGCAGTGACTCTCTTTGCGGCAGACTCGTCGAGCTGGCGAGAGAGGGTCTTGAGGGCTTTCTCAGACGGGGCGGTTTTCGCTTCTGTTCTTTACTGGTTCCATTTTAGTCAGCCCGTCCTCGTATGAGATCTCCCTGTATGATCCGCCGATGTCCTTGGCCGCGTCGAGCAAGTAATCGAGCCTACCGGCTGTACCGAGCTTCTTGATGTCATTCTTATCGACGCCGGCGAGGTCCATCATTTCTTTCCACACAGTGGATTCGTCGCAAGGCAGAATGCGGAAGGTGATGTCACCTATCTTGGTGCGGTACTTCGCGAGCAGATCAATGTTGTTGCAGAACATGAAATAGCTGCCGTTGGGGCTCAGCCTGCCATCCAGCACCTTCGCGGCCTCGGGTAGATACGCGAAGGAATGCAGATATCCGGCAAGCACTGGGATGGTCGGTTCACCTTCCTGCGCGATTGCAAGAACTTGTTCGATGGAATAGTCCGGCGGTCGCTTTTCGTCGGCAAGCTGGGCTTGGAACTTCAGCGCGATGTCGCCTCGAAATCCAAATCGCCTCGACTTCGTTGTTTCGCTCTTAAGCACCGCATTCAGCAACCGCCCCTCCTTGTCCAGCGGGCCAAGAGCGGTGTTGTCGATCGAGGTCATGGAAGGCTCCTCATCAAGTGTGGTGTGCACGCGTCGCCCAATGCGACGTGTCCGCGACCTTCATGCAAGTTGTTTGCCGTCCCCCTGTGTCTGCCGCGACGTAGAGCGTAAGCGGCGTTTTGGCGCGATGTGCATGGTTACGTGCTGGCAGTATCACGAGGTCTCGGCTGGATCACGTCGCGATGATGGAAACCCGCCTGTCGCGAATCCGACAAGTCGCAAATCGAATGCTGGGTCCCGCAGAACAAGCTGATCCCAGCTGCATTTCGACTGGCATGGGATTTGCGATTTGTGCCTTGCGACAGAAGCGAGAGCGAGCCAGAGATGATCCACCTGACGGATAGCGCCATCAAGGCACTGAAGGCCGCAATCTCCTCGACTGCGCAGCCGACAAACGGTTTGCGGATCATGATCGAAGGCGGCGGCTGCCAGGGATTCACATATAAAATGGGTCTTGCTCATGAGCCGAGCTCCGATGAGACAGTGTTCGAGCAAGGCGGGATAAAAGTGTTCGTCGACAACGCAAGCCGGGAGCATCTCAACGGCACCACAATCGATTTCGTGGTGTCCCTCGAAGGATCAGGGTTCCGCTTCGATAACCCAAATGCCAAATCGAGCTGTTCCTGCGGCAAATCATTCAGCTGAGTCGCCTTGGGACCAATGGAAGGAGCATCGAACATGGGCCTGAAGGCTGAACGGATGAAGCAGTGTTCGACTATCGAGCCTGCCGATCGCGAGCGGATCGTCCGCGCCGTGCTCGATGAGAGTCGGCCAAGCCTCAGGCGCGATGGGGGAGATTGTGAGCTCGTCGCAATAGACGGCAATAAGATCATGGTCAGGCTCGCTGGCGCTTGCATGGTATGCAAGCTTGCGGGCACGACGCTCGCGACCATTCAGGCGCGCCTGATCGAGCGGCTCGGCGAGTTTGTCCGCCTGATCCCGCTCCCCGGAGCTGCGAAAGTGAGGCATTAAGTGCAGAGCGAACTCTCCGTGCGGCCGATTTACCTCGACAATAACGCCACGACCCCTGCACATCCCTTGGTGGTTGCCGCGATGCTGCCGTTCTTCTCTGGGCAATTCGGCAATGCGTCCTCCGGGCATGCATTCGGCATTGAGGTTGCGCCCGCATTGACGCAGGCGCGCCGAAATGTGCAGGCTCTCATTGGCGCGGCATTCGATCACGAGATCGTTTTCACCTCCGGCGCGACGGAATCTGACAACACTGCGATCCTGTCCGCGCTCGCCGTGCAGGAAGGACGCGACGAGATCGTCACAACGGCCGTTGAGCATTCGGCCGTGCTGTCTGTTGCCCAGGAGCTGGGCCGACGAGGAATCAAGATCCACGTCATTCCGGTCGATGCAAGCGGTCGATTGGACATCGAGAGTTATGGCAACGCCTTGTCGGAGCGTACGTCAATCGCCTCGATCATGTGGGCCAATAATGAGACCGGTACGATCTTTCCGGTGAAGTCCCTCGCCAAGATGGCGCGCTCAGTCGGCGCGCTCTTTCACACCGATGCAGTCCAGGCCGTCGGGCGCATTCCAATTGACCTGAAGACGACGGATATCGATATGCTGTCGCTCTCCGGCCACAAGCTGCATGGTCCGAAGGGCATCGGCGCGCTGTACGTGCGCAATGACATTAAGTTCCGGCCGCTGATCTTCGGCGGCGCGCAAGAGCGGCGTCGCCGCGCTGGCACCGAAAACGTCCCAGGCATTGTTGGGCTCGGCAAGGCGGCGGAACTCGCGGCGGCACACCTCATACAAGATCAGATCCAGATTTGCGCGCTTCGCGACCGGCTGGAGCGCGGCATTCTCGCGCTCGGCGGTTGCATCGTGCTCGGTGATATCAAAAACCGCCTGCCAAATACCTCTAACATGGCCTTCGAGCGTCTCGAAGCGGAGGCCATCGTCCACCACCTGAATCGTGACGGAATTGCCACCTCACTCGGTTCAGCCTGCGCGTGCGGCTCGATGGAGCCGTCTCATGTCCTGCGCGCGATGAGAGTACCACCGACCTTTTTGCGCGGTGCGGTGCGCTTCTCGCTCTCGCGAGACACGGCGCCGGATGAGATCGGTCGTGCGCTGAAAGTCCTGGCGCACATTATTTCCAAACAGAGAGCCTTGTGGCGTGCGTGTCAGGAGCGTGCGGGCGAGAGTTCGCAACCTGCAGAGCCCCTATGAAGGTCATGATTCGTCGTTCGCCCGAGACAGGCCTTTCGATTTATGTACCCAAGAAAGATCTTGAGGAACCGATCGTCGATTGGGAGCACGAGACGCTGTGGGGTGGTTGGGTCAAAATCGCAAACGGCTGGGTGCTCGACCTACCGGAGATGGCGAGCGACACCACCCTACCAATCACCATAAACGCCAAGAAGCGCGGAGGCGAAGCAACCGAAAAATGAACGCTCCGTGTCTACGGACGTCGTCAAACTGGGATGTCCAGGGAAGTCTTGGCGGGCGCGGTGCGAGCGTACCGGTAAACGCGACAGCCCATGCAGCCTTGTTCGGAACCAAGATCGTGCTGCCGCGCGGGCCAAAGGCAGTATCTTGGCCGGGGCGCAGCATCGAGGCATCCGACCAGCGCAATGGTCTTGATGGGGAGGCCTTCGCGACCTCCCCCTTTTCGGCGACCGCCAGGCCGCTCGTTGCATTCCGCGCGTCTTAACAGCGTCGGGCCAATGGCTGGACTCGATAAGGTTCAGCTTTGAATGGTTGAGTCGCGCGCCGGCCCAGATCGCAGGCTCAGAAGTATCAACCTTCGTGATGATCCCTGACCCTGGCGAGCGGGCGTTTCTCTTCACCTGGTTGACAATGCCCTTCCGGAACATCACGCCGGGGTCCGCGTGATCTTCCATGGCATAGGTCAGTCACAGGACCGCTTTCTCTGCTTCTAGGCTCGCCTTATCAACCTGTCCTTCAAAGCGCCCGGAACGTCTTTTGCGGATTGTGCTTTGCCTAGGCGTCACATTCTGACGGAAGATCAACTTTCAAACGACGCCACCCGCTTGCCGCTTGCCGAAGCCATAGCTGAGCAGCCTGCCGGGCCTCAAAACAATGGTGTCAGCGCTGTTGTGATCGCAATCCCTGTCAGCTTTCCAACATGAATTGGTAAAGCTAACAATCGACCAGGGCTTAGCTAAGTGCTTGAAAGCGAACTGTTAAATTCATTCCGCAGGAATGGCACGCCAGTTGCTCTTGGCTTTCCAGAAAGACTCTGGGGATGCTTGCCGAAAGGGTTCGGCTTGCGAAGAGAATTGGAACAATGAGTACTTCAGCGCAACACCAGGTATCCTGCGGCGGCGACATCAGCGAGACCTTGCAAGTCATGGCGACGCACAAGGGCTGCGGTACGATCGGTGGCAGCGGTAAGGCAAGCTGCGGATCTCAGGCTGGCATCGCCAATCTGCCAATTGAGATCTGGGAAAAGGTGAAGAACCATCCGTGTTACAGCCAGGAGGCGCACCACCATTATGCCCGCATGCATGTCGCCGTCGCACCCGCCTGCAATATCCAATGCAATTACTGCAATCGTAAGTACGATTGCGCCAACGAATCGCGTCCTGGCATTGTCAGTGAAAAGTTGACGCCGATGCAGGCCGCCAAGAAGGTGCTGGCGGTCGCTTCCGCGATCCCTCAGATGAGCGTGGTCGGCGTTGCCGGTCCTGGCGATCCGCTCGCGAACCCGGAAAAGACATTCAGGACATTCGAGCTCGTCAATAGGCTCGCGCCAGATCTCAAGCTGTGCCTCTCGACGAACGGCCTTGCGCTACCCGATCATGTCGACACAATCGCGAGACTCAAGGTCGACCACGTGACGATCACGATCAACATGATCGATCCCGAAATTGGTGCAAAGATCCATCCGTGGATCTTTTACGGCCACAAGCGCTGCACCGGCATTGAAGCCGCAAGAATACTCAGCAATCGACAGCTCCAAGGGCTGGAGATGCTCACCGCGCGCGGCGTCCTGTGCAAGGTCAACTCGGTGATGATCCCCGGGATTAACGATCAGCATCTGGTCGAGGTTAACAAGGCCGTGAAGTCGCGCGGCGCCTTCCTGCATAACGTGATGCCGCTGATATCGTCGCCGGAGCATGGGACCGTCTTCGGCCTCAGGGGGCAACGCGGCCCGACTGCACAGGAAGTGACAGCATTGCAGGATAGCTGCGAAAGCGAGATGAACATGATGCGTCACTGTCGCCAGTGCCGGGCTGACGCCGTCGGACTGCTCGGGGAGGACCGTGGCGCGGAGTTCACCATGGAAAAAATCATGGCGATGGACATCAAATACGACGAGCAGGCCCGGAAGGAGTATCAGGCTAAGGTTGAGAAGGCGCGCACCGCGAACCTTGTGGCCAAGCAGGAGGCGCTTGCGCGGCTCGCCAGCGCGTCCAGCAAAATCAAGGTGCTGGTGGCGGTTGCAACCAAGGGCTCGGGATTGATCAACCAGCACTTCGGTCATGCCAAGGAGTTCCAGGTCTACGAGCTCTCGACTTCAGGCGCGAAATACGTTGGTCATCGAGCAATCCATTCCTATTGCCAAGATGGTCATGGCGAGGACAGCAAGCTCGAAATCGCCATCGGCGCCATCAAGGATTGCCACGCCATATTCGTGTCAAAGATCGGCGGCTGCCCGAAGGCCGAATTGATCAAGGCCGGCATAGAGCCGGTCGATCGGTACGCCTACGAGTTCATCGATGGCTCGGTCACCGGCTGGTTCAAACTCTATCTCGATAAAGTCAATGAGGGGAAGATCAATCACGTTGAAAGGGTCAATGCGGCGGCCTGCTCCAACGCGCTGACTTCCGCCGCCTGAGGATGGGTTCAAATAATGCCGTTCAAGATCATCGCGTCGCAATGCACGGGCTGTTCGGCGTGCGAAACGCAATGCCCGAACCTCGCTATTTTCGAGCGAGCCGGCGTTTTCCTGATTGATCCTGAGAAATGCACCGAGTGCGCCGGCTACTTTGACGAGCCACAATGCGTGGCGGTTTGCCCCGTTGACAATACATGCGTGCTCGACGCGGCGCTGCCGCGTCACCAGGAGCCTGCTTGAGGGCCACGATGGATGTCATGACGACACTAGCGGTTCAGAAACTCGGGCGGTTGATGCTCCGCATTAGCGGCCGGCGGCCGCGGCCGTTGCCTTCTCAAACCGGATGGAAGGCTCGCCCTGGTCGCCAAGCTATTCGCCAGCTACCAAGCCATATTCTGGCGACGCGGGCATCGGCGGGACTGCGTCAAACGATTTCTGTCCGCCCGAAGCCCGCTCTCCTGAGCGTCGCGGATCGAATTCGCTGGACGCGTCTTCCGCGACATCGATCCAGTCCCCTGCAGCCATCCTTGAATCGGCGACATTCATGCTCAAGTCGTTCTTCAGTCCGCCATCCGAGAGAAACGAGGGCGTCCTCACCGACTCCTGCGTTGGTCGTGCGGTGTCGAGCTGGCCTAGCATCATCTCAGGGCGGGCAGGGTGATCCTATCAACATGCCGAAAATCGACCTGCGCCAAGCCAACGCGTTCGCACCCGATCACGTGATGCGGAGAAGCGGTTTCCTGCCGAATGGCGCTCGCGGCGCCGGCAAGCCCGAGTTTGGCCGCTATGGCCCTGGCGTGCGCCGTCCTGTTCTCGTTCAACGCTCTTGCGCCTGCTTGCGTCTCGGGCAACTCGAGAACCGACGCAGCTGTCAAAGGACTGGTGGGGCTCGCTTCCACGCACAAGGTCAGCGCCGAGGTGTTTTTATGGGATGCTTGAGCCTATGGACGGGACCGTGAATGGTGACGTCCACGATGCCCTCAGTTGCCGGGGTAATCAGGCCGACTCCGCCGGCTGTGCGCATCGGGCTGAAACACGCGGCTCGCGGCCGCTCAACCATGCCTCCGTCGATGACGGACGCGCGTGCCGCATCGAGGGCTTGTTCAACATCAACCATGGGCTCACGGATAGTTATCTCGAGCATCTGGACTTGAAGTTGCGGGCGTTGATGTTGCTGCACCGGGGGTCTCGATAGGCTCATGCAATCCGTGATCGCAAGTCGCGCCGCCGTGCGGGGATCGACGCGGTTGATCGGGGATAATGATAAGGGGGTCCGTGAGGCAGGGCCTTGGCGAGACGTTGTATCGAACTGTGGAACGGGGACGACAGCATGAGCAACATCGCCCGCGATAGTGAGATCGTCGAGCTGACGGACACCCCCTTGTTTGATTATGGCGACAAGGTGCGGGCCAACCGCACCATCCGCAACGACGGCACCTATGTGGGCAAGGAGATCGGTGAGGTTCTGGTCAAGAAAGGTGAGCTTGGCTATGTCGTCTCGATCGGCACGTTCCTACAACAATTTTATATCTATGGGGTCGAATTCCTCGGCTCCGGCTATCGCGTCGGCATGAAAGGCAAGGAGCTCGATCTAGTCAGGCGAAGCCACGAAGGCGAGGGGCCTTCCTTGCCAGGAGCGGCATCCCGATGATCGAACCAAGACTGCCAAGATACCACTCAGGCCAACGTGTCAAGGCGGCGATAGATCTGCTCAACGACGGTTCCTTTCCGGACGCGTCGCCGGAAGAGTGTCTGGTCAGCGTCGGGCACGTTGGTGAGATCGTCCAGATCGGTCGCCATACGGAAGCGAACCTATTCATTTATATGGTCGACTTCGGCAAGCAGTTGGTGGTTGGCTGCATCGAGGAAGAAATCTCTGCATTCTAGGAGGTTGAGGAATGAACGCGGCAATCATCAGAAGACATCATTCCGGCTTGCCTGCGCATCCCAACGAGCTCGATCGATGGCGAATCGTGCGCGCACTCACGAAGCGCGAGCGCTACCGATATGTCTCGCCAGAGGTGACTGCGGTTCCTGGCGGCTATCTGGTCGAGAGCCCGTGTTGCTCAGGCAATATCAATGCGGAGGGCGGCCTCGTCGAGGTCGCCCTGCTGCGCCACGACAGGACTGGGGCGGCATGGCAGCTGTTCCGCAAAGATCACCGTAAGGGCGTCTGGGAGTGGCATTCGACCCATCAACGGCTTGGCTTGGCGACAACGGTTCTGAATACCGATCCTGAACGTTTATTCTGGCGATGAGGATTTGTGGATGGTGCGCCAAGGCGAATTGACGATGATCGAGCAGACGCTCGCCGCTATTGACATAGGCTCTGAGCCCTGCCTGACGCTCCGGCAGAAATTTCCACATCTTGCCTGGATTTGTTGCGACGCCTCCGACATGACGCACACCCCGTTCCGCCGGTTTGGCCAATTCGACCTGCATTTACTCGACTGCGGAAATCAATGTGCACAGATCACGAATGATCCGCGGCGCGCCAGCGGCATTGTGCTGGCCAAGCGCTCTGCCATGTCATAATCAAGCAGTCGCCTGCCGGTGCCAGCTCACAGGGCGCTAAGCCCGCGGGTTGTTTGCCATGCCGTCGTGCTAGGCCTGGCGAAATATCACGATCAGATCGCTCGCTCGTTCATCGGGTCCATGGCACGGGGCAGGCGATGGTCTCGCATCTTGTTCGCTGAGGATGGAATTGCCTGGCTATCTCTACGTGGCCTCTTCGATCAAGGATACTGCGGCGGTCAAATGAGGAAGAGCAAGCCGTGCTCGATCAGCTGACGAAGCAAACCTCAGCCGTCGCAGGATTCGCATTTGTGAGTACTCGACCTAGGTCCGCAGAAGCCCAGAAAGTATGAGAGGACGTTTATTCTTCGCGCGGTAACGCCGTACACGCGCGGTGAAGGCCGGTTCATGATGCGCGGGAGCACCACGATTGTCCTGGCCGATCCAGCGCTACTCCATCAATACTGGCGCCTGAATATTGCTCTACGAAACTTCTTGGTGAGTGAAGTTGATGTACTTGAGCAAGAAGCGCTTTCGAGTTGTTTTTTGAAGGACCGAATCGAGCATCCCTGTCTCGATAGCTTGCTTCCATGTTGAAGCGCCTGACGTGCGTCGGGAATCGGGTTTGTCACGCGGATAAAGATACAGAAGGACAGAGAACAAATTCGCGTGTAGTTCATGTTCTTATCTGGAAGATAAAAAGCCCGCTTGAATAGTTGCCGATGGTCATTGATATGGTAATGGGAAGCTAGTTGCGTCGTTTTTCAAAAACAAGGCGCTGCAGATAAATGTGCAAAGCGAAATCGGAGAACGTCACGTGGCGAAAAGCACCAAGCGCAAAGAATATAGTAAGGATGAGGTCAAGCTGCTCAAGGCGCACTCAAGGGCGCGCACCCCTGTAGCTAGGGTTTCAAAGCTTATGAAGCGATCCGAAGGCTCCCTAAGGCAGAAAGCGTCTACCTTGGGGATTGGCTTGGGTCACCAGCGCTGAGATGGGATTCAGCTTCGGAAATCGACCGGCGTGATGATCGAGACCGTCAGGCGGCGTGCGATTGCTGGCCAGTTGGTCGTCTCAGGCTCGGCGCCGACGGTTAGGTCGCGCGGCGAACGAGCTGACCGGCTTCTCCGTCGATCCGGTTACTTGACCTAAACCCAACCGATTGTCGTGTTCAATCAGCGACTCAAGCGAATCGCTCGTCGCAACGTGCTGCTTAGGCGCTGAATATAGATTTGCCGGGCCCGGAAAATACGGTGTGCGAGCGCGTCGACCGACGGCAGGCACACGTCGTTCGCGCTAAGCCATATGCCGCTGCGTCCACCCTTCTCAAGGCGCGGCGACTGAAACCTAGAATGCCCCAAGAGGGAGAGATTGGTACCCTGTTTCTGACCTCGTGGGCGCTGGATCGCGCCCTTGAAGTTGCTTGCCGGTAAGCCGCAGACAAAAGAGAACCGCGGTCCCGGCCTACGACGAAGTAGAAGGAACTCCGGCGGGAGATGTGCGTCCGGCAGGCGCAGAAGCGTACAAGCGTTTGTATGTTCATGGGCAGCCGCGACGGCATCCGCTTGTGTTCGGGATGATGTGAGGGCAAAGCGGCCGTGAACGCTGTTCATCGTCGTGATCGAGACCGTGGATATCGCCGCCGCGACTGCCGCGCCGATATCGCGGCGGCGGCGTCAGAGTTCATGACCGGTAAAGAGAACTGAATTGCGGGTCGCACTCGCTAGCAGTGTTTGCGGCAGCATCGTCTCACCTGAAATCATCGAAGAACGATTGCGTCTGACGTCCCGCGGCCGGAACGCTCGTCCAACTGCACGATCGATATGTTGCCTCAGGCAGTTTTAAGCGTGTCGCCACCGATTTCGCGGTTGCAAGGGCAGAGCTCATCAGTCTGTATCGCATCCAGAACACGTAACGTATCGGTGGGGCTGCGGCCGACATTGGGGCTAGTCGCGTAGACATGCTGGATCGTGTTCTCAGGATCGACGATGAAGGTATAGCGATGTGCGATGCCATCACGCGAGCGCACTCCAAGGCCATCGACCAGTGCGCCCTTGGTGTCGGCAAACTGCCAGATGGATAGACGGTGCAGGTCCTTATGGTCACGCCGCCAGGCGAGCTTGCAAAACTCGTTATCGGTCGACCCACCAAGCACGATTGCGTCGCGATCGGCGAAATCCTTCGTCAGGCGGGCAAACTCGGCGATTTCGGTTGGGCAGACGAATGTGAAATCCTTCGGGTAAAAGAAGATGACTTTCCATTTGCCGGGGAAACTTCTCTCAGTCAGCGTCTCGAAAGCGCTTTGCCCGTCCTCCTCCTGCAGGTGAAAGCCGGGCTTCACGCCTATGATGTCGAACGGCGGCAACTTACTTCCAATTCCAAGCATATTGTCCTCACAACATCGGGTCACACGGAACAGCGTTCCGCGACTGAGCAAGCAATATGCCACCCGATCTGGCGGCAAGTGCCCGCCATACCCGTCGTGGAACATTCGCCTTTGATGGTGGCGATGTCCTCGAGCCCGATCTGCAATATGTCCGTCTCCTCAATCGTCTCGGGCGTAAGACGCGAGATTTCCCGTTTGTGCTCCTTGGCCGGCGCTCGTAGTGGAATCGGAGCGCAGAGGCTTTGTCGGGTTTCTGTCAGAGCCTTTGCGGCTGTCCGGTCCGCCACAGCACGCCGGCGTCCGAGGCCACGCTGTTAGTTGAGGGTAATCAAGGGCTTAATGCAGGTGCGAAGGAAATGGCACGCCAGTTGCTAACTGGATGGAGCAACAACGAGCGAGGGCTGAGGGCACGCCGACGCTGATGGCGAGCGATGGCCTCCTTCCCGAAACTCGTGTGCCCATGGTTTCTACGAGAGAAACAGGCTCGCGCATTCGGCGCGAAAAATTGGCAATCGGTTGATGGAGAGCAACATGTCTTCGCTGAGACAAATCGCGTTTTATGGCAAGGGCGGCATCGGCAAATCGACGACGTCGCAAAATACGCTGGCGGCCCTTGCTGAGCTGGGCCAAAGGATTCTGATCGTCGGCTGCGATCCCAAAGCGGACTCGACTCGCCTCATCCTGCACGCCAAAGCGCAAGACACCATTCTGAGCCTGGCGGCGAATGCCGGCAGCGTCGAGGACCTCGAAATCGAGGACGTCATCAAGCTCGGCTACAGGGACATTCGATGCGTCGAGTCCGGTGGTCCGGAGCCGGGGGTCGGCTGCGCCGGACGCGGCGTGATCACGTCCATCAACTTTCTGGAAGAGAATGGCGCTTATGAGGACATCGACTACGTCTCTTACGATGTGCTCGGCGACGTCGTCTGCGGCGGCTTCGCGATGCCCATCCGTGAGAATAAGGCACAGGAAATCTACATCGTGATGTCCGGCGAGATGATGGCGATGTATGCCGCCAACAACATCTCCAAGGGCATTCTGAAGTATGCGAATTCCGGCGGCGTGCGTCTCGGCGGCCTGATCTGCAACGAGCGGCAGACCGACAAGGAGCTGGAGCTTGCCGATGCTCTTGCCAAGAAGCTCGGCAGCCGGCTGATCTACTTCGTGCCGCGCGACAATGTCGTGCAGCACGCGGAGCTGCGCCGAATGACGGTGCTGGAATACGCGCCGGACTCCAAGCAGGCGGATCACTATCGCAATCTCGCGACCAAGATCCACAATAATGCCGGACAAGGCGCTATCCCGACGCCAATCAGCATGGACGAGCTCGAAGATATGCTCATGGAGCACGGCATCATCAAGCCCGTCGACGAGAGCCAGGTCGGCAAGACCGCTGCCGAGCTTGCCGCTATTTCGGCATAGTTCATGTTGTCGGCCTTCTCGATCCGGGAAGGCCGACCTCGTCCACTCAGAAGCTGTGCGAAAGTTATGATCGGCAAAGGAAAAACGGCCGGCACGATCTCATCTCGCGTATCGGTAGCTCACGTCGCCGAGCAGCGCGATGCGAGTGAGCTCTACAAGCTTCTGACGGGGCGCCATCCGGCAGAAGTCGACATCAGTGACAATGATGACTTCGATCGCCATGTGCTCGCTTGCATTCTGGCCACATCAGCTATGGATCGCGGCCAACTTCCCGAACGTGCTGACTTGACCAACCAGGAGCTCAATGCGCTCTTGGTGCAATACTTCCCATCCGCCCCGGTCAGGAGTTGTACCTGGCGCGAACAGTCCGCCTTACCGGCTCTTGACGAGACAATCATGGTACGCGACCTCCTGCTTGCGCAACGTTCCACTCATGGCGAGGTTGGCGGCTGGCTCGCGACGATGATCGCGCGGCGCGCCATGGAGCCTAATCACTTATGGGAAGATCTCGGCCTGCGGAAGCGGGATGAATTGTCCCGTGTCCTCATGCGCCATTTCGGGCCGCTGGCGGCTCGCAACACGAAGAACATGCGCTGGAAGCGCTTCTTCTATCGCATGCTATGCGAAGATGACGGCCTGGTGATGTGTACCACGCCGGTCTGCACGGAATGCAATGATTTTGATCTTTGCTTCGGCGAAGAGAGCGGGGAGAGCCGGATGGCCGGACGTCGGCGGGATCATCTGCGCCGCCTTGATGACACCGTCCAAGCCGTCCCAAGCTTGAAAGGCTGAGTTCATTATTGATACCCTCTTTGGCGCCATTGCGGGAGTATTCTACGAGCTTTCGGCCACCTGTCGCATGGGGGGTGAAAACAGGCCGGGGCAAACGATTGCGCGCACCCGACCTAAGGCCGAGGCGGCGTCTGATGATCGCGGGTTGATATCTGGCGGAGCCGACAATGCGCCGCTGAAGGAAGTTGCCGTCGCACCCAGACAGCTCTGTTGCGGTGATACCGGCGTACTGCTATCCGAACTGGAAAAAGCCGCGGTCGTCGTTGCAGCCCCTGCGCCCCGTACCATCCCGCTCAACAAGGCGATTGTCGACGAGCATGTCTTTACCAATGCACCCGGCATCCACGACCACGGGCTGTTAAAGGACCCGGCGCAGCTACGAGGGGCTAGGCCCGGGGCTGCTCGCCGCTCCTCCCGGGTTGTGATCGGAAAGCATTCAGGGTTCGCCCCGATCACCTTGCTGCTGTCGTGCAGCTTTCTTTCGGCGCCGAGCAAAGCGAAACCATCCCCGCGCCCGTCCGCAAGCATGCGATCGAGCACCAAGGTTTGGTGTGCAGGAAACGGTGTTGGCGATCTGGCGCGACATTCACGAGAGCTCGCTCGTCAACAGCGAATCAGCCACGCGCGTCGCGCGATCGGGTTGAAACATTCCGGCCTGGTCGTTTCTGGGCGCGGATCGAGATGGAGGTTGAGAATGACGACTGATGGCATCCTTGCGCGATTGAACAAGGCCTCGGCCGCAGAGGATTTTTTTTCACTCCTCGGCGTCGAGTACGATGCGAAAATCGTCGATGTGGCGCGGCTTCACATCCTGCGTCGCATGGGCCAATATCTCGCAGGCGAGGAGTTGACCGGTGCATCTGATCCTGAGATCGCCGCGCGTTGCAAGGCCACGCTTGAGCGCGCCTATGCCGACTTCGTCACGTCCACCCCGATCGAACAGCGCGTATTCAAGGTGCTGAAGGATGCGGCCGCACCACAAGCGAACAAGCATCCAGCATTGGTCCAGCTCGATTTGTTGGAGTGAATTGAGCTCATATGTCGTGCTCTGGACCGTGAAGGTCCCGAGAGCCTGACAGCAAGCCATGGTTTTGAATTCAAGCGGAAAGTTACAGTCGCGGCCTCGCGGATCCGCAGCTTGAGCACCTCGGCTCGTTAGAGGCCAATCACGACTCACCGCTGATATTTCCATCCTTTTAAGCTGGTACGCATGCTGTACCTATCTCCTGCAATCATGCGCCGGCAGCGGGACCGCACACGTCGCGACGAAAGCTCACCAAGGTTCGGATGAGTGTCTTCTGTCGCATTCCTGACACGGGTCAGTACGGTCTCGAATGTTTCGATCTCGTGAGATGCCGCCTCCTTCGATAAGATTCTGAAATAGCGATCAATTTTCATCGCCTGCGCAAATTGGTACGACAATTGCTGACATATGCTCAGCTAGTCTGGAGAAGCGCATGCTCGTCTTGGTCCGCATCGATTTTGTTTTTGACGCCGCGCCGGTTCGCGCGCGCTGCCTGCCGGCACCATAATGCGTCGCGACGCCAAAGCGATGGTCGCATACCTGGCGGAGCTGAAAGCTGCGTTTGATTCGTGCGCCCCCGTTGGCCGATCCCTGGCCGAGGTTTCGCGGGGGGAGCCGTTGCTCAACAGCGCCGGCCGTGCGGCGCCGTTGACCGGGCGCCTTGAGCGCCGCCCCTCCTGTCTTCGCGAGGAGTTGCGTGCCTGTCGCTATGATCGGCAAGAAACAAGGGCACTCGGAGCAATGGGATCGCGCTTCCATCGGCAAGCACGCGGCCGACAATCGTACCAGCCGAGCCCCTCGCAGCTCCTCGATCTGTTGCACCTCTGTTGCATCTCTAAGATGAGGAGGACCAATCGATCGGCGCGCCTGACCGGCCGGGTCGGTGCCTTAGCAGTGCCCGAAACCAAACCGTCGCCCCAGTATGCCGAATCCGGAACGAACCCGAAGCGCATGCTTCCGGGCTCGTGGCCCAGGTCCAGCAAGGGCTGTGTCGGCCCCGCGCTGCTGCCAGGCGGTGCTGACGCGATGCTGGCCGGCATCTGGCCCGACGCTTAACTGAAGAAATCTTCAAGCGCGAATTCCAACCTGGAGGCGGAGCATGCTCCGCTGGCGAGCCGCAACTGAATGCGAATGGGAGTACAGATGATGAGCACCGCACCGAAAAGTGCAGCTCCGGCCGCGGGTGGTGGTCGCGCGGCGACCAAGAGGGAGCTGCCCGAGCGATTTAAGCCGTATAAGCACGTCTGGGTTTTCATCGAGCAGGAACGCGGGGTCGTGCACCCCGTCTCATGGGAGCTGATGGGTGCCGGCCGCCGGCTCGCCGACAAGCTTAATGTTGACCTCGCCGCGGTTGTCATCGGGCCGGTTGGGGAGACAACGCAGCAGGCGGTCGCCGAATCCTTCTGCTACGGCGCCGATCTCGCCTATATCGTCGCGGACAATCTCTTGGCCGATTATCGCAACCAGTCCTATACCAAGGCCCTGTCAGAGCTGGTCAACACTTACAAGCCGGAAATCCTACTCCTAGGGGCAACAACACTCGGCCGTGATCTCGCCGGCTCAGTGGCCACCACACTGCTCACCGGCCTAACTGCCGACTGCACAGAACTCGATGTCGATGCCGACGGCTCGCTTGCAGCGACCCGGCCGACGTTTGGCGGCTCACTGTTGTGCACGATCTACACACTCAACTATCGTCCACAGATGGCAACCGTCCGGCCGCGCGTGATGCCGATGCCCGAGCGCGTGACAGGCGCCGTCTCGCGCGTCATCTCGCATCCGCTCGGGCTTGTAGAAGAAGATATCGTCACAAAAGTCCTGTCCTTCCTGCCAGACCGCGATTCTACAAAGTCCAACCTTGCCTATGCCGACGTGGTCGTCGCTGGAGGGCTCGGTCTGGGATCGCCTGAAAATTTCCAACTGGTACACCAGCTCGCGGACGTGCTTGGCGCCGAATATGGCTGCTCGCGGCCGCTGGTCCAGAAGGGCTGGGCCACCTCCGACCGACAAATCGGCCAGACCGGGAAAACCATCCGGCCAAAGCTCTATATCGCGGCCGGCATTTCCGGCGCTATCCAGCATCGCGTCGGCGTGGAGGGCGGCGACCTCATCGTTGCCATCAACACTGACAAGAACGCTCCGATCTTCGACTTTGCCCATATCGGCATCGTCACCGACGCCATTCGACTGTTGCCGGCGTTGACCTCTGCATTCCGCGCGCAGCTATCGCCGCACTCGCACGACCGCATCGCTGGCTAGGGGAGCTTGTTATGATTCAGGAAAGATTCGACGCCATCGTCGTCGGTGCTGGCATGGGCGGGAACGCGGCGGCGCTTACAATGGCCGAGCGGGGTCTGAAAGTGCTGCAGCTGGAACGCGGCGAGTATTCCGGGTCGAAGAACGTGCAAGGGGCCATCCTTTATGCCGACATGCTGGAGAAGCTGATTCCGAATTTCCGAGAAGATGCGCCGCTTGAGCGGCATCTAGTCGAGCAACGCTTCTGGATCCTGGACGAGCGTTCGCACACCGGGATTCACTATCGATCCGATGATTTCAACGAGGAGAAGCCGAACCGCTACACCATCATCCGCGCTCAGTTCGATAAATGGTTGTCGCAGAAGGTCCGCGACGCCGGCGCTACCGTGCTGTGCGAGACCACGGTGACCGAGCTCCTCCAGGATTCCCATGGCAGGGTCGTCGGGGTGCGCACAGACCGCGATGGGGGTGAAATCCATGCAGATGTTGTCGTGCTGGCCGAGGGGGTGAACGGAGTGCTCGGGACGGGCGCGGGCTTAAGAGGGCGGCCGAAACCGGACAAGGTCGCACTCGCGGTTAAGGAGATGCATTTTTTGTCACGCGAGACAATCGACGCTCGCTTCAATCTCAAAGGCGACGAGGGGCTCGTCATCGAAGCGGTCGGAACCATCTCCCGCGGCATGACCGGTATGGGCTTCATCTATTCCAATAAGGAATGCATCTCGCTCGGTATTGGCTGTCTTGTTGCCGACTTCCAGCGTACCGGCGAGACGCCTTACGGCCTGCTCGAGGGTTTCAAGCGTCACCCATCCGTCGCGCCGCTCATCGAAGGTTCGGAGGTCAAGGAATATTCTGCGCACTTGATCCCCGAAGGTGGGTACAGGGCAATCCCGCAGCTTTGCGGGGAGGGCTGGGTGGTCGTCGGAGACGCCGCCCAACTTAACAACGCCATCCATCGCGAGGGGTCCAATTTGGCGATGACGTCGGGCCGTATCGCGGCGGAAGCGATCTGCCTTATCAGATCGCGAAAAGATCCGATGACGGCCAAAAATCTTTCGCTTTACAAGAAAATGCTAACTGATTCTTTCGTGATCAAGGACCTGAAGAAGTACAAAGATATGCCGGCACTCATGCATACCCACTCGCAGAACTTCTTTCTCACATATCCGCAGCTCTTCTCCAAGGCGATGCAGGATTACGTGCGCGTCGACGGCACACCAAAGCTCGAGAAAGAGAAGCTGATGCTGAGCTCGTTCATCAAGGCCCGGTCTTGGAGTGGGCTGTTTAGCGATGCCCTGCGCATTGCCCGGGCCTGGCGGTGATCCAAACCTAAGACAATGACGAACGACGGAGCCAGAAACAATGCCGAGCGAGCCATCCCAACGTGTCGAGGATAAACTATTCTACAACCGTTATCTCGTTGATTCCGGCCGCGCCCACATCAAGGTACGTCCGCACACCACGCCATCCTCGCGGCTCTTGTCGATGCTGAAGGCCTGCCCTGCACGGTGCTACGAGCTCAACGATAAAGGTCATGTTGAGGTGACAGTCGATGGGTGTATCGAGTGCGGCACCTGCAGGGTGATCTGCGAAGAAAGTGGTGATATCGAGTGGAGCTACCCACGCGGCGGTTACGGTGTCCTGTTCAAGTTCGGTTAAATCTTCAGGTGAGAGCCCTGCCACGGCGGCTACGTCGTTCTCGCGATGCAACGAGATCACGCGCGAAATCGGCGTTAACCCGGTCACGTTCAACCGGTGTCCCAATCTTCCATCTACCCGGCGGGCCCTTGCATGGTGGACAAACGCAGTTTCCGGTTTCCGGTATAATATTCCCGAAGATAGCCAAAGCGAGCGGATCCGAAGCAAGGGTGCAAACGCAACGTCGTCCGTCTCGGATCTGGTCCACGGTCTGGTTGTCTTCCGGAATATCTGGCCGGTTTCGTCCTCCCTGGAAGGTTGGCGGTGATCCGCCCGCCGCCACCGCCTCGCTGCCTATCACCTACTGACGGAATGTTGGAAGCAGGCCTTCGCTCGGCCGTAGCACGACCCGACAACATGCCATCCCGCGCCTTGTAGACGAGAAAAGCACGAGCGCATCACGAAAATAGCGCATTCTGAGTCCTTCGCGCGACCGCTGGTTCCGCGTTCGTCAGGCGGACTGCGCGCATGCACCACACAACTTTGCACTTTCATTCCGCTGTATCGCCGGGATATATCGTCCGCCGGAGAGCATGATGATGGTTCGGGTACAAAAGAGCAGGGCAGGAGCTAACGCGTGGCGAGCAGATGCAGGGCGTGAGAGTTCGATTGCCGACATCCAGGCTCGCATAGTCGAAGTGAGAAGCTTGCCGCGCGAGAAGCTCGCGGATGCGGCGTTCATGCTCTCGATGAATGCACGAAGCCAGCGCGAGTTGATACGAGAGGCAATCGAGAAGCGCGCCGCGGTCGAGTTGGACTTTGATCCGCCGGCGAAAGGGGATTTGGCGACCTATCTCGCCAATGATGTGGTCTCGACCTTACGCGACCACGTTTCTGAACTTCCCGCCCTGATGGACCTCTTGGTTCAGCGAGCGCCTGACCGTCCATCGGGAGGAGGCCGTTTCGCTGCTCGCCGCAATCGTTCGCGAACAGCGGCTCGAAGGTGTCCTTGAAGGCCTCAGGCTCGCCGGCCTTCTGAACGAGCCAGCTAAGCATCGCCATGGCGGGTTCTGTTCAGAAGTGGATTTGGGGGAAGTTGCCGCCCGCACGTGAGTGGCGAGGGCGCTTTGAGGACAATCCCTGCAGATGGAATGTCTACAGGCAACCGGGACGTCGGATATCTCGGCGCCTGCTTGCGAGGTCAGAACCGCTTGAAATTCGCGGCGCAGTTCCTTGTCGTCCGTTTATCGCTGACGCGGAGCTGCCATGCACGCTCCATGGCAGTACCGAGCGCGTATAGCTCGGCGACCGTCGCCTTAGTCAACCCGAGGACCGCGGTTCGGAGCTTTCATGTTCAGTTGTAGCACGCGCGGTGCGCTGCGCTCCTCGATCACGGAGCCTTTCGCTAACAGCCAAGCAAGGGAAATCACCGAAAGCGATGTCGACCGAGCCGCGGCGATGTGTCAACGCGGCGAAAGGCGTTCGCTCTTAGCGAGGCGCTCTGGTGAAATCGACCGTCCTTGTTCCGGTCGTCACTGGCCGCGCGCTGGCGAACGACGGGGGAAGCGCAAGTATTCCGCGAGCTACTCGGCAACAGCGGACAAGCTCAGTTGCGGTCCGCCGCAAACTGACAAAGGGTCTTCTCGGATCACGCTGGATCGTCGGGGTGAACGCTCTGCCGCGCGTCTGCCATACACGCATGATCGTTGATCGATTTTCCGGAGAATTGCGCCGGAAGTCGCCTCGCCTATTTGCTCGGTCGCGAGCCGCACCGGGATTTCGTCGAACCTCGCGTGCACGAGCACGGCGAAGGCTTCGCCAAAACACGCCGCCGCGTGCGCCGAACAGCGTGTTCCTCGCAACTACCCGGCCTGATACGTTAGTGAGCCCGCTCAAAGGCTAGGAAAGCGCCTCGCCTGCTGTGACCAGCCGCACTTCACTGAGCTGCTGCAATAATCTGACCGCATCCAATCGCAACTTTCGTCGCGATCAGCACGACTATAACCTTCCAGACGCAGCGAGCGCCGTGTCTCGATGATGTCCGTCGGGGCGTTGGCCGTCCGGAATGGCCCGCAGGTTGCGCTGGAGCATCTCAAGACGCTCCTTCAATTCGTATTGGTTAGTCAGCCGCGAATAGAGCCGCTCCAGCGCCGGCTTGCCCCAGAGTGCGTCGGGCTTCTCGGCAATGGCTGCGCGGCCCGCCACATGCTGCTGGACCAGGAGCGCATCGCCGATCAGCTGGAGAATGCCCTTGGGTCCTCGCGCGGTCGGCCGCGCTCGGCTAGTTCGAGTGCAAAGGGTGTCTTCGCGCCGGCGGCCGCAGGATTTCCAATTCAAGAAGGGAGGTAGAACGATTGTTCGAAACGGCACAGGTTGAGCAAAGACGGGGCACCGATGTGTGTTCAATTTCATCCAGAGTATGTCAGCTAGCTCACACCGCGAGCCTTGTGGGGACGGAAAACGTTTCAACGCGCAATCAGAGGCTTAAGCGCGGTGGCGGGGGTGGCATAGCTGTTGCTATCAAAGTCCCGCAGACCGAGCGGAGGCTGTGTGCACACCCGGTCCGATATGGCGGAAGCAGGACGTTAGCAGTCGACCGAGGTGCGGAAACTGAAATGCCGTTTCGAGCGGTCTACCACACAAGGCCGGAGTGGAAAGGCAAGAGGGACCTGGACCATGCATATCGAACCGGGAATAGTAACAGGCGCCAAGCTTGTGCTAAGCTGCGTGCTAGGCCTTGCGACGTGCTGCGTCGCCGCCAAGCTTCTGGTCGAGACTATGCGCGAGCGGGGCGCTCTGTCATTTGCCCTGCAAGCCATCGCCGCGACGCTTGTGTTCATGTTCTTCGAGAGTCTGCCGCACTTTGCTGTTGGGGTCTCCGAGGTGCGTTTCGTCCCCGGCTCGATGCTGTTTCTGTTGTTCGGCGCGGCGGCGGCTGCTTTTGGTCTTGCGCTCGGCCTGTTGCTGGAAAACATACTCTTTGTTCCGGCCGACCTGCCGCAATTTGGTATGAATGCCACGACGCTTCTGGTGCCGCTGTTTGCGATCCAGGCGCTCGCCAATCGCCTCATCCCGTCCAACACCGCGCATCGCGATCTGCAGTACAGCAAGGCGCTTGCCCTCTCGACGGCGTATCAGTCTGGTATCGTTGTCTGCGTCACGTTTTGGGCCCTCTACGGCGCGGGCTTCGGCGCCGCCAATCTTTATAGCATCGCATGGTTCGCGGTGTCCTACGCACTTGTGGCCCTGGTCCAGGTAGGGGTTGAGATGGCTGTGCTGGCGCTCGCGAAACAAGTTGGGCGGCGTGACTGCGGGCGGAGTCGTCGCCAACCGCCTGTAGAAGGCATGTTGCCGTTGATAACAACGATGGCCCTCGGAGCGCCCGTTTTGCTCCAGCGATGCATACACTTTCCCTTATAGTTGCCGTGAGCAGCGACCGCGGACGGCGCGTGCTCGCTGCTATCGGTGCCAGAAAGGCGGCGAGCTTATGCTCATTTCGGACAAGGCCACCAGGAATTCGTATGACGCGGACTTGCGGGCAGCGGTCTGCGCTTGCTTGATGGCTAATCAGCGTACGCGCACGACGGATTTCGTCCTGCCGGTGCGCGATGCAGTCGAGGCGGACTGCCGCAATGACGTGGAGCAATGGCCCCATTCGGTCAGCGCAGCAGGCGCGTCACAAACCATCGTGGGCGAGGTTGGACGCGAGGGAGGTGTTGCGCTGCTCATTCAGGGAGATTCATCTGTCGAGCGAGCTTACCTATTCAACATTAGCACCCTTCTGGGCACTGCGATCGAGCGCCTTTGGCCACTTGCCTATGCTCTGCTGCGCTCGGCCGGAATGTTCGCAGTTCGGAAAAGAAGATCGCTATGCCCGGATTGATCGTGGTGTTGACCATGTTCGCACTGTGCAGCATCGTGTTGGCCGGCCAGTTGACCGGGCGGGCAAAGGTCATCAACACCGACACCGTTGAAATCAACAGGACTCGCGTTCGGCTCTGGGGCATCGACGCGCCGGACAAGTCCCAAATGTGCAGAGATATCAACGGCAATCCATATCGATGTGGCCTCAGGGCCGTGCGCGACCTTGAAGGCTTCATTGCAGAGCGCGAAGTCAGTTGCCTGTCAGTGCTGCAGGATGAGTCTGGACGGACGATTGCGACCTGTTCAGCTGATGGCATGGATGTCGGAGAATGGTTGGTGCGCAATGGTCTCGCGTTCGATCAGACGCAATCTTCCACAGGACCATACCGGGCCGCGCAACGCGCCGCCGATCGTGCCGGACTGGGCTTATGGTCGGGCAGCTTTGCCGTACCTTCGTTATATCGAGCGTGCATTCGGTTGGGTGGTCGACCAGCCAGCTGTTCGGACGACACGAATGCACATCCTTGATGGCTGGCCCCTACACCAGAATACGCCGCAATCGGCTCCCGCGTGAGGTGACAGTCACGAGCGAGCTGGCTCGATCGGGAGTAAGTCCTCAACACTGCCGCCCAACCATGCGACGAGTAGGATGGTCTCGTACTCTTAGGCGGGATGGTCGGAACCAGTTCGGAGCAAACGAAGACGCTCTGCCGATCATATCGTCCTGTGATGCACCTTCTCCCCTGCAGCTCCGTAGAGCAGGCATCGCATGACTCGAGCAAGCGACCTTTCTTGGCCCGCGCCCCGGCGCATCAGCGGCATACCTGGATCCATTACTGTTCTATTCGTATTCGCGAGTTCGGAGGCGAATTGTTCGTGCCGCTCCGGGTGTTACATCGTGCCAGACGCCATGGCCGTGGGCACGCCGATTGTCGACGGGCGTATCGTCCTCACCATGGGCGTTCGCGTTGCGACACTGAGGCTCGCGGTCAACAGGTCTCGGCCCAGAGGGCCTGCATCGGCATCCGGTTCACGGCGACTTTCTTCGGCCATCATCACTGCTCCCTTCTCGGCGCCGCGCCCCTCGGCGGTGCGCTGGAACGCGCCCAGGTCGACAAACACGGCGGCCAGTCTCTGCGATCGTTGCGGCGCTGACCTGCTGTTGGTCAATGCTTCGATGTTTTCGTCAGGACACGAGCTTCAGCCCGACAATGCCGGCCACGATCAGTCCGATGCTGGCAAAGCGAAACGCGGCGGCCGGCTCCCCGAACAGGATGATGCCGAGCGCCGCGGTGCCGACCGCACCGATGCAGGTCCAGACCGCATAGGCAGTTCCAATGGGCAGCGTCTTCAGAGCAAGGCCGAGCAGGATCACGCTGCCAGCCATGGCCGCGAGCGTGAGCACGGACGGAACAAGCTTGGTAAAGCCCTGAGTGTATTTGAGTCCGATTGCCCAGGCGACTTCCAGGAGACCCGCGACCAACAAAATGCTCCAGGCCATGGCAACCCTCCGTTCATGGCGGGGTCGTCCCCGCGGCTGATGTGATGATGAGCGGCAAGGCCGTCCTCGCCTGGGCTCCCGATTCGTTTCGATCAGTCAGGGTCAACTGCTCTCAAGGATGAGCATTCCGACCTCAGTGGCTCGGCGAATTCACACGATCGACAAAGTAGAAAACCGTCCGCGCCGTTCATGCGACTGGTAATCCTGCAAAAAGCCGCCCCTTCGAAGAGATCCTTGTGTCTGTCGCGGAGAAGGTTGCCCAGAACGTGGCGTCGCTCAAAATCCATGCAGCAGAAGGTAACGTCGCCGTTTGGCAGAAGAACATTCCGATATTGCCGTTCGTCTGGACATCTCAACGCTCCAAGGATTGGCTGTCGTGCTTCAACCATCCTAAGCTCGCCGCTCCCAGGCCTGCTGCGCGGGGGACGCGAGCGAACGAGCGCTTCGTCAGGTATTATGTCGAGTAGTTCAGGATGCACCTCGCCCATGACTATGAAGAGCAGTGACGAAATGCCGGCATCAACAAGTTGGCGCATCAAATCGACATAGTTGCGTCTGACGAGACCACTGTCCATATGCGTGCCGTCGTCAAAAACGTGCACCAGGAAACCGCGGAACTGCAACGCACGCAAGCGTCTTAGATCCCGCCCATTCATTCCTACGAGGGTTGTGAAAATCCGGATTCCATGGCCACACGCGTAGGCATGCTCAACCATTTCGGTGCAAGCCGGATTGAGCCAAGGCTCCGAATACCCGGAAAAGCTGATGTCCACAGTTGCTGGTACGCGCGCCAGGCATCGCTTGAAATCCTGCAAAGAAAGATGCTTCACGTCGGATATAGCTCTTTGCCGTTCGGCGAACTTGTCCTGCGGGCAATAAGAACATCCGACGACACAGCCCGTTGTCGTGGTTACCTCCAAGACCCTGCCGCCACTAATTGCAGAGCGCAGCTCCTGTGCAGTCATCGATTGTATATTATCCACGTCCGCGCTCCGCCATTGGGAACAAAGAGATCTTGAGGGGGCACCCTCGCGTTGCATCCCTCATGTCGGTTCGCTCATGCATCATCCTCGGTTCGTCGCCCATCACCGCGACACTTCACGGTCGCAAGCCGCGGCCGCGATAGATGAAGACAGCGCCGACGGCTCACTCACCCTAGCGCCCCCAGTCCAGCAGGATCCGGTGGCTGCCGAGTGCACATGCATCGACGGCGTCGATCTAACCTCTCGCTTGTTCCAACAAGCATCACTCATGCCATTGGCGGTATTGTCCATAAGCCGACACATCCGCGATAACTGTCTTCGCAATGGCACAACGGAGGCGCAACTGCGATCGAAAGCGTACAATATGACGCTATGTACGATTCAAGCTCTCTCGAAATGAGTTGAATGGCCGCCTTCCTATGAAATGTGAGGCCGTTGCCGCCGCCCCGAGGGCCATGTCATCATCATCGACGTGCATCGGGACCGGCCGCGCGAAGTGCCGACTGGGAGTGCACTTTGCCGCAGTCAAGCGTGCGAATTCTTTACACGACTTCATGCAGCAAGTCGTGAATTTCAATAGTTGGAAACGCTATACAAGGGAGCGGCGTCGTCATGCTCTCCCATGCTCGGGAGGCGGCTGGATAAATAGTCGTCCGTGAACAAGGCTCTAAGCGATTGAGCAGGAGTCAGTTTTCCGGTTGCGGCGGCATTTGAGATTGC
>NZ_JBVVOU010000045.1:0-31687 GCF_055807635.1 Bradyrhizobium sp. Kon56 | reverse complement strand
AACAACGATCTGGTCGTTGCCAACGGCGAGACCGACATCTTCGGTAAGGACCCTAAGAGCGGCGACGCCACCAAGGTTACAGTGTTCTGGGGCGCCATCGACATACGTGAAGGCGGCGCTTTAAAAATCCGCCAGTTGACCGTCGGCATGAAGCCGCCTCCAGCTAAGGAAGCCAGCGCCGAGAAGAAGTAGGACGTCATCATGTCGTAAGTCACCACGCGCCCATCCTCTTTGAGGGTGGGCGTTTGATCTTGCTGCACGCGTCCGAAAGCGAAATACGGTTGCCTCGAAATGCACACCGCTCGCGCGATGTCTGCAAGTGGCCCATCCACGTCTCATTGAGGTCCGTTCCATGGGGCTTAGCGGACTGAATATGCTCGCGTTGAGGTTTTCGCTTTTGAACCCGCACCGCACATCGCGCGGCTGGCAGGCGTACTCGAGATTCTGTGGCAGAAGTCATGGCCGGCCAGTCCCAATGTGTTAGTTTGGGGCGAGTGATAGGTTGTCTCTACCTTTGCCGAGGCATCAGACATGAAGCGGCGCGAGTTCATAACGGCACTCGGCGGCGCTGCGGTGTGGCCGCTGGCGGCTCAAGCGCGCAATCTAAAAAGATTTACCGCATTGGATATCTGACGGCTAATTTGAGCAGCTATCCTTGGGTAAACGGCTTCGTTCGCGAATTAAGTGATCGCGGCTATTCGGAGGGCAACAATCTCACCATCGAATGGCGGGAGGCAAAAGGACATTCGGAACTTCTGCCTGGGATGGCTGCCGATCTGGTCCGGCAGAATGTCGACGTGATCGTGGAACGTTTGAAGTTCGTTCACCGCCGGAATTTGAGGTCGCGTTTGCTTCAATCCTGCGCAAAAGGCAGGATCCGATGATTGATGCGATGACTACCGTCACCGATCCGATGTTCGTCTTTGATCGGAAGAGGATTGTCGACTTCGGAATAGAAAACAAAATTCCGAACGCCCATGAATATCGAGAATGGGTGCAGAGCGGCGGACTGCTTGCCTTTGGTCCTACAATTGATGGAATATGGCGTCGGGGCGCATATTTCGTCGAGAAGATCCTCAACGGGGCAAAGCCAAGTGAGTTGCCCGTCGAAGGGCCGAGCGAATTCCATCTTGCGATCAACCTCAAAGCTGCCAAAGATATGGGCCTATCTGTTCCTCAGCATTTGGTCGCGAGGGCTGACGAGTTGATTGTCCGCTAATGACCACCGATTGCAGACCTCCGGGTTGAGGACCGGGAGCATTCCGATGTTCTCGAAGGTCAAGGCGCTCGGCATCGATCTCCCTGCGACGCTGCTCGGCCGAGGTGATTGAATAACGATCTTCTGCGCTGCACGAGTCTGCTGTTGGGCCCATCTCGGACATTCTGACCGGCGCTGATGATGGTCCCCGGAGCTCAAGCGGAAGTAAGCAGCCTGGGACACCAAAGGCCGCTCGTGACCCACTCTAGACGTCATATGCTTCAGGACCGCCTTGCCGTTGAGAGCGTAGCAGCGTCGCGGCGCATAGCGGGGCAGGTGGTCGCCTGCGCTCAGCAGCCCGCGAGATCAAAATGCGAGGGGTACGCGGATATGTCAGTTGGCCGAGGTTTGCATCCAGCCTAGGCCAATGCTACGGGTTTACCAGCGTCCCCTCGTCGGAAACGCGCCACGCTGCCAAGCCGAAACATAGCGTTAGCATCAAGTTGGCCAGCAAGAGCAGGACCGAGGCAAAGTGGCTCACACGCGCCTCGGGAACAGAACGTCCCTCCAGTCCGGAGACAGGTGGATGATTCGAAAAATGCAGCTGTGCTGACCTGGTTGTAGTTTGTAAAAATGCTGGATCAACAGCTTCGAACGGGGAGCGCAGCCATCGAGCGGTTCGTGGGGAGCCGGGGACTTCGCGCCGCGCTGATCGTAGCTAAGAGGCACGGCAGGAGTTATGATCTGTTCCTTCTCGCTCGGGTCATTCGCTTCGAAGGAGTCTGGCGTGATAAAAATCTTACAAGGAATGCTCCTCGCGACCACGGTTCTGGCTGCTGCTAGTGGGGCGCACGCAGCGGGTGGCTGTGGCGAGGGCTGTCATAGGACAACCGGTGGCGCATGTGTCGTCGACGGCTGGGGCACGGGAGCCAAGGTTCGGAACGAATGCCCGGCGACCGCTCGCCCCCGTCCACCCTGCGGCGGCGGGGATTTCATCTGGGACCGCACCAAACAGGCATGCTTCCAAAATAACCGCACCTGGTTCTGATCTCGCGCCCCATTCAGGCGGGCTCTACACAGCGCAATCTGATCTCAGTGCGATGGCCTCAGAGCGGGTGACAACGAGTTCAGACGGGAACAGCTTGGCCCTTATCTCGGCCAGTGCGTTGCTTCATGGCCCGCTGTCGGCGCCGGCGCTGACGGGCTCGGTTCACGTGCTTCGGATCAGGTGCGGACCTCCAGGCACGGGAGCCGGATAGGGCTGGACTGCTATGATGGTTGTGCGGCCCTGCCGCTGCCTTACAGCTCAACTGCGGACTAGCCGTCTTGGCAGGGAATACCGAAGTTGTCACAAGCGAGAGCGAATGACTCTTTTGCTTTTGTATCCTCGAAGCAAAAGCGAGTGCCGACCTCTGCCTGATCGATCCACCAATCGACGTTACTGCCTTTTGCGATGCGGGAGGCTTCGCCGCGTAACAGGTCCAGTTGTCTTCCCGCAGCACGAACAATCAGGCAATTTTTCTCTTTGGGCATAATACCTTCTCCAATGGCACAGGACGCGAAGTCATTGGTACTAAGAGCCGTGATCACGAAGGCCGCAGCAGGGGGACTGCTGCTGCGGCCCGCGCGGTCAAAAATTCCGGGTCAAAAACGACTAGGTGAAATATGCAGCCAGCCCCGGTGCGATGATCGTACCGCAGCATCTCTGGCTCGCAATATGATCAGTTTCACAATCGGCAGAAGGCTTAACGTGCATCAGTGCCCCGGCTCTCAGGTCCATGGGGATCGGGAACATTCGGCAATCTGGGTGCGTTCGCCTCCAGCTCCGGGCGATGTCTCGGAGCGGACGCGTAGAACTTCCGGCCTCAGGAATCATCTGCCTGGGGCCGCTTTTTCCAGGACCGTCTTGGCGCCCAGTTTGATTTAGCGGTCGCCTATGTCAATTTGGCAGATGAAAGGGTGGCGGTCGGAAGCTATCCGGGATATGTTGGCAGCGGAAGCTGGCGCACTGAGAGACGACCCCGGCTTGGGGGCTTGAGGGTTGATGCCGGGGCCGCTCCGCCAACTCGAAGAAGAGAGCTAACAAAACCTGCAATTTTTCCTCTGCGCGTTCGTTCCTCCAACGAGCGCTCGATCTCGCAAACTGCGGCGGCTTGCCGGTGCTAAAATCCGGTCTGACCTGAGCCCCTCGGTTGCCGCATCCGGCGCATACACAACGCGCCTCGATATCAGACAGGCGAACATCGTCCGACCAGCGAGCGGCGCTGAGTGCAACGTTGTGGCCGGAGTGGCAGCAGACCAGGACACCGCGTAGGCCCATCTCGCGCATCTCGCCGAAGGTGATCTTGAGCGCTCGGCCGTTGGCGTGTGGCGTCTAGCAGGAGGGGACATGCCACCATCAAAGCGGAAGTACCTCGCAACCTATTGAATGCTCCGACGTAGCCGCCCTAACCGGGCCGCTTTTTCGTTGTGTCGGCTCGGTTTGACCCGACGGGGGGCACTTCCCCATCTAGCCATTCCTGCTCCTCGGCTAAAGCTCGCCACGCCTCTTCCATGCGCCGGTACCGCTTGTAAGCCGGACTATTCTTAGATGGTTCCCCTTCAGCGAGCGTTGCGCAGTTGTCTGCGTTCTCTTTGTAAATCTCTGATGGCTTCATCATCGGCCTCCTGCGTAATGCTTAGGAGAGGAGTCTGAAAGAAATGTGGTTTCGCCCGTCCCAGTTCGAGACGTGAAAGGAACCGGCTAGAAAGCTTCAGCCGTTGTGAAGGCATCGCATTGGGGGATCACAAGGTTCTACCCCGACTGTCAGGACGGCCGGGCTGTGAAGGACGAACACGGGGAGGAAGACCCGAGCGCCGCAGAAGTAAAGCATGAGTCGTTTCTGGTGGTCGCAACGAACTGCTCCGCGAAGGAGCGCTAGCGCTTCGATTTACTCTTGCTCTTCTTCGCGGTCTTAGACGCAGAATTCTTGGTCGCCTTCTGTGGTGCGGCTTTCTTTGCAGCCTCCTTGGGTGGCGTTTTAGCCGGCTTCTTGGCAGACTTCTTCGCCGCGGATACGGTCTTCTTTGTACGAGCAGCTGCGACCCGTCTGTTAGCTCTCATAGGGGCAGGAACGCGCTTCTTCTTCCGAGTGATGATCGGCGGCGGAACAGCGGCAGCATCGGTCGCTTCAGGAATGTAGACTTGCTCGTTGGTCACTCCGGCAACCGCTTCTGGATCGGGCTTCATAGCATCCGCGGCTGCAGTCGAGGCGGTGTCCACGATCTCTTTTACAGTGTCTGAAATTCGTTCGACTATTGATTTTTTAGCCATGGGAGGCTCCCTGAGTCGGGGCAGGATATCTCATTTTTGCGTCGGGAGGGATTGGTGCCGTTCTGGCATCTCCGAGGATTCATTCGAAAGAGGGAAGCGGGATTTAGCGCCCGTTCTATCAAATGATACACCAGCTAGTTATTGCCGGAAGCAAGATGGCAACGGCGCGCTGCTTCGGTGGAACGTCGGGCGGCCCCGGCGCGTCCGGCGCCAGCCCCGGGACGACCGGGGTCGTTCCCCGTGCGCAGCGCGGACCAAAAATTGTGGCTGGTCGACGATCGAATGCCGGATGCGCGGCAAATTCGTACGGCCATCACCTCAGCGGCATCTCCGCTTCGCACGGCCGAAACTAGGCTCAAGGCCGCAACGAAGACGGACCCGGCATAGATAAAGAGGCAGATCAAGAACGCCGCCACAATGCTCACGAGCCATCTTATGGACCGGCAAATCAGGGTGGAAAGGGCATTGTTCCAAGATGCGATCGGCAAGGACCTTTGACGCCTCTTGCGCGGCTGTCACCATGGATCGATCTGTTCGTCAAGGTCGCGCTTGGAGCGGCTCAGGGGGAAGCCCATCATCCATCGGGGAATGGCTCAAGCAAGGTCCGATCGATTTGGTTGTCGTTGTCAGGAGGGCTGAGAGCTCCTGCGTTCCAGCTTGGTGGCGTGAGGCGGCGGAATGGGACAGAGAGGGCGCTCGGTTTGCGACTTCGAAGGCGGCGCGAAGTAGGGCGTGTGAAGCGAAATGGGGGCACACCGCGGGCGTGACGCTCTGCTTCGTCGACCAGACCTCGAAGATCTTCCAATTCTGAGAGCTGAGAAGTGAGTTCGCTAAGTTGTTCGACGTAAAGGATTGCGCGAGAGCCTCGCATAAATGTCCTCCCCAGCACAAAAAAGGCACTATCAGGACGGCGTCAGAGCAAAAGATCGCGAGTAGTAAAAGTAAAAGACTACCACAGGTAAAATAGCTGACTGATACGTCAGGCTCACTGCGTCAGGGTGTCGCGCTTGAGCCGCGGTCCGGTCGTTGGGCCGTCCGCCGGCCGGCACGAGCTGCTCGGTCCGAACGACCGGGATTTCGTTGCCCGTCGTCGTACTGATCGCTTGCGATCTGCTCGATGGTCTACCGATGCCTTTTGACCGTGCCGGCAATATCATTCGGATCGGCGCGGTCGGCGGCGGCACGTTCGCGCAAGGCTGTCCATTCGACCCTGCAACCAATACGGTCCTCGGCGCCGAACATCGTGAATAGAGCTTCAGGCGCCCCTCAGCGAAATCGCCGGATGGGTCAGGGGTAGGGGTATTTCGAACTCCGGACTCGGGGCCGCGAGATGCCAAGTATCGACTCCGCCCGTCGATCCTATTTTGCTCTTTCAGGGGATAGCCGGCCAAGGTTGTGGCGCCATCTCTCAGGAGAATGCGATACAATCGAAGCGGGAATCAGCTCAACCAGGTCCGACGGAATATTGCGATGACCAGAACTTTTCCTGCCGTCGGCCTATTTGCCGGACCGACGTTGGCGCAGGAAGGGCGACTGCCTTTCTGTGCCGAGCAACAGTCGTAGAAGCTCCTGCAGCTCCACATTGCTGCACGAGGCATCGGTGAGCGGCGAAGATCCGCTCACCGTGCTTCCGGGGTGCTTCCGGCGCGAATTTTGCGGAGAGCACGATGGAGGTAAGTGTTTGAATTAGCTGGTGCTGCCAGACAGGATTGAACTATGATCACAATCCTGCTTTTCATTGATTTTATTGATGTTTTCGGTCCGGCGATCTGTTTTTGTGTGGCACTCTTGCGTGGCGCCGTAGCACTGAAATTAGCTTAGAGCAGCCGCGATTGCATCACCTTTATTCACGTCGAATGTGACATGAGCAGTCTCGGCGCGAAGGTCGATCTCAGGACACCTGATGGCCCTCCCGCTGCATCGAACCCGCGCGGCTGCCTAGGGAAGTTAGTGGCTTCCATCGACTATCAGATCGGCAGGCCAAACTGCGGCTCTGCCAAGCCCTCCCCTTGCAGCGAGGAGAGTGAGACGTCCAACAGCCGGACCAGCCTGGGAAGCGGCATCGCGTTTTGAAGCAGTGCGATGGACAGCGCTCGAGGTCGTCTCTGCTCGAGACCACCACGGAGACAGACCGCTGCGGGTGATGATCCCGAAGTCCTTGAACTTTATCTTCAGCGTGTCCGTCCGGCCCGGTGCGCCCTTGTCCTCGCAGTGGGGCTTAGACTGATCCCGGATACGCAATCAGCGGGCCCGTACTCGCCGAACAGGCCGAAAGGCTTGCCACGGAAGCCTCCGCAGGATCATATTCGAAGTTCTCCTGAGTTAGCCAGCGCGTCGAATCCCTTCAGCTAAATTCTCTGCACGGCTCCTGCGTCTCGAACCCGATGCCGCGCTCCATTCCCGCCTGTCCGGGTTGCAAGAAGCCGAAAGTTGCAATTGCAACGCGCCCTCGACGTGGCGCTGCTTCAAATGCGAATCCGCCGGCTGATTCCGCTCTGTGCCTCCCGCATCGCACCCTCTCCCCCGGCGTTCCTGGAGAGTGCTGCTTTCAGCATATTCTCAATTCTCATTTTCGATTTCTTCGAGGGGCACTGCTGGCACTCTTGATTCCCAGCCGAGTTCGTGGAGCGGGTGAGAGTGATCTCATCACAAACGGCCTTTGAGGTGGCTGCTGGCGCCGGTGCCTCAGGCCTCGCCCGGTCCGGAGAAGACCGATGGCGGTGGCGTTGTGCGCGGCCCCGGGAGCGGCCGCTCGCTTGCTCCGGACCGGGACGCCGGCTTGCCCTTCGCATCGTATCGCTTGGCGAGATCCAGCAACCGACGGCGGGTGAACGGATCGGCCTTCGGGGCGATGGCGCGGACCCGCTGCGCGAGACCCTGGTAGAATTCCTGCTCCATGACGCACCTCGCAACATCACTGCTCTTAGTTGAGTAGGCTACGGTTGCGAAGTCAAGAAGAGCCGACGCACCCGCGCAACTTTCTGCGACCGACTTGAGATCGCAGTGGCGAAGGACGTTGATGGGCAGCGCGGGGAATCAGATGGCAGTGTCCTACCCATTCCGGAAGGCTTGCCCGGCCGGCCGATAACGGTTGCTTCCGATGAAACCGTGAAGGGGAGGCTGCGGTTCAGCGGATTAGACTCGCACTGAAAATGCAAGCGCCATTTCAGAACTGGCCTGGCTTCAAACAGATACGTCTCGCGTAAGTCGTTGCGCATGCAACCCCGAAATTATTGGACGAATGATGGCGAATATTTATGTCTCGCGATTCCGCAGAGGATTTGAGCATTCCGGCATCTGGAAAATGATCAACTTCGGGAGGAGAAGGACGGCACCCATCCGAAGGTCAAATGAATAGCCTCGATCCGATTTCAGTCATGTTTGTTCGTCAAGAATTCTTCGTACTTTCTCCGCCAGACCGCGAAAGGTAAATGGCTTGCTCAACAAGTTGACCCCCGCATCAAGTCGACCGTTGTGGACTATCGCATTCCGTGTGTAGCCCGTCGTGAACAGCACCTTGATCATTGGATGCAACCTTCTAGCCCGATCTGCGATGTTACGTCCGTGAAGGCCATCCGGGAGCACGACGTCGGTGAAGAGAAGATCGATGGTGCGAGATGATTCAAGGAAAGCAATCGCTGATGCCGCGTCGGCTGCTTCGAAAACTTGATATCCGAGATCGCGGAGCACACCGGATGAATACGCGCGCAAATCGTCATGATCTTCCACAACGAGGATGGCCTCATTCCCCCGTAACATTGTTGCTGTCGGAATACTGCGATCTTCCTGCTTGTCGGGTTCAGTCTTGGACCGAGGAAGATAGAGTTTGACCGTCGTGCCATGCCCCGGTTCGCTATAAATCCTAATGTGGCCACCCGTCTGTCGCACGAACCCGTAAACTTGACTTAGCCCCAGCCCAGTTCCTTTGCCGACCTCCTTAGTCGTGAAGAACGGCTCGAACACGCGATCCAGGGTTGCCTTATCCATTCCGGTTCCAGTGTCGGTGACAGCAACCAAAACGTATTGGCCGGGAGGCACGGGTTCTGGGAGTGCGGCAACATACTCATCATCCAGCCAGGTGTTGCCGGTCTCGATTGTAAGTCGTCCGCCGCCGGGCATTGCATCCCGCGCGTTAACCGCCAGATTGAGAATGCCATGTTCTAGTTCCGATGCGTCAGCAAAGGCGCTCCACAAACCGGCATTGCCAACTATCTCGATCCTGATTTGCTCTCCTAAAGTGCTCTTGAGCAGTTCGCTCATTCCCCCGAGCAAGCGATCTACATCAATGGACTTTGGATCCAGCGGTTGGCGACGTGAAAAAGCTAGCAAGCGGGCGGTGAGTGTGGCCGCGCGCTGGGATGCATGATGCGCCATCGCCTGCGCTCGCATGATGCGCCCAAACTGTGGCGCATCGGACATGCTTGCGATCTGCCGTCCGATCGTATCAAGACCACCCATGATCACCGTAAGCAGGTTGTTAAAGTCGTGTGCAACACCGCCGGTAAGCTGACCGATGGCCTCAAGCTTTTGAGCTTGGCGCAGCGCTGCTTCGGCCTCCGTTCGACGCGCGATTTCTTCCGCTACACGCTGTTCCAGCGTCGCATTGAGTTGCTGTAGCTTTAAGGACGTAGCGGACACATCTTTACGCGCACCATCGAGTGCTCTGGCAAGATGCGTTGCGTGAGTAGCCGCCTCCGTGGCAGAACTTGCGCGCGCTAGGGCCATATGAACCCGCGCTTCAGTCTTTAGTAGTTCAATTAAAAGCGGAAGGCTCGATTCGATATCATTCCAGGGGATAGACAAGTTCCTGCCGACAAATACCAGGATTGCCGCAGGGATCGAACGAGCGACCGCGGGAACGAGCGTGTTAGTGTCGGGAAATGCTACCTCTCCGAAGAACTCACAGCAGCTTGATGCTTGCTTCAAAAACGCTCGCCAAGACGGGCCGCCAGGCAGGCGCTGGTCAAATCCCTGAGCTGGCGTAAAACTCCCCGTTTCTTCATCCTTCAAGAAAATGAGGAAAGCATCGCCTCCCATAAACTTGGCTAATCGCGCGGCAGCTTCTCGCCTCCCGTTGGCGTTGGCAAAACCACTTAAAAGATGAGCCCCGTCATCCTTCAAGTGACCTACTCGGGAAATACGCAAACGACTGCAGTGCAGTTGTGAAAGCCACTGAACTGCCCCTCCGCTCGGGCGATTTGACCGTGGGTGTTACACCCCGTCAACGGCACTTCCGAAAATCGTTCTTGCAGGCTTGAGAGTTCCAACCCGAACTCGTCTCCCATACGGAGGCGAGTAGCGACGCAATCAAAGAAAAGGGCCGCCGCTGGGGGGCCGCCTAATGCATCCAAAGCAGCATTTGCAGCCTGCTTCGCGGCAGAAACTGCGGATGCCGTGCTAGTCTTCATAATTCTTACAACTGAACCAACGGGGACCTCAGCGGCGCACACAACTGCGCCTTCCTCATCCACAGCCAGAGGAACACGCAAGCGATGTTCAGCTCCGCTATCAACCCCAATAATATTGTGCAGGAAGAATGGTAACGGTTCTTTCCGATCCAAGTTCTGATGAGTCTCTTCCGCGTGTTCTACGAATGCTTCGATCGCTGGAAACCCATCAAGGCTTATCACTTTCATGCCGTCGCTCGCCGTGACGCGATAGGCTCGGGACGCAGGTTTCCAGCCGTGACTAACACCCACGCCGATCGCCTTCGAGGAGAGAATCTCCAATGCCACCGCGGCGTCGGACAAAACTTCTTCTCCACAAAATACAGTGGTCTTTTGAAATTGAGCGTTGTCCCCCGCTCCTCCACCAAAAAACTGATACTGACCGGCTGTAGCTAACGTCAACTGATCTACTAAAATATCAGCATGCCCAGCTAGAGCATCAGCTAGAACGAGAGCAGCCCGAAACGGAAATCGTCCGGGCGGTGTTGGTGTAAACCTCGAAACTATCTCCTGGGCTGCCGCAGTGGCATCCATCGCGAGGTTACGTCCAACACTATATGAGAAGACCACATCGTCGCCCACCAACCCCAGTGCACACGCCAAGCCTTGACCACTGCTCACATTCGTAAACTCGCCGGCAGATGAAGCTCCAACAACGATGGTATCGGGCAGCTCCTTTTTTATGGCAGAAAGTATCGCTCCGTGGTCATGCTGAGGAGCTGCAAATAACACCAAGGCAGCAGGCGGTGTGCTTAGGGATCTTCGTATTTCGGTGGCCAGAAATTCGCCTGCAGTCGAGCTATCGCTCGAATCCGTCGAGACTACCGACGCTTTCATTGTTTCCCCCACTTAGACAACAGCAGTAAACAACCTCCGAAAGGATAAGTTCCAAGTAGCTCGAAAATATCAAGGGGCCTCGAGGCGGCAAAGTGACGTAAACCTTTTGGGGCTTTTACTCTGCAATCTGCCAATTCTCACCGTCGGTAATCAAAGGTTTAAAGCCGAAGTTGGTTCGGGGTGTCGTAACGCTTTAGTCGGGACGCTTTCCTTCTGGCGACCCAAAGCGGACAGCTATCCGCGATCGAGCCGTGGTCGGCTGGACCTTTTTTCGGAGCGGCGGCCTGATGCGAATGTCTGCTGTCGGGCCGACGAGAAGTGGTCAACCGAACGGCCGACCGACGGATTGACCCGAAGCGGACATCGCGAATCCTGCAAGTGCTGCTCCTGTCGCCTTTCCGAGTATGATCTTGGAGGTTACAATGACTCATTATTATCGTGCCTCGGAGCGGAAATGAAGTAGCGCCCCTTCATGGCTCTTGATGGCCGTGCAGCTTCTTGATGGCCGTGCAGCTGATGGCGGTGCGGGTCCATGAATGTGATCGGCGCAGCCATGGGAGCGCCCCGGAAAACGCCAATCAGCCGGACGCAACGAAGGCGTCGGCGGCTCTCAGAGGATCAGATCGTGTTGGAAGGGTAGCTGTCCGCCCTTGCCAGCAGCCTCCCCGTCGAAACGCCAACCCTCCGGCGCCTCATCGGCCGGATGGGGCCATGCGGCCGCGGCGGAATCGTACTCCGGATTGAGCGCGGCGACGGGTACCGAGGAAGTGACCGCCGGGGGCGTCGAGCTGGCATGCTGCTGTTCCGCACCCGCCTCGAAATGGAACGCGGGCTCGGCCCGGTTGTCAAAGCCTTGGTCGTCGGCGCCCTGAATGACCACGGTCACGATCTGCGGCGTGCCGTCGATCGTGGTCACGGTGAAGGTGTCGGTCAGCGCGTCACAAGACCTCAAGGCCTGGACCGCGGGATTGTCGGGGTTGAGGACATATGTCCACGTGCCGCAGGTCGTCATCGTGAAACTGCCGTAGCCGTGGTCGCTCGCCTGCGGACATGTCGTGGCCGTGAAGGTGTCGTCGGGATTGTCGACGTCCCGCTCGGACAAGGTGCCGCTGGCGCTTGGCGGGGGTTCGCAGGAATTGCTTGGCTCGGTCACGCGTCCGCAAATATCGCCGCAGACGACCGCGGCGTCGTTGGCGCCCTCGATGGTGACCGTCACCGTCTGTGCCGTACCGTCCGCGGCCCTCACGGTGAAATCGTCAGTCAGCGATTGACCTGCGTTCAGCGCCTGCACCGCGCAGTTGCCGTTGTCGAGCGCGAAGGTCCAGTGCCCATCCGCGGTCATGGTGAAGCTGCCGTAACCGTGGTCGCTCGGCTCCGGACATTTGACGGGATCGAACGCGTTTGACGGGCCGTCGACGTCGGTGGCGGTCAAAAGGCCGCACGCGGTTGGGACGCCCTGCGCGGAATTGTCGGCTCCGCCTGCTTCGACCACGCGACCATGCGTGTCCCCGGAGATGACGGCCGGATCGTCGGCGCCTTGGATGGTCATCGTGACGACCTGCGGCGTGCCGCCGATGGTGGTCACGGTGAAGGTGTCTGTCAGGGTCTGGCCCGCCGTTAGCGCCAGCACCGCGGCGCTGGCGGAATCCAGCGCATAGGTCCAGTGCCCGTCGGACGTCATCGTAAAGCTGCCATAGCCTTTGTCGCTGGCATGCGGAGAACTCACCGCCGTAAACGTGTTGGCCGGATCGTCGACATCGGTGTCGGCGAGTTTGCCGGTCGCGGTTGGGACGTGGTGCGCCATGGCCGCCGCCGCGATTGCGGCGGCAGTCATGGCGATCGTGGCGACGGATCCGCCGGTCTCGCCGCTTATCGCTGCCGCGTCGTCGGTGCCGGCGATGTCGATCGTGAAGGTTTGGCTTGCCGAGGCAAAGTCGTCGGACGCCGTGATCGTGAAGCTGTCGGCGTTCGGCGCCTTCAACGCGTTGATAGCGTCGTTGTTCGGTACGTAGGCGTAGGCGCCGGTCCCGCTGTTCAAGTACAGGATTCCGAAGGAGCCGGCCTTCTCGACGTCGTAGCTTGCGCCCGCGACGGTGAAAGCGCCGATCGCGCCGCCCGCGATGCCGAAGGTCGGGGTCGTGCCGGAGCCGAAGCTCGTGGCCGAGAAGCTGCCGCTGCTCGCCGAGAACTCATCGAACGCGACTGTGTCGATCTCGACGGGGCCCGACCCGAGCGTCAGTGTCGGTGGCGAATGGATCAACGGCCCATCCGGCACGAAGCTGGCCGGCACCACCAGCCCGGGAAGGGCATGTTGTGGATTGGGCCCGTCCGGCGCGTGGAAATCGATCGGCTGCAGCGTCTGATCGACCGCTTCGCCCGGAGGCGTGCCGGATCCGGACGGCCCATGGTCCTTCGAGTAGTTGTCGAGCACGTCCTGCTGCCGGCTCTGCAGGTCCTCCATCCGCGAAGCGTTGTTGGCGACCTGCGCGAAGCTGACGGACGATCCGGTCTTGCTGAGGATGACCGTCTGCCCGGGATCGTCCACGATGATGTGGCGCGGCACCGCCTCCTTCGTGATGAGTTCGAAGGTGCCATGCTCGAAGCCCTTGTAGGTGATGGAGGCATCGTCGAACAACGCGAGATCGGGATCGGCGGCCCACGCTTCTTTCAGCGCCGTCAGGATCAACGGGACGAAAGACAGCGCTCCGGCCCATCCGAGTCTCGCGACAACCGCCGACTCTACAGCGCGCCCGCCGCGGACGGACGACGGACTGCGTTGGTTCTGCGCCGGCCAAAGACCGGTGAAGACACGTGCGAGCGACATCTTGAACGCCTCGCATGCTGCCCGCTTCCGCCGAAGCGGCCGGACCCATGGATCGCGTGTGAGTCCACCCGCCGAGGTGTCCGGTTTTGCGCATCAGACTACGCTTTGTCATCCCGAGACCCCTTCACGAAATGTTGACTGAGTGCGCGCAAATGCGCTCTTTTGTTGGCGCTGAGCGGTCGGGACCATCGTCCGTTGCGACTAAAGAGTGGCGGTCGCAACATGCGGTATGGTGCGCCGGGCGCGCTCTGCCATCATTCCGCCGAAGCGGGCTCTTCACGGACGGGAGCGGACGCATGCACGGACTAAGGACGGTCGCAGGACTTCTCTGCCTTTTGCTCGTTGCAGTGGCGTATCCGCCTGCGCCGCTTCGGGCGCAGGACGTCAAGCCAATCGGCAAGGTCGTGACCGTCGCTGGCAAGGCAGTGATCGAGCATATCGATGCCGCGGTTGTGCAGGCGAGACTGTCCGAGAACGGGGCCAGCGCGAAGGTCGGCGATCCAGTCTATCGGGGCGACGTCGTCAGGACGGGCGCCGACGGGCGCCTCGGTATCAATTTCGCCGACGGCAGCTCCTTCAGCCTGTCGAGTAACGCCAGCATGGAAATGAGCGAGTTCGTCTACGATCCGGACGGCAAGGACAATTCAACCCTGATCAGCCTGACCAGAGGCACCTTCACCTTCGTCGCCGGCAGCGTCGCCAAGACCGGGAGCATGAAGGTGGACACGCCGGTGGCGACGTTGGGGATCCGGGGCACCACGCCCCACATCGAGATTTCGGACGACGGCACGGTCAAGTTCGCCACCCTGATCGAGGAGGGCAAGGATGCGGTCATGAAGCGGAAGGCCGGTCCGACCGTTGCGCCTCCCCGGCAGCGGAGGGCCGACCGCGCTCTCGGCATCTGCCGGGGATGCTGAAGGTCTTCGGGACGGCGCCAGTTATGATCCTGCTGCTGGCCGCCCCCGCGTCGGCGCAGAAGCCGGAAGGTCAATTCCGGAACGTCGAGCTCTGCAACGCCGCTTCGTCCCCCGACCGGAGGATCGAGGCCTGCTCTGCCTTCATCGCAGCCGGCCGTGGCGGGCCACAGGCCTTGGCCATCGCCCACAACAACCGCGGCATCGCCTACGCAGCGAAGGTCGACTACGACCGCGCTGTCGCCGACTTCGAGGCGGCCATAGGCATCGATCCGACCTTCGCCAAGCCCGTCAACAACCGCGGCGCGGCGAGACTGAGGACGGGCGACTACGACGCCGCGATGGAGGATTTCGACCGAGCCATCGCCCTCCAGCCGGCATACCCCGCCGCCTTCGTCAACCGCGCCCAGGCCTGGCTGAAGAAGGGCGATCTCGTACGCGCCGAAAGCGACTACACCGCCGCGACTCGTCTGAACGCCGACATGGAAGTGGCTTGGAGCGGCCTTTGCTGGATCCGGGCGAGCACGGGCGACCCGCAAGGCGCGGTGGAAGCCTGCGACAAGGCGATCGGGTCGGGCGCGCATACGGCTGCGACCTACGATTCCCGCGCGCTCGCCCACCTCAAGGCTGGACGGACCGATGCGGCCATCGCCGACTACGACGCCGCGCTACGCATCGACCCCACGCTCGCCGCCGCGCTGTACGGTCGCGGCCGGGCAAAGATCCGCCGCGGCGAGACGGCTTCGGGAGAAGCCGATGTCGCGGCCGCGAAAGCTGTCCGGGGCGACATCGCCGAGGAATTCGCGCGCTACGGCGTACCGTAGTCCGTCCTCAACGCGTGCCCGTCGGAGAATGCCATCTCTCCCCTACCGAGAGAACCTGAGCTGCAGCAGTCGAGCAGTTTTTTTATTGATTTTTCCCTCCAGCGAGCGACACCCGAAAAATGCTAAACGGTTCTGCTTCCTACAAAACCGATAAGCAGACGTACGAAACAGAGCCAGATGGCGAACTCATCAGCTTTCGAGTCAAAACAGGGTCAGTTGATCGACTGATAAGCTTTCATACGAAGCGGAGTCAGTTGGCCAACTGATAAGGTAATACGCAAAACCTTATCAGTGCTCCGCTGGTCCGGAATGTGGACGAGTACGTATCCCGCCTACCCGAGGATCACCGCTCCTCCAAACGGGAATGACCAAGGCGTTGAGGATTCTAAAATTTTCGGTGGGGTGAGGCGCGGTTGACGTGACTAACTACGGTTACAAGCTACAGGATTTGCTCGCCGCTGCGAGACCACCGCGGCACGTCCGGCCGACGAGCGTGCAGGTCGGCGGAAGGCCGGGATGTGAATCGGCATCGAAGCATGCCCCCTCCAATGTGATGTGAATCAGAGACTTATCGTGCCGATCAGCCTCGGGCCACGCCGATTCACACCATGGCTCAAGGCTCAATTCGCGCTTCAATAGTCTTCGCGCGCGAATTCGGAGGTCCCGCGCCGAAGCTCGCCGGCGCAGAACATATCGGCCAGTGACACCGCGAGGGTAACGTAGCCGATCCGGCCACGCCGCGATATCCGCTCAGGCGAATTGAGAATATCGGGAAAGCTGAAAGAAGGACTCCGCTTCGTAGGACGGATCGGTGGCCAGTCGGGCAAGCCTTTGCCCGATGGCAGGCGCGAACTTCGCACCGTGGCCTGAACACGCGGAGCAGACGATTAGGCGGGAATCCGGCCAGCGATCGATGATGAATTCCTCGCCCGCATCGGGCAGGCGGTCGGCGGGCACGGTGTTGGTGTAGAGGCAGACGTCTCGATCGATGATTGGCCCGGCCGCGCCCGGGACAAGGGCCGCCAACGCATCGCCGACCGGGCGGAGTTCGGCCTCGGTGGCCTGCGGACCCCAGTCGTCGGGGCCGACGACGGGCCCGTGGTTGTGAGGCGCCGCTTTGACGCCGCGCTGTTCGAAGTCCGGAAAGCCGTAGACCACGTCGTTCGGACCTCGGTCCAGAATGAAGATCGGGAAACGACCGAGCGCCACAGTGTCAGGGCGGGTCGGCTTGAACCAGCCGACCGCCTGTCGGGTCACGTTGAGCAGCGCGCCCAGTGTCGGGAGTGCGCGACCGAGCCATGGACCCAGCGCCAGAATCGCGCGCTCGGCGAAGAACTCTTCGGTCACCGTGCGGATCGATACGCCGTCGTGGTGCGGCGTGAAGCTCGCGCGTTCCGGAATCACACGGTTGCCGGCGCGTGAGCGCATCAGTCTCATGACGACACCGGTCCGCAGTATCGCGCCACCGTCTTGTACTACGACGTCCCAGTCGTCGGGCAGGGCGAAAGCCGGAAATTCCTTGTTCGCTACGGTCGCGGTCAACATCGGATCAGGGCGCCCTTTCGCGATCGCGGCCGCGCGTGACGACGCCACCATCGCAGAGCCGGGGAGGCCTGCCTCCAAAATAGGGGTTTCCGTCAGAACCGTTTGACGGCTTTCGGCCTGCAGCCGGATCCAACCGGCATGAGCCTCGTCGCTCAGGCTGGTGTAGTTGGGGTTTTCGAAATTGAAGCGACGGAAAATTCGACATGAACCATGTGACGAGCCTCGATCCGAACCGGGTCCGACAGGGTCGAAGCCGAGCGCATCGACGCCGGCATCCAACAATGAGTTGAGCGCTGCTCCGCCCATGAGTCCTAGACCCAGCACGGCGACTTCGCATTTTCGCATGAAGGCCTCGCGAGCGATGCTACGGCTCGCCGATCATCCTGATGATTTCGCGGGTTTACAAGGTCTACGGGAGGGCGATTACGTAGCGAAAGGGACCGCGGGGCGACAGCGGGCCAGATCCGAAAGTCTGAATAGGAGCCGCAGTCAACGGCGCCCGTCTCCATAGCTTTAGTTTCGGCCGCAGGAGCAGGTCGGTCGCGGCTTAGCGCGACCATGGCCACGATAACGACGGTTGCGGTTTTATAGCTTGCGGTCTGGCAATTGGCGCCGGCTTTGGCGCCTGGGCAACATTGGCCGACTGCCGTGGACGCGGCAATGGTACTTCCTGCATGACCTGTGGCTTTTCTGGGATTGCGTTCGTACCTTCAGGCATCATCTCCTTTGGTGCTGAGGCGTTCGCCGTGGCGCGGGCGAGTTGCTCCTGGTTTGCGTTGAGGCGATCGGTGAGCGTTTGACTTTCGCGGGCCATCTGGATCTGGATCCCTTTGACATCGTCGATGACACGGCTGTTACGTGCGAGTTCTTCCTGGCCTGTCTTGAGTTGGCGCGCCACATTTTCATTGTCGTGGACCAATTTCTCTTGCGTCACGTTAAGCTGTTCGACTGCTTGCCTCAAGGCAGCGAGATCGCGCGTCATCGACTGCAGCTGCTGCGTCAAGTCGGAAACCAGGGCGATTGCAGACGGCGCCGCGTCTTTCGGCGCCGCAGCATCTCGGGGGCCCCGCGTCAGGGGTGCAGGGTCCGAAGGGGCCCTCATCGCCGGTTGTGCGGAGGACGACCACCACCACCAAGCAGCAAAGGACACAGCCAACAGAGAGCAGACGAAGGCCACGTGGGGCTGTTTCGTCGGTTGATGGTTCGTTGCCGGTGCGCGAGACGTCTCCATGGTCGGCTGGACCGAGGCACCGTCTTCCGCCTTGCGCGTCAGGTGCGAAAGCTCCTCCGCGATCTGCCGTTCCGCGACGCTGTCGTCCCGCGTGGAAGCCATTTGGTGCTCCATGTGAACCCTTGACGATGGTGCTGACTTTCGTTGTTTAGCACAGTTTTAGCCTGTGCGCTCGGGCCCAGCGCTGCGCGCGAAGGCGCCGTCGGCAAATGAGTCCGATCGCCGAAAGTTCGAGGCTGATCGAGGCAGGAAAAAGCGCCTAAACTCCAGAGCGGCGTGTGCTTATGCCGATGTATGACGTCGAATGGTAGGCTCGCGTGTCTTGCAGCGGGCGCACTCAACCTCCAGCCAGGCGAGTCCGCCACTAAGCATTGATCGATCGTCGGGCAGGGCTGCGCAGGGCCCCCGTAGCATTCCATGCGGACGGACTAGGCTTCCGCCTCCGCCCGTCGGCTTCTCGAACGGCCTCCTGGGCGCGCTCGCGGGCTCCTTGCGCATCATCATCGCGCCCATAATCCGGCCGCTCCAGACTACCTCTCCACACTTTTCGCGGAGGATTCCGCAGGTGGCTTGTGAGGCTAACCGTCAGCCGGGAGCCCCACACCTCACTTCGGGTCAAGCGCGACTGAGCCTAGCGGCTCCCGCGATCTAATGTGTCAACGTGGCTCGAACCGTAGAAGTGACAAGCTCCGCGCGGAAAAAACGCAGAGCGCTTTCGCGGAAGGGGGCGAGCTACTGGTCCCTGGTTCTCGCCGCGCCGAGGATATCCACTCCTCCAAACTCTGGGCGCTAAGCTTTCGCGAAGACGTTCATTTTTCGCAAACCGTGGACGGCTCTAGAAATAAGCTACAGTAAGGAACTACGGTAACTCGGCTAAATGGCGATACGTGATGCCACTGTGGACATCCGCCTGCAAGGATTTGAACTTCTTTGTCCTGCTGGGCTCTTCCGACTTCGACGGGCATAGTGTCCTTTGGCACGCCTCGTGCCGCTCAACTGCGAATACTTTCTGCACACGCCGGTTTCGATTGTAGCTTCTAAAATCTTCCTTGCAGTCGCTCTTCGTCGCGTTCGTGCTCGGAAGGTCGATCCGCCGCGGATTTAAGAGAGCTGCCAGCCTGCACGCAGGATGCAAGTTAGATCAAGATTTCAGAGCTCGCTGGGCGTCACCGATCTCGCAATTTCGCCTACGTGAACGGGCGCGGGAGCAGTTGGATCATCGCGGCCAACCGGGCTCAGGCCATGGCATGTAAAGACGCAGCCCTGCCGGGAAAGGCATCGATGAGCTGCAGCCGCGCCCTCTCATGCTGTGAGATAACGGCCGGCACGATCCAGACCTACAAGGCCGGCACGTAGGGCAGGGGGCTCCGGCTAATCGTCGAAGCACGGTCCGCATTGCAAGTTAGACGGGCAGCCGAAGCCAAAGGTCGTTGCTGGACAGCGTACCGGCCGGCGTGGCTATCTCCATATCGACGACGCGAAATGAGCCGGGTTGATCATCATACAGGTAACGAAGATGCCAGACGGAGCCAAGTTCTGGTGTAATGGCGAAGTCATCTAAGGCACTCGCGACGTATCGAACGGCATCGCGATGTGCTATCGGCGCGGAGAACATCGTGTCCGTCAGCGTGGCGAGGCTCATACCCTCCAGGAGCATGGTTCGCGCGACTTCGTCTCCGTGGACGAGCCTGAGGACGGATACGAGGGCCGCGATAGCGTCAGGGTTCTTTAGAGACACGGCAGATTCGTTTCAGGCCAAAAGGCGGACTATTGACGTAAGGGCGCGTGGGCGGCGGTCGCGTGTTTTCGCGGGGCATGGTCGTCCGCTACAACACCTCAGCACGAACCTGAGCCACGCCACGATTCGTAATCCCCAAGCTGCGCGCAGCCGCCAGCGAGAGGTCGAGGACGCGGCCACGGACCCATGGTCCGCGGTCGGTGATACGAACCACCACCGACTTGTTCGTCTCAAGATCAATGACGCGGACTCTCGTGCCGAACGGCAGACGGCGATGCGCCGCGGTTAGTAGATTCCGATCAAACGATGAACCGCTCGCTGTCTTGCCTTTGGAATACGAATAGTAGGAGGCTTTTCCGGAAATAACTCGATTGAAAAATTGAGCGCCTGAACGATCTTTCAGGGGCTCTTGTCCGCTCGGGCGTTGCGCTTGCGACTCCTCCTTCTTTGTCTTATCGAGTCCTTCAGGAGCGGGCTCGGCGTGAGCGTCTGGCACGATGGACCATCTATCATTGAATGTTTGCCCAACGGCTGGGGCGGCGTGAAGCCCCGTCCAGATTGAGACCGCTGCAATCACGATCATTCCAGAAAGCGGACGCATGATCGACCTCACTACAAATCACCAAACTGAGAAACAATGCAAACTCATAAGGCGCGTTCCGGCACATCGGGATTCATGTGTAGAGAGGTGATTTGATACCGATTTGAATGTGTTGCATGGCGAAGAGTGGAAGCAGTGCAACAAGCAGATAGTCCGCTGCAGCGCATTCACGAGAACCGGCGAGCCGTTCTAGAGCTCCACGCTTTGCGAAGCAGCGTCAACCTGGCGGTTCAGTGGCGAAATCACTTCGCCTGATTATAGAGACGAGCAGGACATTGAACAGGCCACGGGCAGCTCGTGGGGCGAGATGCCGCGAGCCGCGTAAGAAGCTCCGCGCGTTATCCAGCCTCGCTCGCAGTGGATCGCAACCGTACACGGCTCTTCTGTGTTATTCTAATCGCCGGCAGTTTGCGTCTTTCGTGCTTCTTCAGCGAAACTGCCTCGGAGCAATTGCTATGAACATAAATCTCCGAAACGAACTCGCGAAGTTGTTGGATGACATCCAAATAACGCCAGAAAATGTCGGACCTCAGCAGTTGGCTACCACTTCTCCCACAGGAATGCATGCGCGAAGGAGGCCGGTGACATAGGGACTGCTGTCAGCTGGCGCATGCGCTCTGGTTCTACTGGCGTTTAACGTGGCCGCTGTCCTCTCTCTTCACTAAAACCGTTGAGCAAAGAACCAAAGGCCGCCTCAGTTGGCGGCCTTTTTACAAGTAGGATACGCCAGTTTACGTGAACGAAACCTCTGATCAGTACCGCCGATAGTACCGATGGGCATAAGGCCGACGAACAACGACTACGCCGCGGCGATAGGCAGGACGATAGACCGGGCGAGTTCGGACGCATCCGTGCCGGCCGCAAACCAGAGCTACCGTCTCAACGTTCGCGATGTTTGATTGTCCCAACGGAGCAACGGGCATTGCCGATGCCGTTGCAATTGAGAATGCCGCCCCACCGAGAACGGTTATTGCGGCAAGTGTAAGTTTGTATTTCATCCATGCTACTCCGGCGGAGCCCATCCCCGCTGACCAACCTTAGACGTTCCTTCCTGAACCTCGGATGACCACGCCGCAGCTTTCGCGCGCGCCCTGGCTGGCTGTATGTTTCGGCACAATTGGGCCACGCGCGAGGGGTTGTTCTCTCGATCCTATCCGCCGGGCGGCCGCGCGCTGGCTCTGCGACATGGCTTGCCAATGAAGGTCACGCTGGCGCGCCGATCACCTCGTACTCGAAGCCGACGCCCTCCCGATCGTTCTCATCAATTCAAGCCTGCGCCACCTCCTCTGTAGCGAACCACTTTCGGCGGGGGTGAGGCGCGCCATTACAGATCCTCGCGCAAGCTCATGAAGAACGGATGCCGGAGGACCTTGTGAATGCAGCGCGCGTCGCGCGGAACGGCCTCGACCCCTGCGCAAGCATGGCTCTCTGCAACCGGGGAAGGGGCGCCCCGGTCCCCATTGCGGAACGAACTCCAACCGAAACGGATATTCGGGTATTCGGGTCCGTAGGCGCCGGTTGGTTCCTAAGCCATAGGTCGATCTTGGGAGCCTCGTAAATTGTTCTAGAATACTGCGATGGCTGGCAAGAGAACCTCCGAAAGAGAGTTCCTGCCCTCCTAAACCAACAAGCGAGGTGGACGCGCGGCAGGTTGTCCAAGAGCAAGTCTCGATCACCAGCCGGCGCTCGTCAAAGGTTCGAAAGTAAGATGAAACGAAGGCCGTCACAGTTGGCGGAGTCGTATTGTAGCTTCCGGCACTTGGGAACTGCCATGCGGTACGTTGCGTATGTGGTCGATTTATCCGGCGTTGCTCGGGCGGTTTATCAAATTGACAGTCCGACGGATGAAGACGCCAGAACGCGAGCAGAGAAATTTCTCGATACGTACCCCGCCGTAGAGGTGTGGGATGGTCCTCGCAGAATTGCCCGGCTGGTGCGTGAGAGCTCGGGCTGACCGGTCGAGAAAAAGCGAGAGCTACGCCGGGTTGGTTCGGATCTGCTTACGATCATGAATTGACATTTCGCCGCGGCTCGTGGCTTCCAAAATCTTCATGGCGCGCAGGAACGAGCGGTTCGACTTTTAATTGTTGCCCAAGCAACCGTCCAGGTGCGGGAACCTCGTGGCATTAACATCGACGCGCGTGTTATGACGACTGTTCAAACGGCCTTGCTCATTGCGGCCGCAGTGCCACGCTCTGCACTAGATCGTGGGCGGTAATCGACACATCAAGCATCAGAGGGCACGGCGGATGTAACCGGCTCGACGATCTTAAGGGCCCGACGTGGAATGCGTCGGGGCCTTTTGTTAGGGCTCCATCTACACCGGCAGCCGCTCAGGGGCGCGAAGCGGAAATTATATCGCTCGATCCGAGCGTTGCCGGTGGTCACCCCGGAGCAGACTTGACAAGTCGGACGAGTGCAAGGCTCTCTCTCTCTCTCTCTCTCTCTCTCTGCGAGTTAATCAGATAGCGTCGCAACGTCTGGCCGTGAGGGTTGACGATATTGGACCGCGATCGCTGTTAACCTTGGCCGCTTTTCGGCCAAATTGTTGTTTGTTGCTTGGTACTCGGGGCAGGACCTCATTTTGGAGCCCTGCAATGTTCAAGCAAGTATTTTCTGCGTGTCTCTTCGTTGTCCTCAGCTCGATCTGTTCGGAAGCAAGACCCGACCGCATCGGCCACGCGCCCGAATGCAACGTGATCATGCCATGTGACTTCTCGTCCGCGCAGACGCGCGGCGAACGAATTTCGCAATATTCACTGCAGGCGTATCGTCCCAAACAACTCGTAGTAACCGCAGCCAACAGCTTGGCGATGAGTGTCCCTGCTGAGAGCCGGATCGCCGGGGGTCGGCCGCCCGGCTGCCCGGCGGCATTCTGTGGTTGTGGCGCAGCGCTGCGCGTGTTTGGTCGTGTGGTGCCTGAACTAAACCTCGCAGCCAACTGGCTACGCTTTCCGCGTACGTCGCCGTCGCCCGGAATGGTCGCGGCACGCCGTGGGCACGTCTTCGTACTAGAACAGCATCTCAGAGGCGACATTTGGATGGCGTATGACGCCAACTCAGGCGGACACGCGACAAGGATGCACGCGCGATCGTTGCGCGGCTATACAGTTGTCAATCCACACGTTGCGGCCTGAAAGAGCGCGCGCCAGTTGGTGTACCGGTTTGTCGCTACCCGAACGTCAGCGCGTGTGCCCACGACCGCCGCCTGTGGCGCACTGGAAGGGACGGCCCCCGACCGCCAGCCCCCCGTGTTGGTCGGGGCCGATTTTCGTCTGGTGCCCAACGCTCTGACACCATCTGACGAGAACCAGCCGGTTGGTTTTCCGGTTTTTTACAGAGTGGCGTTATGTCGCGTGCGATTGCCACCGTTCAAATTCGACTGGGGCGCCGCTACGCGCTTCCAAGTGGTTCGCAGCGTCATACCGTTTGGAGTTCAGGGATTGTCGAATTTTAGTTCGTCTGAGTTTAGCAAAGTAATCGTTCTTTTCTGATTGGGAATGGCGGCGACGTTCGCGGAGGTGCTGGCTGCAAGGTTGACCATCATACCTTTTGTATTTTCGTCAACCGAGTATGTGCCGTAATAGGCAAATGCTTGACGCCACGATACTTTGCGCCTCCTCGGGCGTCGCCTTGGCTCGGTCATTAGCCGCAATCTTTGGAATTTCCGCGCGCGAGTGGAAAAGCGAGAAATGGCCATCATCTGAGAAAATCATCACGCCCTTTGGGGAAGGACCGAAGGGTTCGCCTATTTGGCCGTCGTCCATTTCACTGGTAACAGCGACTAGCGTCCACGCACCAACAAGCTGTTCCTTAGCCGACTTCTCTTGCGCGAATGCTGCGCCCGACAGGGCAAGCCCAAGCCCGATAGCAACAATGGCTTTGTTCATTATGTCCTCCACCACAAAATTTAATTGTTCAACTACGGTCACGTGAGATCAAGGTCGGCGTGAGCTTCGGGGTCAAAATCGGCGATGAAAACCCTCACGATGCCATTCCGATCTAACCTGGACAGCGGGCCCACCCACAGACTAGCCGCAGTACCCACGTGCCAACCGCCAACCCAGCAGGAAAGCCGGCTGATCTCCTACCCAGATGTGTGTCTCGGGATCATCGACCTGCGGCGGAGAGCGGGTCGGCCCACCCGTAAATTTCCCAAGTGCCGCGCCTGCCCCTGATCTGGTACGACGGCCCCAGCTCACCGGAATGAGGCGCATTCGGCCAAATGGATGATCTCGCAATGCTTCTCGCCGAGCTGGAGCGGTGCAAGGCAGAGTTCGAGCACTTGCAAACGGAGCTGAATTCCCCAAGGGGCGCCGGCCCAGTACAGCCAACAACGCTCCAAGATCTGGCGCGCCGGATGAGCGAGATCGCGGCCCGTCTTGAAGCTGCAACGCGCGCGATCTCAAAGGGACCTGCCAGCGGAATACATTGAGCAGTTCCGTAGCGCCCTAGCGAGCCGGCCATCTCCGGTTTGAAGCCAGAACGGACTTGTCCACTTCGCGGAGTACATGGTCTAGTTCGCCATTGGCCGTTGCTCAAGCACCGCAACTCTCCGGCTTGCGCAGGATCAAAACGGACAGCCCCGTTCTCACTAGCCTCACACCTAGCCGAACAACCTGCGGTTCAGTCTGCTGAGGTTATGGGCGCCCAATTGACCTACCCCGATGGAGCGCCGCGCCTGTTACGCCAGTACTCCCGCAATGGCATCCCGCAAGGTTTGCCGTGCGAACGGCTTGCGCAAATAGGCGACGCACCCGGCGTCCACCGCCTCAGGGTCTCGGTCAGATGCAGCTGGAACGCGCGCAGCTCTTCCGCCGTCGCACTGTCGGGGGGAGGGCTGAGGAAAACCCTAAGCCTCTTGACGGCGCGGATGTACTCGCGTTGCCTATCGGGTACGAACCTGCGCATGTTCATGTCGTCGAGCATGCGTTGGCGCAGCGGGCTGATGGGCTTCTCGCTCATTGGGGGCTCCTGTCTTGAGGTTGGAGTGCTTGACCCCTCGATCCTGCAGACGGAGCGCCCGCCCGTCACCTGTGCTCGTTCAAACGGTTACAGCGGTAGACGTGATCGGCGGACCGCGCCGCCAGCCCTCCCGCGAGAGCGGGTTCGTTCTTTGACCCGAAGCCGAAGTTATCAGTCAGCCTTTCATGCCATCCAGACCGGGATAATCTTTGTAAATGTTTTCCTGAAGCACGGAGTCTATTCCGAGAGATGATATCGCCGACCGATGCCCTCAATCTCAGAAACTCATCTACTGGAGATTCTTGGGCGAGCGTGAGCGCCAGGGATAACTCTCCATGACCCGATCTACGTGCTGTTTAAATCGTGTGGCTGATTTCGCGTCCATAGACCATCTCGCGGCAACAGGGCCTGCCTAGTAAGAGGCCCCTCCAAATATCTAGAGCGCTACTCTACCGCTTGGCCCAAATGCGAAGTGCACGACGTCCGCTATTTGAGTCGCTATCGGGGGAAAAGAGGACGTCGCACACAATCCGCGGGTCTTACTGTGCTAGAAATCCGAATGCGACAACCAGTGCCACCATGCTCGAGAAAATCAGCAGTGCCGGAAGGGATTTTCGGGTCATTGGCCTCGTCGAATGGCGCGCAGCCGATTGGCCGGGTTGAGGTGTAGGCGGTCTCTAGGACCGCACGACGTTGCCCTCTCTCGTTGGCGTTGCCCGTGGAGAGACGTCCACCGGCCTGCGACCGTATGGCCGGGTTCACTCAAACATCAGTGTTGAATTGTTCTGCAATTGAGAGTTGAATGTTTGTATTTGAGAACGGGGGTTAATTTGCTGCAGCTGGAGGCACATCTCGGTATATCCGATGTGCTTCGTTTGATTGAAGAAAAGCTGGGAGCAGGTGTCTGGCGCTGTGATGCAGCCGGCCAGATGCAATGGTCGCGTGGCTTTTTTAGGCTGCTCGGATTGGATCCGCATGCGGTCTCGCCGTCATACACCGAAATCCAACGAAGGATTCATCCGGACGATCGCGGTCCGACTCGCGGTCCCAGCGAGTTGATGATAGATCGGACGTTGCTCGACGGTGAATTTCGCATCATTCGGCCCAATGGCGCTTTGCGCTGGATTAACTGCCATACCGAAGTGCTACTGAATAGCGCAGGTGAGCCGGAATGTATTTTGGGGATCGCTCTCGACATTACAGCGCAACGTCGGTTGGTCCAGACGCTGCGAAGTGACGCCGAGCGCTACAGCGCTTTGACCCAGGTGGTAGGCGGTCTGCTGTGGATCGGTAGTTCCGACGGTCGAATCACGGCACTGCCGAATGGCGAGAAGACACCAGAGGCGCATCGGTTGCTTGGCAAAGGCTGGGCTGATCTTCTTCACGAAGACGAGCGTGAGGCGGCCTTGAGAAGCTGGACGGCCTCGGTCGAGACCGGACGGCGGTACAGCGTCGAGCATCGCCTGCGAGAGCCCGACAATACATATCGGTGGTATCATTGTACGGCCGTGCCTGTCACCAATGCGGACGGCAGCATCCAGGAATGGATGGGTCTCTCCATTGACGTGCATCAGGAAAAGCTCTCCGTTCAACACGCGGCAACATCGCAGCTTACGGGCGCGCAACTGCGCGCAGCCCGCGGCATCCTAAATTGGTCTGTGAAACAATTGGCCGCGCGAACGGGGATTTCGTCCGCCATCATTCGTCGGCTTGAAGAGTACGATGATGCTCCCCCAATGTCGGACGAGACGACGGAGATTCTTCGTCGCGTCTTTTCGGATGGGGGAATCGAGTTCTTGTTCCCGTCTGTCGGCGAGCCTGCAGTTCGGCCGCGACGATGATTTGAGACAAGTTGTCGCAAGCTGGCTATCTCACTTTCCATAGGTAGCTTTGGAAGGACCGTCTTGGGGCTCAGTTTTTGGGTTGCTCGCGCATTTCGCGGCCGGGCGAACCAAAAATTTGCGAAATGCGCCGAGCTAATTTCGTCATACGCGCTGAAGCAGCAATTTTTGCGCGCGTGAGGAAAATCAGGGTCGATTTCTTCTTAACCAACTCGCAGCCAATTGTCTTCACCATGGTCTGCACGCTCAAGTAGGGACGGGAAACCTGAGCTACTGTTTTATTATCGAGTGACCCCACGAGGGATCTTTTTGCCATCTGACCTAAAAGCCGCCGTCGGTTGCGGCGACTAAGCGCGTCACATCCAAATCCATTCTTGCCAATCTTTTTAAGGGTCCAATGACCCGCGGAGTGTTGCCATGCCCTTCAAACTCAAACTTCGGATTCGTGGCCGGCTGATTTCGGGATTTCTTTCCGTATGCGCGATCATCGCGCTTTCAGTCGGATACACCGTGTTTGCGGTCGGCGGGATTTCCACGACCGTCGATCGCATGGTGAACCTGCGGACACCCGTCGCGCTCGCGAGCACAGAGCTGGTCGGCAATCTCTATTCCACACTGGCGACATTGCGTGGCTATCTCTTGACCGGAAATCCGCAAGGCAAGCTAGATCGGGCCGCGATGTGGAAGGAAATGGATGCCACAGTTGCCGGCTTCGATGAGAAGGCGGTACATTTTACCAACCCGGAGAACAGCCGAAAATGGGCCGAGGCCAAGGCGCTGCTCGCAGAGTTCCGAGCTGCCCAAGACAAAGCCGAAGCCGTCGCGTTCACTTCCGATGCATATCCAGCGACAAAGCTACTTGTGACCGAAGCCGGTCCGCGCACCGAAACAATGTTTTCCGAGATCACCAAGATGATCAACGAGGAGGAGGGCCAGGAGGCGACGGCGGAGCGTAAGAGATTGCTGAAAGCAATGGCGGACACGCGCGGCAATTTTGCCGCTGCCACCGCTCAACTTCGCATGTACCTCCTGTCGGGCGAAAAGAACGACAAGGAGAAATTCTTCAAGCCGTGGGAGCTCTTTGAAAAAGGCTATACCGCCGTGAGTGCGAAGAAGGACCTGCTTACGCCGTCTCAGCTGCTCTCTTTCGAGAAGATCACGAAGGCGCGGGGCGAATTTGTTCTCCTTTACGAGAAGATGTTCGCGTTCCGGGAGTCAGCGGACTGGAATGCACCCGTGCATATTCTCATAACGGAAGCGGCGCCGCGCGCGGTGAAGATTCTCGATCTGCTCGACGGGCCGAAGGGCGCCGACGGCACCCGCTCTGGAGGCATCAAGACGAACCAGAACAGCATGCTTGCCGAGGAAAGCCATCAGGTGCAGACGAGCATATCCTTCCTGAGGCTGGTCCTGTGGGGCTTGCTTGCGGCAGGACTGGGCCTCGGGGCCGCCATTGCGCTGCTGACCGCTCGCGCGATCGCCCTCCCGATCCAGGGGATGACCGCCGCCATGGGCAGGCTCGCGAGCGGCGATACGTCGACCTCGATCCCAGGTGTCGGCCGCGCTGACGAGGTCGGCGAGATGGCCGAGGCGGTTCAGGTCTTCAAAGACAATATGTTCGAAACCGACCGGCTGCGGGCCGAACAGGCGCAATCAGAGGCCCGTGCGGCCGCCCAGCGCAAGACGGACATGCACCAGCTCGCTGGACGCTTTGAGGATGCGGTCGGAGAAATCATCCAGACGCTCTCATCATCCTCGACCGAGCTCGAAGCGGCGGCCAAGACCCTGAGCAGGACAGCCGAGAGCACCCAGCAGCGCTCTAGCATGGTCGTTGCGGCTTCCGAGGAAGCCTCGAGCAACGTTCAATCGGTTGCCTGCGCCACCGAAGAGATGAGCTCATCAGTCATCGAAATCAGCCGCCAAGTGCAGGACGCAGCCAGGATTGCCGGCGCAGCGGTGGATCAGGCACAGAAAACCAACGATCGCGTCAACAAGCTGTCACAGGCGGCAACTCGTATCGGCGACGTGGTCGAACTGATCAATACGATCGCGGGGCAGACCAACCTTTTGGCGCTGAACGCAACGATCGAAGCGGCGCGGGCCGGCGAGGCCGGACGCGGCTTCGCTGTCGTTGCCTCCGAAGTCAAGGCGCTCGCCGAACAGACTGCCAAGGCGACTGGGGAGATCAGCCACCAGATCGCCGATATACAGGCCGCCACCCAGGATTCCGTCGTCGCGATCAAGGAAATCAGCGGCACGATCGGTCGGATCTCAGAAATCTCTTCCGCCATTGCAGCCGCGGTGGAAGAACAGGGAATGGCTACGCAGGAGATATCGCGCAACGTCCAACAGGCCGCGCAAGGTACCCACGAGGTCGCCTCCAACATCACGGAGGTGCAGCAAGGGGCCACGGAAACCGGCTCTGCCTCTAGTCAGGTGCTTGCCTCGGCGCAAACGCTGTCGAACGACAGCGCGCGGCTAAAGACAGAGGTCGAGAAGTTCCTGATCACTGTGCGCGCAGCTTGAGGTGCTTCCATGACAAGTACCTCAACATCAGCGAGTCACGCTGGAAGTGTCCCAGCGAGGATCCGTGATGGAGCGTCCGAGCCGGTGGCTGCCAACATCATCCCGCTGCCATTTAGTCGAGAGCGATACCTGATCGTCCAGACCAGAACGGACTAAGTTGCTGCGACGGAAGGTCAATGTCGTTATCGAATGTCTTAGAGTTCTCAATGGCCTGCTTGAAGATGTGGATAACGGATCGATACGTGAGGAATTTCAGTCTCGGGTAGCGCGGCTGAACGAGCTGCTCGTGCTTCGGCTTGATCAGCTATCCGCCGCGGATCGCTTGCTGCAGGAGATGCTCCCTTATGCCTGACACGGGACGGATTGTACTGCAGCGCGTACGTTCGTCCTTCAATACTTCGAAGCAGGTGTCGGTGACCACGCAGCCACATCTTGTCCCGTCGCGCGGAATCGGCCGCACGACCGCTCTGACCCGTTACAGCAATAGCGGCGACGCGAGCCATCGATTAGCTAATGCGACGGTAGGTCCCGCGGTCGCGATATCTCCCTTCACCAATGCAAGCGGTGTGACCGATGTGCAACGAGCGCGTAGCTTCACCACAGCTATGTGGGCAACCGAACAATCCGGCTCACGAGTACGCGGTAGCATCCGCGCGACCAATTACTGAGGGCCTGCGGATGAACTTTTCAAGCTCGGAAGATCAGACGTTATTGTCTCTTTGGGAAAGTGTGCGGCGGCAAGTGTTGGCTGATCGCGCGAATGGCGGCCGCTCCCGCATTGTTGGTGACAATCTTCGCAACTATGCTGAGTTGCTCCGTTCGGAAATAGATCGGCGTGAGCTCAAGTACACCTCGATCAATTCAACTGAATGAAGAGGATGCTGCCGGGGGCACTCTAAAATGAGAGACATCCGTGAGCAGTTGGACAGACTCCGCAACGATGCCGCCGACTGCAAATCGATCAGCGATCTAGCCACTGATCTGCGAAAACGAGAATTGTTCGCGAGGCTTGCCGATCATCTGAGCGCGTTGGCTTCAGAGGTCGAACGCGCTACGGCTGTGATAGTCTCTGGCACCCCACCAGAGCTATCACCGCAACATCGGCAATGTTGGGATGCTGCAGCAGGCAGGTTTCGACCTCGGCCGGGTAAATATTCTCTCCGCCGCGGGATGTCCTCGAGGCGGCCCGTGACACGCAAGTAGCCGCGCTTATCCAGCGTCCCGAGGCCGCCCGTGCGCAGCCATCCGTCAGCCGTGATGGCCGGACGCGCATTCTCCGGCGCGTCGAGATAGCCGATTGTGGGTCTGATATCCACGGACTTGAATTACGCCCTAAGTGCCGGTCGGCAAAATACGAAGATCCATCGGATCCGCAACGCGCACTTCCGACGTTCCAGAGCGCTTTCCCGCGGTCCGGACGAACTCAGTCTCCGGATGTCGACGCTCGTCTGCGCGACAATCGGGCTGAGCTCGGTCTGACCGAAGACAGTAAGGACCGGAAGGTCGAGCGCTACCCTCACGCGGCGATGGATCTCGGGAGAGACCAGTGCACCTCAGACAACGCGACGTGCAGCGACGATCCCGACCGTCTCAGGCGTGACCGCCGGACTTACCGCGCTGTGCCTCGGTGCCGCGATGGCATTCTGATAATTTCGTTAAGCCAACGCTCGGAGCCGCGGCCCTTCCAGCATCAGTGCCACGTCGCAGGCAGGCCGCGGCTTGCTGAACAGATAGCCCTGTGCCTGGGTGCAGCCCTCGCGCCGGAGCAACTCGAGCTGCGCGTCGTTCTCGACCCCTTCCGCGGTCGTGACGATGCCGAGGCTGCGGCCGAGGCCAGTCACGGCACGGATGATCGCCATGGAATCCTCGCGCGTCGCGAGTTC
>NZ_JBVVOU010000044.1:0-33295 GCF_055807635.1 Bradyrhizobium sp. Kon56 | reverse complement strand
CAAACCGCGGCAGGCCATTCCTCACGGAACAGGTCGAGAATAACTGATCGCGCTATTACAAGGGTGGGCAAAGGCGCTCTTGCGCCGTTCCCACCATCTCTCAATACCTCGCGAAGATGGTGGGCACGCTTTCGCTTTGCCCACCCTACGAGACGACGCTAGCTCGCCTCCGCCAGCCTCACGGTCTCGCTGCTGCGATAGATCGCGAGATCGCGCGAGCCGACGAAGATCGCGCGCGGCTTCAGGCCGTAGAAGCGGCGGATCGAGTGGCTGAAATGGGTGGAGTCGGGATAGCCGATGTCCTGCGCGAGATGGGCGAGGTTGAGGTCCTGGTTGGCGAAGTGCAGCAGGTGACGCGCCCGCTTCCAGGCGCGGAAGGAGCGGAACGAGATGCCGGTCTCTTCCTTGAACAGATGCAGGAAGCGCGAAGCGGAAAGTCCGGCCTCCGCCGCGCATGTGTCCGCCGTCACGGGTTCGCCCGTGAAGCGGCCGATACGGGCGACCGCACGCGTCACGCGGGGGTCGAGCACGCGGCGCGGCAGCGCCTCGCCAAAACACATCTGGTCGAATTCGGCGGTGGTGATGTCGCCGTAGCGACGCTGGCGCAGCAGCGTGTAGGCGGCGAGGATCTTGCGGGCATAGACGGCCCTGTCGGGTCCGGTGAGCCGCTCGGCCAGGACCTCGATCACGCCATCGGGCATGCTCTCCGGCTCCAGCGTCACGCTGATCGCGGTGCGGTAGTCGCTCGCAATGGAATGCCGCTGGTTCGGTAGGGTAACGAACAGCTCGCCGGTGGCGAGCGCATCATCGATCGTCAGATGCAGACTGCCCTTCACCGCGACATAGACATGGCAGCAGCCGGGCGTCCGCTTGCGGGGGCGGCCGAGCAGGCCGGCATAGAATACCCGCTCCGGCGTGATCAGCATCAAATGGTCGGATTCGCGACCGTTATCTTCCATTGGGATCCTCCTCGCGCGGCTCTTTGGCCGCTGCGGACGGAGGTCACCTTAGCGGAAATCTGGGCGCTGTCACGGCGGGATAGCGCTATCAGGAAGCGCAAAACAGCGGCAGTCCCGACGACCCGGAACTCCCGGCAACATGGCCGTCCCGGCTTTCGCCAGGACGACAATCAGGCCCTCACCCTTGGCGCCACGTTCTGCTCGACGCCGGCCTGTTGCTCCGCAGCAACCGCGCGCTTGAAACCATCCCGTTGCTGCAAGCGTGCCCAATAGGCTGCGACATTTGGCCCAAAATCCTTGGCAAGCCCGATAGTATCGGCGAGGCGGAGCGCGTAACCGATCACGATGTCGGCGGCAGTGAAGCGGCCCGCGCACAAGGCCTCGGTATTTGCGGTGGCTGCCTCGACGGCGCGCAGGCGGCCCAAAAACCATTTGGCATAGTCGCCGGCGACCTGCGGATTGCGGCGCTCTTCCGGCTCGAGCTGGCTGTATCGGAGCACCAGCGTCTGCGGGAAGGTTAACGTGGCGTCGCTGAAATACATCCAGTTCACGAACGCGCCATAGGCGGGATCTTCGGGTCCGACCATCAGTGGCGTCGGTCCATGCTTGATGCCGAGATAGTGGCAGATGCCGGAGGACTCGGTCATTTTCGTCTCGCCGTCGACCATGAAGGGAATCGTGCCCAGCGGATTGAGCGCGAGATACTCCTTGGCGAAGACCCGCGGCGGGAACGGCAGCATCTTGAGCTCGTAGGGCAGCCCCATCTCCTCCAGCATCCAGAGCGGACGGAATGAGCGCGCGGCGTCGCAGTGATAGAGCGTGATCATCAGGAACTTCCTTTGCTGCCGGGCAGCGTCCCCATCATCTTGCACAGGACCATCAGCATGACCTCGTCGGCGCCGCCGCCGATCGATGTCAGACGGCTGTCGCGATAGGCACGGCTGACCGGCGTCTCGTTGGTAAAGCCCATTCCACCCCAATATTGCAAGCAGGCGTCGGTAAGCTCGCGGCCGAGTCGCCCGGCCTTCAGCTTGGCCATGGTCGCAAGTTTCGTGACATCCTCGCCCGCCACAAGCGCCTCTCCGGCACGGTAGATCAGCGCGCGCAACAGCTCGACCTCGGTCTGCATCTCCGCGAGCTTGAAATGAACGACCTGGTTGTCGAGGATCGACTTCCCAAAGGCCTTGCGATTGCGGGTGTATTCGATGGTCTCGTTGATAATGTATTCATGCGCCTTCAGGCAGGCGGCCGCACCCCAGAGCCGCTCCTCCTGGAACTGGATCATCTGGTAGGTAAAGCCCTTGCCCTCCTCGCCGATCCGGTTGCGCTTGGGCACGCGGACATTGTCGAAGAAGATCTGCGCGGTGTCGGAGGAACGCATGCCCATCTTGTCGAGCTTGCGCGCGACCGTGACGCCCTTGGTCTTCATGGGCACACAGATCAGCGATTTGTTGCGGTGAACGGACCCGTCGCCCGTATTGGCGAGCAGACAGATCCAGTCGGCCTGGGTGCCGTTGGTGATCCACATCTTGCCACCATCGATGACGTAATCGTCGCCGTCCCCGCGCGCATTGGTCTTGATCGAGGCCACGTCAGAACCCGCGCCGGGCTCCGAGACGCCGATGCAGGCCACATAGTCGCCAGAGATCGAGGGCGCCAGGAATTCGCGCCGCACTTCATCGGAGCCGAACCGCGCCAGCGCAGGAGTCGCCATGTCGGTCTGCACCCCGATCGCCATCGGCACGCCGCCGCAATTGATCGCGCCGAGTTCCTCCGCCATCATCAGCGCATAGGAATAGTCGAGGCCGGAGCCGCCGAATTCGACCGGCTTGTTCAGCCCGAGAAAGCCGAGCCTGCCCATCTTCCTGAACAGCTCGTGCGCCGGGAAGATGTCGGCCTTCTCCCATTCATCGACATGCGGATTGATCTCGTTGGCAATGAATTTTTGCAAGGAACGGCGGATCTCGTCGTGGTCGGCGGTGAACAGCATCTTGTTAGCCCAGTTCTTGGTATCTCTGAGGTGCTCGTCATGGCCGGGCTCGTCCCGGCCATGACGGAGAAAGAGGTCACAACCCCATCTGCCGCGACGCGAGATCCTTCATGATCTCCTCGGTGCCGCCGCCGATCGCGTTGACCTTGACCTCACGGTAGATGCGCTCGGCCTTGATGCCGCGCATGAAGCCGGCGCCGCCAAAAATCTGCACCGCTTCCGAGGCGCAGAACGCCATGGTCTGGGTCGCCTGGTTCTTCATCATGCAGATTTCGGCGACCGGGCTTTCGCCCTGCTCCAGCCGCCAGGCCAGCATCTCCAGCATCGCTTGCGATGCGGCGACCTTCTGCGCCATGTCGACGATCTTGTGGCGGATCACCTGGTGCTGCGCGAGCGGCTTGCCGAAGGTCTTGCGCTCCTTGGCGTAGGCAATGGCCTCGTCGAGGCAGACGCGCGCGAACGCGGTGCAGCCCGCCGCCATGCCCATGCGCTCGCTGTTGAAATTCCGCATGATGATCTTGAACCCCTGGCCTTCCTCGCCGATCAGGTTTTCCGCCGGTACGCGGCACTCGTCGAAATGCAGGGTCGCGGTGTCGGAGGCCCACCAGCCCATCTTCTTCAGCTTTGTCCGGGACAGGCCGGGCGTATCCCCCTCGATCAGGAGCAGGCTGACGCCGCCGGCGCCCTCGCCGCCGGTGCGCACCGCAACGGTCAAATAGTCGGCACGCATCCCGGATGTGATGAAGGTCTTCTCGCCGCTCACGACGTAGTGATCTCCGTCGCGCCGCGCCTTGGTGCGGAGGCCCGCGACATCAGAGCCGCCGCCCGGCTCGGTGATCGCGAGCGCGGAGATTTTCTCACCCGCGAGCACCTGAGGCAGCACGCGCGCCTTCACCTCGGGGCGCGCGGCCCGCGCGACCGGCGGCGAACCGATCGTATGGCTCATCAAGCTGGCGCTGACACCGCCGGCGCCAGCCCGCGCCAGCTCCTGGCTGGCGACGATCCTCATGAACTGGTCGGCGGCGATCCCGCCATATTCCTCGGGGAAACCGAGTCCCAAGAGCCCGATCTCGGCCGCCTTGCGATAGAGCGCGCGGGGGAATTCACCGGCCTCATCCCACTCGTGGGCGAAGGGCGCAATCTCCTTGTCGACGAAGCGGCGCATCACCTCGCGAAAGGCGTCATGCTCGGCGGTATAGAACGGGCTCATCATCGCACTCTCGCCTTGCTGGCGGATTCGTCTCGTCCACCATGGCCGGAACCTTGGCGGCTCACTTGCGCGGAGTGGCTGGCCGAGCCCCGCTCCAAGCAAGCTCGCTCTAGCAACTCAACGCAAGACGATTTTCATCGCTCGCGCGCCAACTCCGGATCAAAAAAAGGATGGTGCACAAACTCCGGCTGGCCCTTGGGCCATGCCGGGCATGGTGCATGGCAATAGGGACGCGGGCGGCACAAGTCCGCCGAGGGAGGAATTCTTGGCCGTTCGTTACTACGACTGGATCGCCCACCATGGCCGCCGCACACCGAACAAGATTGCGGTGATAGACCTCGCGAGCGAGCGCCGCTTTACCTATGCGCAGCTCGACGCGCGCATCTCGCGTCTCGCGTCATTTCTGCGCCATGCGCTGAAAGTCTCGCGCGGCGAGCGGGTCGCGGTGCTGGCGCTGAACACGACCGATACGCTGGAGGTGCAATTCGCCTGCGGGCGGTTAGGTGCGATCTTCGTGCCGCTGAACACCCGCCTCACCGTTCCCGAACTCCAGTTCATCACCGCAGATTGCGCGCCGAAGGTGATGATCCACGACACCGATCTCGCCGAAACGGCGCTGGCCGTGGCAAGGCTCTGCGGCATTGCGACGAGCCTGCTGCTTGGCCCCAGCGGGACTTATGAGGCCGGCATCGCCGCCGCAAAGCCACTCGAGAAAATCGAGGAGGTGACCCTCGATGACGTCTCGACCATCATGTACACCTCGGGCACAACGGGTCATCCCAAGGGCGCCACCATCACCCATGGCATGACCTTCTGGAATTGCGTCAATCTCGGCGGCCCAGCCTGCATCGGGCCGTCCTCGGTGCTGCTCACCGTGCTGCCGCTGTTCCACACCGGCGGCCTGAATTGCTACACCAATCCGGTGCTGCACGCCGGCGGCACCGTGATGATCATGCGCGCCTTCGATCCCGGCACGGCGCTCGGCCTGATCAACGATCCCGCACAGGGCATCAACGTGTTCTTCGGCGTGCCCGCGATCTACCAGTTCATGGCCCAGCATCCGGCGTTCGCGACCACCGACCTCGGCCGGTTGATCGTGGGAGGTGTCGGCGGCGCACCAATGCCGGTGCCGCTGCTCAAGGTGTGGGAGGCGCGTGGCGTCGCACTCCAGCAGGGCTACGGCATGACCGAGACCTCGCCGGCCGTGCTGGTGCTCGACCGCGAGGATGCGGCACGGAAAGCCGGCTCCGCCGGCAAGCCGGTGCTGCACACTGAAGTGCGCATCGTGCGTCCTGACGGCGGCGACGCCGATGTCGGCGAACTCGGCGAGCTCTGGGTCAAGGGACCGAACATTACGCCCGGCTACTGGAACAGGCCGGAGGCGAACAAGACGTCGTTCACCGATGGCTGGCTGCACACGGGCGACGCGACACGCGTCGATGAGGAAGGTTTTTATTACATCGTCGACCGCTGGAAGGACATGTACATTTCCGGTGGCGAGAACGTCTATCCGGCCGAGGTCGAGAACGTCCTGCACCAACTCGACGCTATCGCGGAAGCCGCCGTGATCGGCATTCCCGATCCGCAATGGGGCGAGGTTGGCCTCGCCATCGTCGCGGCCAAGCCCGGCCAGCGGTTGACCGAGACAGATGTCTTCGCGCACTGCGCGGCGAATCTCGCGCGCTTCAAATGTCCACGCCAGGTCCGCTTCGTCGATGCGTTACCCCGCAACGCCAGCGGCAAGATCCACAAGCCGACCTTGCGCAAGGAATTCTCGGGCGCCTCGGAAGTCGACAAGAAAGCCGCCAACGCCTGATCAAAGCGCCCCTCTCGCGGGCACTTTTCTTTTTGACGTGCGTGTTCCAACCCAGAAAAGCCAAGGAATTTTCATGAACAAGAAACTCTCCCTGCTCGCCGCAGCAACGGCGTTGGTGCTGCTGACAGCCCAAACCGCGTATGCGCAAAAGGCGTACGACACCGGCGTCACCGACACCGAGATCAAGATCGGCAATGTCGAGGCCTATTCCGGCCCGGCTTCCGCCTACGGCGTCATCGGCAAGACCGAGGAAGCCTATTTCAAGATGATCAACGATCAGGGCGGCATCAACGGCCGAAAGATCAATTGGATCTCCTACGACGACGGCTACTCGCCGCCTAAGACCGTTGAGCAGATCCGCAAGCTGATCGAGAGCGACGAGGTCTTCCTGGTGTTCAACGCGCTGGGCACGCCGACCCAGACCGCCGTGCAGAAGTATCACAATTCCAAGAAGGTGCCGCAGCTGTTCCTCGCCACAGGCGCCAGCAAGTGGAATGACCCGAAGAACTTTCCCTGGACGATGGGCTTCCAGCCCAGCTACCGCGTCGAGGCACAGATCTTCGCGAAGTATATTCTGAAGGAGAAGCCGGACGCGAAGGTCGCGATTTTTTATGCCAACGACGATTTCGGCAAGGACTACCTCGCCGGCATCAAGGACGTGTTCGGTGACAAGGCATCGAAACTGATCGTGGCCGAAGAGAGCTACGAGACGTCGGAACCCTCGATCGATGCTCATATCGTCAAGCTCAAGGGCACCGGCGCCGATGTCTTCGTGAACATCGCCACGCCGAAATTCGCGGCGCAGGCGATCAAGAAGATCGCGGAGCTTGAGTGGAAGCCGATGCATCTCATGACCGATGTCTCGGTGTCCATCGGCGCGGTGATGAAGCCTGCCGGACTCGAGGCATCCGAAGGGGTGCTGTCGGCTGGTTATCTGAAGGATGCGTCGGATCCGCAGTGGAAGGATGATGAGGGCATGAAGAAGTTCATGGTCTTCGTCGACAAATACATACCCGGTGCAAATATTTCGGACGCCAATCTGGTTTACGCCTATGCCGCAGCCCAGACCATGGTGCAGGTGCTGAAGCAGGCGGGCGACAATCTGACCCGTGAGAATGTGATGAAGCAGGCAGCGAGCCTCAAGGACTTCGTGCCCGACACACTGATCCCGGGCATCAAGATCAACACCTCCGCCACGGACTTCGCGCCGATCGAGCAGCTCAAGATGTGGCGGTTCAAGAAGGGCCAGTGGGAACTGTTCGGCGATATCATCAGCGCCGAAACGGGCGGCTAGTTCGACTGAGAGCAACAGCCTGAATCGACCGAATAGCGGCCGAAGGGCCGCTATTCTTTTCCAGCAAGCGACGGCGCTGTTCCCGCGCTTTCAACCTCGATCATGTCGTCGCCGACATCGATCGCCGCGATCGGCAGGCCGAGACGACGCGAATCGCCGACGCCCCTGAACATGGGGCATGCCCAGGCGAGGGTGGCGATGCCTGACGGCGGCAGATCGAGGCTCAGTGTGTAGCTGTCACAACCGGTCACGACCGCTTCGGGGCGGATGGCCGTGCCATCGACATAGAATCGCGTGTCTATCGTATCCAGCGGTGCGCGAAGTGCGGGGCTTCGAACGCGGACAATGGTGCGGCCCGGCCTGCCCTTGATGCGCACGGCTGCCTCTGGTTCGCTCCAGCGGAAAGTGTGACCGGCAGAGAACTCTTCGGCATGGAATCCGATCTGCGCGACAACGCGCTCACCAAGGAGCCCGTCAACAGGTCCCGCATCTCGTCCGAGACGGTGAATGCAATCGAGCCTCTGATGCCGGATCAGCGCGGCGATGTATCGCCGCATCCATCGCGCGATCGCATCGCTCGATCCGGCGGCCGTCACAGCGACCAGCACGGCCCGCGCGTGCCATGCCTCCAGCCGCGCGAAACCGCGCGCGCCGAGACCGCCGAGCAGCGCCGGCACGGCCCAACGCCATACCGCCAGCCATTTCTCGCCAGGCCCTCCCCCGCCGTCAGCGAGGCTGGAGCGCAGGAGCGCGTTCAGTGCATTGCGGGCGAGCGACGCGCCGGCCTCGCTCCGCGAGCTCCACTCGACCGGAATGTCGAGCAGCTCGCTGCCGGCATCGTTGCGGGCTTCGCTCAGATAGCGAATCTCGCCTTGCACGAAGTCGAGCGTGAATTGCTTCAGCTCACCGATCTCACCGACATAGTAGTGATGGAAGCGCGCCTCCTCGAGATAGCCGATGGAATGACCTCTCGCGTGATAGGCGGCGGCGAGCACCCATTCGGCGAAATGACCGAGCTCCTCGCGCAGGCCGCCGCATTCCCGGTAGACGTCGTGCCGCGTCACGAAACACTGATCCAGGACCTTGCGCCAGGGATGCTGCTTCATACCGAACTCGATGTCGGCCTGGTACATGGCGGCCTCTGCCACGGATAACCGGTTATGGCAGATCGGGATCGAACGGCAGGAAAAGCCGGCCCAATCGGGATGAGCATCGATCGCGCGAATGCAGAGTTCGATCACGTCGGGTTCGGGCCGGCAGTGCGATTCCGTGAAGAACAGATAGCTGCCGCGCGCCTTCGTCGCGCCGAATGCGCAGAGCCCGATGTCGTGTTCGGAATCGGTGAATTCGAGGCGAGCCCTGTTGCCGGCCAGCGCCTTCAACTGCTCGCGTGCCGTGAAATCCGGAGGCACGACCAGAATGATCTCGTAGAGCGATGTGTCGGCAGTTTGCGACGTCCAGCCGAGCCAGGACATCTCCCACTGCCCGCGGTGAGATTCGAGCGGGATAATGATTGAGAACAGCGGAGATTCGCCGTCGTAGAGTGCGGACGCGTCCTGCATGTCCCCTTATAGACGCATGCTCGTCATTCCGGATAATTTCTTGCGGGCTATACCGACAGAAACAGCGCGAACGATTCTTCCACCGTTCGGCGCAGATGCTTTTGGTACAATTCGTGGTTAGCATCGCCGGGCGCGACCCGACCCAGCGAGGGCTTCGCGAAGTTTCGGAGCGGCACATAAGCGATCGGCGCTGCGATCGGCGTCAGCTGCGAGCCGGGACCGGCGCGGAGCGTCGAGATGATCCCGTACATCTCGCCGGCGACCGTCGGCCGCGACACAGTGATCACGCGATGCTGGCCGTGCTTGATGATGACGAGATAGATGAAGCCGGACTGATGCGGCACGGCGACCTCGCCGGTGTGTTCATAGGCGGCATCGGTCCGCTCGCCCTCGCGGAACACCAGTGAAGAGACCTTCGGCTCCCAGACGATCTCGGTGCGGTAGGCGAAGATCGCGTCCTTGTCGCCGAACGACGGTCGCAGCGTGATGTAGACGTCCTCGAGCCACGTCACCGCGCGATGGGCATAGGAGCCGAGGCTGTCGGGCGCGACATCGTTTGCGGCCGGAGGCGTCACTACGGCGGCGCTTCTGCGCAGGGAGACGCCCAGCGCCTGCTCCAGCCGCACCGTGGTCGCCAGCGTGAACGGCCGTCGGCCGCCGAGCACCTTCTCCAGCGTCGACAGGCTGAGCTTGGCCTGCTCGGCCAGCGCCTGCCGGGAGATCCGGCGCCTGGCGAGCTCCTCGCGAATGGTCTCCGCGATCTCGCGGCTCTGCTCGTCCGACAGCTGCTTGTCGGTGAATTTGTCCTGCGTCTGCATCGTGGCCCTGCTCCAGGACGACATCCTAGCAGGACGGACAAACCAGCACAAAACCGCACTTCGCCATCTCGGAGGCGGCGGGCCGGGCCGGCCGTGGCGGAACATTGCCGATCATTCTGCTCGCGAAATCGGGCCGTCCCGGCGGATGCTCGGGGCCAGCAAACATGCTCGGGAGCAGGCCAAATGGATACCTATGACACGACGGACAGCAACGAACACCCTTGGCTGGGCAGACTGATCGTGGTCGGACTGTTCCTTCTGGCGCATGGCATCGCGGTGATGCTGGTCGCCTTCGTGGCCCTGCTGGTGAGCTTCGAGCCGGGCTGGTCGGCGACGACGGAGCCGGCCAGCCTGCTCCAGCCCGGCGATGCCAAATCCGGGTCTCTCCTCCTCAAGGAGGATGGCGCCTACACGGAAGCGATCCGCCTCGGCATCGACGTCGACATCACGGTGTCGGGCCCGACGCTGCGAGCACGAGTCACCCAAATCTTTCGCAACCCGACCAAGGACTGGGTCGAGGCCACCTATGTCTATCCGCTCCCCGCGGGCGGCGCCGTCGATTCGCTGAAGATGGTGGTCGGCAACCGCGTCATCGTCGGGGACATCAAGGAGCGGCAACAGGCGCGCATGATCTACGAAGAGGCGCGCCGCGCCGGCCAGAAGGCCGCGCTCACCGAACAGGAGCGGCCGAACATCTTCACCAACTCGGTCGCCAATATCGGCCCCGGCGAAACCGTGCTGGTGCAGATCGAATATCAGGAGCCGGTGCATCAATCCGGCAACGAATATTCACTGCGCCTGCCGCTGGTGGTCGGGCCGCGCTACAATCCGGCGCCGATCGTCCAGAGCGCCGATTTCCGCAACGATGGCTCCGGCTGGGGCGCGACCAACTCGGACCCGGTGCCGGACCGCGACCGCATCTCGCCGCCCGTGCTGGATCCCGCCAGGAATGCACCGGTCAATCCGACCAGCATCACGGTGCGTCTGAACGCCGGCTTTGCGCTCGGCGAGGTCACGAGCCCCCATCATAACGTCAAGGTCGCGAGCCCGGACAATACGATGCGAATCGTCTCGCTTGCCGACGGTGCCGTGGCTGCCGACCGCGATTTCGAACTGACCTGGAAGCCAGCGGCCGTGAAGGCGCCGTCGGTCGGCTTATTTCGCGAGCGCGTCGGCGACGCCGATTATTTGCTTGCCTTTGTCACCCCGCCCGCCGCCGAGCAGGCGACGCAGAAGCCGCGGCCGCGCGAGGTGATATTCGTGATCGACAATTCCGGCTCGATGGGCGGCACGTCGATCGTTCAGGCCAAGGCGAGCCTCACCTACGCGCTCTCCCGTCTCCAGCCGACCGACCGTTTCAACGTCATCCGTTTCGACGATACCATGGACGTGCTGTTTCCGGTCTCCGTCGCGGCGGATGCCGAGCGTGTCGGTGAAGCCACCTCGTTCGTCAGCGCGCTGCAGGCGCGTGGCGGCACCGAGATGGTGCCGGCGATGCGGGCCGCGCTGACCGACAAGCTTGGCGACGCCGGCATGGTTCGCCAGGTCGTATTCCTGACCGACGGTGCGATCGGCAACGAGCAGCAATTGTTCGAAACGATCACGGCGATGCGCGGCCGCTCGCGCGTGTTCATGGTCGGCATCGGATCGGCGCCCAACACCTATCTGATGACGCGCGCCGCCGAGCTCGGCCGCGGTGCCTTCACCCATATCGGCTCCGTCGAGCAGGTCGAGGAGCGCATGCGCGGCCTGTTTGCCAAGCTCGAGAACCCGGCCGTGACCGGGCTGAGCGTAAAGTTCTCCGAAGCGAAGGCCGACGTCACACCGACGATCATTCCCGACGTCTATCGCGACGAGCCGCTGGTGCTGGCGGCAAAGCTCGACACGCTTGCGGGCTCGGTCGAAATCAAGGGCCGCGTCGGTGACCGCCCATGGTCGGTGACGCTGCCGCTGCAAAATACGGCCGAAGGCAACGGCCTGTCGAAGCTTTGGGCCAAGCGCAAGATCGCCGATGCCGAAGTGGCGCGCACCCTGCGCGAAATGACGCCCGAAGACTCGGACAAGGCAATCCTGGCACTGGCGCTCGACCATCAGATCGTCACGCGGCTCACCAGCCTCGTCGCGGTCGACAAGACGCCGAGCCGTCCCGAAGGCGAGCCGCTCAAGCCCAGCGAATTGCCGATCAACCTGCCGGCCGGTTGGGATTTCGCGAAGGTCTTTGGCGAACGACAGCAGGTCCCAGCGCAGCTCCGCGAGCGTCACGCCGATGCACGCAACCAGCCGGCCACGAGGCGACCGACGCCCGCTGCACCGGATGCGATCCGCCTGCCCAAGACCGCGACCTCGGCCGAGCTGAAAATGACCGCAGGCCTGATCTTGGTCGTGCTCGCCCTGATCCTGTTCGTGTTCAAGCGGCGTCAGTCCTTGCTCACTGACGCCGCTTGAGAGAGGAGCCCCCCGAACTCCTCTGTTAGCGCGCGCGGCTGCCCGTCCCACACACCAACGGCCGCGCGCGCCTTTTTGAACTCGCCCTCTCACCTTCGTCATTGCAAGCGAAGCATCCAGAAACTCATCCACGGAGACAGTCTGGATTGCTTCGTCGCTTCGCTCCCCGCAATGACGGGAATTGGTACAATGCCGCGCATCATCTCTCCCCTCGCTCTCGCCCTGATCGGCATCATCCTGTTCGGCGACGGCGCCTACATCCATGCCAAAGCATGGCTCGCGCAGGTGCTGCTGGAGCGCGCATTCGACCAGAGCGTTGCGACCGGCGAGGTGGTCAGGCCATGGTCATGGGCCGATACTTGGCCGGTTGCGCGAATCGAGGTGAGGCGGATCGGCGCCCGCGCGATCGTACTGGAAGGCGCGAGCGGCCAGGCGCTCGCTTTCGGGCCCGGCCATATCCGCCAAACGGCTGACGCGGGCGAGCGGGGCGTTGCCGTATATGCAGCGCACCGCGACACTCATTTCCGTTTCCTGCGGAATGTCGCCATTGGTGACCTGATCGACGTCACACGCAGTGATGGCAAGCACTTTCGTTTTCGCGCGGATTCCTCCGCTGTGGTTCGCTTCGATGCCTCGGGGATCGATCCTGCGGCACGAGCAGCCGAACTCGTGCTCGCGACCTGCTGGCCGTTCGACGCCGTCGCGTCCGGCCCCGAGCGCTACATCCTGCATGCTACCCTGATCGGCACTGATGAATAGCGGTTCGCAATCGATCCGCACCCCCTCTTGAATCCGCCCGACCTGTAGGGACAATGCCGCTCGATGGAACCCCTGAACCGGCGCCGTCGACCGCAGACCCATCAGAATGGCCCATTGAGCATTTCCGCTGTAATTTGCGAGAAGACGGTGATGGATGAGGAATTCAGGCAGCGTCTCGAACAGCTGGAAAGCCGCGTCGCGCTCCTGGAGAGGAACCAGGATCTTATCGCCGCCGGGCAAAGACGCTCCTCGCTTCGGAGCCTCTGGCGCCGCCCGCCGATGTGGACCTTCGAGCAATATCCGCCGCGCCTGCTCAACCTGACGGCTTTCCCGCGAACTCCTGCGATCCATCCGGGCGCGCCCAGAATCGCGATGGTCACTCCGAGCTACAACCATGCGCAATATCTCGGCGCCACGATCGACAGCATCGTCAGCCAGAACTATCCGGACCTGTATTATCACGTGCAGGACGGCGCCTCGATCGACGGCACGCTCGATCTCCTGAAGAGGCGCGGCGATAGCCTGAGCTGGAGCAGCGAACCGGACAAGGGGCAATCCAGCGCCATCAATCTCGGCTTCGTCGGCGCCGAGAGCGAGATCATGGCCTATCTCAACAGCGACGACGTGCTGCTGCCCGGGACACTTGCGTATGTCGCAAATTACTTCATCGCACATCCGCGTGTCGACGTCGTCTACGGCCATCGCGTCTTCATCGATCGCGAGGGACTCGAGGTCGGCCGCGCCGTGCTCCCGCCTCATGACGGCAAGGCGTTGCGATATGCCGACTACATTCCGCAAGAGACGATGTTCTGGCGCAAGCGCGTGTGGGACAGGATCGGGCCGATCGACGAGAGCTTACACTACGCGATGGACTGGGACTTCATCCTGCGGGCGCAAGCCGCAGGATTCAAATTTGCACGCTTGCCGCGATTTCTCGCCTGCTTCCGAATCCATGACGCACAAAAGACGGCATCGACCTATGCGGTCGGCGTCAGGGAGATGGGCATCCTGCGGCGACGCATTCTCGGCTTCGAACCGACACAGATGCAGATCCGGCGCGCCATCGCTCCTTATCTGGCGAAGCAGCTGGCCTATCACTACGCCTACAAGCTCGGCATCCTGCGATACTGAACCACGGCGCGAGCAGTGATCCCAAAATGTCGATCACCAGGGCTTGGCGCGCGCTCATTCCACCGCACGGCATACCCGCCCACGTGGTTGCCAGTCCGAAGAACTCGCCATAGAACAGAGTGACGCACCGCCAACAAGAACAACAGGTGAGGTCACACCATGGAAGCTCGCGTATCTGCCGCCTCAGCTTCATCGCGCCCATGGTCTCCGCCGCCCGATGCCAGCGACATCGTCAAGGGCATCCACGCCATGCTGCATCCGCGCAACATCGTGCTGGTGGGCGCGACCGACAAGCCTGGCAACTATGCCGAGCGCATCTGGAACAATTTGGTCAAATACGGCTACGAGGGCGGGCTCTATCCCGTCAATTCCAAGCGCGACACCATCTGGGGTGTCCCCTGCTACAAGGACTTTGCAAGCCTCCCGGAGAAGCCCGACCACGTGCTGGTGCTGGTGCCGGCGCGCTTTGCCGTGCAGGTGATCCGCGATGCCGCCGCGGCCGGCGCGCGCTCGGCCACCATCGTCACCTCGGGCTTCAGCGAGTTGCAGGACGAGGAAAGCCAGAAGCTCGCCGCCGAACTGCAAGCGGCCGTGCGCGAGACGGGATTGGCGGTCACCGGCCCGAACTGCCTCGGCAATTTGAGCGCGGGCGAAAAGCTCTTCACCAATATCGACGACCGTATCGTCACCATGGAACAGGGCGCGGTGGCGATTGCCGGGCAATCCGGCGCCATCGTCATGGCGATCCGCCAGGCCCTGGAAGATCGCGGCGTCGGGGTCGGCTACATGGTGACGACCGGCAACGAGGCCGGGCTCGAGACGCCGGACCTGATGCGCTATTTCGCCGAGGATCCTAGCATCAAGGTGATCGTGGTCTACCTCGAAGGCGTGCGCAACACCAAGGCATTCCGGGACGCCTGCAAGGCGGCGCGCGCCGCGAGCAAACCGGTGATCGCGCTCAAGCTCGGAGCGTCCGAGGGCGGCCGCGCGGCGGCGATGGCACATACCGGCGCGCTCGCGGGCTCGATCGAGACCTTCGACGCCATTGCAACGCGCGAAGGGGTCATCAGGGTCGGCGGGCTCGACGAGCTGATCGAGACCACCGAATGTTTCGTCCACGCCGCAGTGCCCAGGGGCGACCGGCTCGCCGCAGTGACGCTATCCGGCGGCAAGCGCGGCATGCTGATCGACGCCTTCGATGCAGAAGGCCTGAATTTTGCACCACTCAGCTCGCATGTCGGCTCGGAGCTGGCAAAGATGCTCGGGCCGGGCTCGATCGTCGGCAACCCGCTCGACGCCGGCTTTGCCGCGGTGGTCGATCCCTCCGTCTACATGAAATCGATCGGGCTGATGATCGACGACCCCGATATCGACATCGTCATCATCGATGCCGAGCTGCCGAAAGCGCCGCACGAGTTGCGCGAGCGCAATCTGCGCATCGTCGACGAGATGGCCGGCCGGGCCGGCAAGCCGGTGATCTATATCAGCGCGATGTCGATCGGCTTCACCGAGTTCACCAAGACCTTGCGCAAGTCGCTGCCGCATCTGGCGGTCATGCAGGGCATGGATCGCGCGGTGATTGCGATCAAGTCGCTGCTCGACTACGCCAAGCTGCGCAAGGAAGTGCCTGATATCGTCTCCAGCTCGAAGCCTGCAGCGCGTGCCGTGCTTGAGAAGGCGCTGAAATCGGCAACCGGCGCCGCACTCGACGAGGTCGCCTCCAAGAAGCTGCTGAAGGCCTATGGCATCCCGATCTCGAAGGAGGCAATCGCACAGACAGCAGCCGAGGCCGTGAAGATCGCCAAGCAGATCGGCTTCCCGGTCGTGGCCAAAGTCGTCAGCGCCGAGATCCTGCACAAATCAGATATCGGCGGCGTGGTGCTGAATCTCAACAACCCGGCCGCGGTGAAGAAGGCGTTCGCCGACATCACCGCGCGGGTGAGCAAGCTGAAGGGCAAGCCGAAGCTCGACGGCATCCTGATCGCGCAACAGGTGAAGGCCGATCTGGAGCTCGTGATCGGCGCCTCCCTCGATGCCGAGATGGGTCCGGTCGTGCTGTTCGGCACCGGCGGCATCGACATCGAGCTGATGAAAGACGTGGCGCTCGCCGGTGCGCCGCTGGACGATGCCGAGGCCCGGCTCCTGATCGGCCGCACCAAGGCCGGTATCAAGATGCGCGGCTATCGGGGCAAGCCGGCCTTGCACGAGGCCTCCGCGGTGAGGGCGCTGGTCGGCCTGTCCAATCTGATCGCGGATGCCGGCGACCGGATCGCCTCGATTGATGTCAATCCGTTCCTGATCAATGCCAAAACAGGCGTCGCCGTCGATGCCCTCATCGTGCTGAACAATGCTGCGGCCAAACGCGCGGCTGGGCATTGATGTCGCGTAGGGCGGATTAGCGCAGCGTAATCCGCCAATTAGTCCATGGCCACACGAGGCGTTGGCGGGTTACGCTTCGCTAACCCGCCCTACGTACCATTGCAGCTCCTTCCAACTTCCCTCGTTTGGCCGTAAAATCACCCAGCATGGCACGCGCGAGCAATCTGGTGATCGGAACGGCGACGCTGGCGGTGATTGCCGTGGCGTTCGGCGGCGTCCTCGGCGTGCAGAAATGGCGCACCCTCCAGAGCCGCAGCCAGTTGCGCGTGGTTTTCGAGGGCGGCTCGGCCAGCGGATTGCGCCGCGGCGGGCCGGTCAATTTCGACGGTGTTCCCGCCGGCCAGATCCTGTCGATCAAGCTGGACAATCCGCGCAAGGTCGTGGCCCTGGTGATGCTCGACAACTCCGCGCCAATCCGTAAGGACACCGTCGCGGGTATCGAGTTCCAGGGTCTCACCGGCGTCGCCGCGGTCTCGCTGATCGGCGGCGCGCCCTCGGCGCCCCCAGTGCCGCTGGACTCGGACGGCATACCCGTGCTGACCGCCGATCTTAGCGACGCCGAATCGATCGTCGACACCCTGCATAGTGTCGACCGCACGATCGTCAGCAACGCGCCGGCGATCAAGGAGGGCCTGCGCACGTTCGAGACCTACACCGCCGATCTCCGGAGCAAGGGCGGCGAAATCGATTCCGTCATGGCCAAGGTCGATAGCGCCTTCGCGGGCTTCGACAAGGCGGTCACAAAGATCGAAGGCGTAGTGCCCGGCTTTGCCGACGGCAAGGCGGATGAGCTGTTCGAAAAGATCCACGGATTGCACGAGCTCGCCGACACCATGAGGAAGAAATCGGCGAACTTCCTCGAAGACATCCGTCGCTCGCTGCTCGACGTCAGCGAGGCCGCCAACAAGATGAGCGGGACACCCACACCGGCTGCCGCTCCGCGACCGCCGCGCAAGCCGGCGCAGCAGAAACGCTAGCCTCTACCACGCGTAGCGGACGACGCCCTTGCCGGCGTAAGAGCGGGTGACGTTCGAGAACTCGCCCTCGAAGGTCGTCGACGCAGACCAGCCGTTCATCCAGCTCATCTGCACCGCCGCTGTGGTCAGCGCGGAATCGTGCGCCTGGGCGGCGCCATTCACCACGAACGCGGATCCCGGCAACGTCTGGAAGACCGCACCGACGGTGCGATCCGGATTGTAGTCATGCGCCCAGGCGACGCGGCCGCGCAGGGTCATCAGGCCGCCGGCTGCGGCAAAGGACTTGTCCGCGCGCAGGCCGAGTTCGGTGCGGGTGCTGGTCACGTCCTTGGCGGCATAATTCAGCGCGAAGACGTTGCTGCCGACCACAGCGAACTCCGAATAGCTCGGAAGGCTGAACACGGTGGCCTGGAGCGCCGCATAGGGGGTGAGGCCGATCCACTGCGAGACATAGCGATAGCCGCCCTCGACACGGCCCGAGAGCGCGTTGGCGTTGAACTGCGCACGCAACTGATCCAGGCCGGCGGCGGTGACGATGCGATTGGTCGTGACGTCCTGCCAGCCATAGGCCAGCGCGGCCGTGACATAGGCTGGTCCTGCGTTGTGACGCACGAAGGCGCCGGCCTGGAACAAATCCGAGCGGCCCCAGCCGAGCCCGGTGACATTGAAGCCGGTGCCGCCGCCGGCGAGCGCAAAACCTACGATCGTCGACGGCGAGAAGCGATAATCCAGACCAACCGCCGTGCCGTACACGCTGCTGGTGGCGTTGTTCGAGCCAAGCGCCGCATTGCCGCCAGTGGCCTGCGAGCCGCCATAGCCGGCGGCCCAGACGTCCCAGCGCTGCTCGAATGTCAGCGGCGGTGCCTTGCGGTAGATCGAAGCAAGGGCGTCGCTGGCGTTCTTGCGGGTCGCGGCATAGGCAGTCGCGTTCGTCTCGTCGGCATAGGGCGTCGCGCCCGGTGCGCCGCCGCGTCCCGCGCTGAAGACGTCGGTCAACAAGCCGATAAATTGGTTCATCGCATTGAACGTCGTCTGCTGCGATCCCGTCCCTGATTCGCCGGAGGCTTGCGTCAGTCCCGTCGGCGAGAGATTCGCCAGCACCACGGGAAGGCTGCCGGTGTTGTCGAAGTAGTGCGTCAGAATGTTGGCGACATTCTGCTGGTTGATATTGAGGCCGCCGCCATAGCCCAGCGCGAGATCCAGGAAGACGTTGTTGGGGTCGTAGCTCAGGGTCGCATGCAGGTTCGACGACAAACCCGCGACGACCGGATTGAAGCTGTCGGGCAGCGTGCCCGCGTTCAGGATCGTGTAGTGCTTCGCGATCGAGCCGGTCGGTACGACGACGACCGTGGCACCGGCGAGCGTCGCCGTTCCCATGACGACCGCGACGCCGTTGCTGGTGCCCGAGACCTGCACCATGTAGTGCGACGCCGACGTAAACGAGAGATCACCGGACACGTTGAGCGTCCCAGTGGGACTGCCCGGTGCTAGCGTGCCGCCGTTGACGGAGATGGAGCTTCCGACCGTGCCGACGCCACCGAACGTGCCGCCGGCCGCGACACTCACATTGCCATTGATGGTGCCGGCCAGCGTGAGCGTGCCGCCCAGCACGTTCCAGTCCTGATTACCCGTGCCGGTCACCGTCCAGGTCGAATTGTCGACCTTGTTGAAGGTCGAGAAGCCGTCATACTGAAGAAGGGGACCGATCAGGTCGAGGTTGAACGTATCCTTGCCGATGCCTCCGAGCTGGAACGTGTCGACGCCAGTGCCGAGCACCAGGCCGTTGATGATGCTGCCGGGTCCTAGCGTCAGCGTGTTGGGGCCGCAGACACAAAACTCGATTGCAGCGATTCCGGCCGCAGCGTTGATGGTCCCGGAGTTGAAGACGTTGGCCCCGCCGCTCACGCTGATGCCGACGCCGCCAGCACCGACGGTGATGGTTCCGGTATTGACAACGTGGTTTGTCGTTGTGAACGAGCTCACGTCGATGCCGAAGCCGGAATCGCCGACCGTGATCGTACCTCTGTTGATGATGGTGTTGGAATCACCGAGAGCTACGATGCCCTCGGCGAAATCGGCCCCTGTGATCCGTCCATTGTTGCTGATCGTGGAGGACAGGCCCGTAAACGCGATGCCCGCACCGCCCAGACCCACGCTGATCGTCCCGTTTTGGTTGATCGCGACCCGATTGCCCTGCACCGCAATGCCGGCGGACGTGCCATCGCCCGACTTGATCGAGCCACTATTGGTGACCTTGGCGTCATCACCGAACAAGGCGATGCCGGCACCAAAGTCGCCGGCCGTGATTGCGCCGAAATTGCTGACGATTTGAAAACTACCCTGCATAAAGATGCCAGCGGCACCCTGCCCGACCGAAATCGTGCCGGTGGCGGTGTTGGTGACCGTGTTGTTATCCATGGTCGCAACGATGCCGCCGGAGAAGCCGGAGGAATCGCCGACCTTGATCGCGCCTGCATTGGTCACGGTCGTGCTACCGAACGAAGCGAAAATCCCGATTGAATCATCGAGTCCGGTGATCGTGCCCGTCGCGGCGTTGGTGATCGTGTTGCTCTGGACCGCGAAGATGCCCGCGCCCGACGCGCCGATGGACAGCGCACCGCTGTTGCTAACGCTATTGTTGTTTCCTACCGAGATCGCGCTGCCGTGGTCGCCGGTGGTGACGGTCCCGGCATTGATGATGATGTTGTGATCGAGCGCGGAGATACCGAGGCCGTTATCAAGCACCGTGATGGCGCCGTTGTTGGTCACGGTGTTCGAATTGCCGCCATTGATGCCGGTGAGGCCCGAGCCCGCCGCCACCGTGCCGTTGTTAGTGATGACGTTGGTGTCATTGACGTTGATCGCCGCCGTGCCGTTATCGTTGACGCTGGCGCCAGTCAGCACATTTACGGTCAGATTGGTGACGCCGCCGCTTGCCGCAAAGCCGTCGGCATCGGTGCCGCTACAGGTGACGGTCTGCCCGCTTGCCGCCGGGTCGGGCGCGCAGTCCGCCTGCGCAGGTGTCGCCGATAGGCCGAGGCTGAGAACGACCGCCACGACAGACGAAGCGACCGCGGCAAGGCGCAGCCCAATCCGACCAGCCTTCGGCGGCCCAAATTCCACTTTGATGCCCTCAGTCCAGCGCTCCCCAGCGGCGCCGCCGGCAAACTAGGCCGCCGGGCCCCTCCGTGGAACTACGGAATCGGCGGAATCGCTGGGGGACAGCAAAACCGGACTGATTCAGCGGACCATGTTGCACCAGAGGCACGCTTTTCCGGCGCAGCCTGGTCGATCCACGACGTTTGCGTGTGCGGTTCGGTCGCAGTATTGACCGTCGTTCACATCAATGACTGATCATCTGGGGCGGCGCCGCGTCCCAACGGGAGCGAGCGGCACGCCTTCACACACACTGATTTGGGCAACGGCTTAGTAATTGGTGGGCACCGCTTCATTCGGGATGCCGTCGATCGGGCATTCGGCGGTACCGGGCGTCGCGCGCGTCATCGCCTCGACCATGTCCCGGGTGCCTTCGGGATCGGCGATCCAGTTCTTGTAGAAATCATAGGGGCAGACGGCGAGGCCGCGCGGGCTTTCGCCGGAATTGATCATGCCGGTGTAGCCGCGGTGGACCAGCTTGTAGAGATGGTTCTGCGACTGGCCGTTGCGGCGCGCATCGCGGATCAGATGCTTCGACAGCTGGGCATATTGGATGCCGTAGTCCTCCTCGCCGCACTCGCCGAGGGTGCGGCCGTCGAAACCGATGATCGCGGAGTGACCGAAGTAAGAATAGACGCCGTCGAAGCCGGCAGCGTTGGCGACCGCGACATAGACATTATTGGCCCATGCCATCGCTTTTGAAATCAGGATCTGCTGCTCCTTGGCCGGATACATGTAGCCCTGGCAGCGCACGATCAGCTCGGCCCCCTTCATGGCGCAGTCGCGCCAGATCTCCGGGAAGTTGCCGTCGTCGCAGATGATCAGGCTGACCTTCATCCCTTTCGGGCCGTCGGAGACATAGGTGCAATTGCCGGGATACCAGCCCTCGATCGGCACCCACGGCATGATCTTGCGGTACTTCTGCACGATGTCACCCTTGTCGTTCATCAGGATCAGGGTGTTGTAGGGCGCCTTGTGCGGATGCTCCTCGTGGCGTTCGCCGGTGAGCGAGAACACGCCCCACACCTTGGCCTTGCGGCAGGCCTCCGCAAAAATCGCGGTCTCTTCACCGGGCACCGCGCAAGCGGTCTCATACATCTCCTTGGATTCGTACATGATGCCCTGGGTGGAGTATTCCGGGAAAATCACCAGGTCCATGCCGGGAAGGCCGGTCTTCATGCCCACCACCATGTCGGCGATCTTGCGGGCGTTGTCGAGCACCTCGGCCTTGGTGTGCAGGCGCGGCATCTTATAGTTGACCACCGCGACGCCGACGGTGTCGTTGCTGCTGGAGATGTCACCGTGAAGCATTTGAATTGCTCCTCTACTCTGTTTGAGATTGCCGCGTGAATCAGTGACTGATCATCCAGGGCCGCGCGGTGGGAAAACCCTTGGCACCGCTCCTGGTCTTGGTCACCAGCCGCGCCGGCTTGTTCTTATCCGGCGCGTTCTTTGACGAATTCTTGCCCGTGGAGCAGCAGCCGCAACCGGGGCCATGCGAGGCCTTGTATTGCGCCAGCGTCTGCGGCGCGTGCGTGCTGCGCTCGTTGGCGGCGTGAGCCTTGCGCGTCTCCGACGGCATGCAGAAGAAGTTCGGGGCGGTCAGAATCACGCGGGGCGCCATGATTTCACATTGCGGACAGGCTTGCGGATCGTCGCATTCGGCCATCGGGCGCATATCCTTGAACGGACCGCAATCGTCACAGAGATATTCATAGACCGGCATCGCATCATCCCTACGCTGTTGTCTGTGAGAGAACTGTCGCGGCGGATGCGGGGCGGCAGATACGCCGTCTCGCATCCGGTCGCGCAGGGATTACTTGTCCGGCGATATCGGCATCTGGATATCGCCCTTGATGTGCTTGATCGGACCTGCCGAGGACGGCATCACGTCGAAGTCGAAGATTTCCGTCGGCAGCCATAATGTGGCACAGGCATTGGGCACGTCGACGACGCCGGAGATGTGCCCCTGAACCGGTGCCGTACCAAGGATCGAATAGGCCTGGGCGCCGGAGTAGCCGAACTTCTTCAGATATTCGATCGCATTCAGGCAGGCCTGGCGGTAGGCGATGGTGACGTCGAGATAGTGCTGCTTGCCGGCCTCGTCGACCGAGATGCCTTCGAAGATCAGATAGTCCTTGTAGTTCGGTGTGATCGGCGACGGCTTGAAGATCGGATTCTTGACGCCGTACTTCGCCATGCCGTCCTTGATCACCTCGACCTTCAGATGCAGCCAGCCGGCCATCTCGATCGCACCGCAGAAGGTGATCTCGCCGTCGCCCTGACTGAAGTGGAGATCGCCCATCGAGAGACCGGCGCCGGGCACGTAGACGGGGAAGTAGATCTTCGAGCCGCGCGAAAGGTCCTTGATGTCGCAATTGCCGCCATGCTCCCGCGGCGGCACGGTGCGCGCGCCTTCGGCTCCGATCTTGTCCTTGACCTCACCCTTGGCGCGGCCGCCATGAGCGGTCGGCGCGAACGGCGGATTGGCGAGGCCGGGCACACGGGTCGGATTGGTTGCGATCAGCTCGGCCTCGCGCTTGTTCCAGGTGTCCAGCATCTTCGGATCGGGGAGACAGCCGATCAGGCCGGGATGGATCAGGCCGGCGAAGTTGACGCCCGGAATATGCCGCGACGAGGTGTAGAGACCCTTGATGTCCCAGATCGACTTCTGCGCCAGCGGGAAATGATCCGTAAGAAATCCGCCGCCGTTCTGCTTGGAGAAGAAGCCGTTGAAGCCCCACATGCTCTCCTTCATCGGGCCAACGTCGAGCAGGTCGACGACGAGGAGGTCACCGGGCTCGGCGCCCTTGACGCCGATCGGGCCGGAGAGGAAGTGCACGATCGACAGATCGATGTCGCGCACGTCGTCGGCGGAATCGTTGTTCTTGATGAAACCGCCGGTCCAGTCATAAGTCTCGATGATGAAGTCGTCGCCGGGATTGACCCAGGCCACGATCGGAATGTCGGGGTGCCAGCGGTTATGCACCATGTCATTTTCATAGGCCGACTTGGTGAGATCGACCTTGATCAGTGTCTCTGGCATCGAGAAGCTCCCCTTTTACACGGTTGGTTAGACGGACAGATATTTCGAGACCTGCGCGGCATCGACGGCGTCGCGCGGATCATCACGGACGATCTCGCCGTTCTCGATCACCAGCACACGGTCGGCGATATCGAGCGCGAAGCTCAGGACCTGCTCGGACACGACGATTGAAAGCCCCTTCTCGTCGCGGATGCGCTTGAGCGTGCGCGCCATCTCCTTGATGATCGACGGCTGGATACCTTCGGTCGGCTCGTCGAGCAGCAGCACTTTTGGCTTGGTCGCCAGCGCACGAGCGATCGCGAGTTGTTGCTGCTGGCCGCCGGAGAGATTGCCGCCACGGCGGTCCTTCATCTCCAGCAGCACCGGAAACAGTTCGTAGATGTCGCCGGGCACTTCGGTTCCGCCGGAGACCACGAGGCCGGTCTCGATGTTCTCCTTCACCGTCATGGTAGAAAAGATCATGCGGCCTTGCGGCACATAGGCGAGCCCCTTGGCCACCCGCTCGTAGCTCGGCAGGCTGCCGAGCTCGGCGCCGTCCATGGTCACCGAGCCACTCTTGGCCGGCAGGATCCCCATCAGCGATTTCATCAGCGTGGTTTTGCCCATGCCGTTGCGACCCATGATCGCCACGATCTCGTTGGGCGCGACTTTGACGTTGAGCCCGTGCAGCACCTCGCTCTGGCCGTAGGCGACGTGAAGATCAGAAATAGCCAGCATCGTCGCGCTCCTTAGTGACCGAGATAAACTTCGACGACCTTGGGATCGTTCTTCACCTTTTCCATGGTGCCTTCCGAGAGGATCTGGCCCTGGTGAAGCACGGTGACCTTGTGCGCGATGTCCTCGACGAACTTCATGTCGTGCTCGATCACGAGCACCGAGCGATTTTTGATGATGCGGTTGAGCAGCTCGGCGGTCTTGGTGCGTTCGGACACGCTCATGCCGGCGACGGGCTCGTCCAGCATCAGTAGGTCAGGATCCTGAATCAGCAGCATGCCGATCTCGAGCCATTGCTTCTGGCCATGACTGAGCTCGGAGGCATAGGTGTTGAGCTTGTCCTTGAGGAAGATCATCTCGGCAACCTCTCCGACGCGTGACCTCACCAGCTGGTCACGCTGGAACGTGAGTGAGCCGAATACGGTGCGGCCGCGCGGAAACGAGATCTCGAGATTCTCGAACACGGTGAGGTCTTCGAACACCGACGGCGTCTGGAACTTGCGGCCGACGCCGGCCTTGACGATCTCGTTCTCCTTCAGCTTGGTCAGCTCGGTCCCGCGAAACTGGATCGAGCCTTCGGTCGCCTTGGTCTTGCCGCAGATCAGGTCAAGCACCGTGGTCTTGCCGGCCCCATTGGGGCCGATGATGACGCGGATCTCGTTCTCCTCGACGTAAAACGAGAGATCGTTGACGGCCTTGAAGCCGTCGAAGGAAACCGTCAGCCCGGAGACCGCGAGCAGGAATTCCTTGGGCTGATGACCGACGAGCATGATCTATCTCCTCACTGCCAGCGTGGCATCGGCATCGCGATGACCGACGAGCATGACCTATCTCCTCACTGCCAGCATGGCATCGGCATCGTGATGACCGACGAGCATGATAGTCTCCTCACTCTGCTGGTGCGCCGTCGGCAACCGAATTGTCGCTCCAGCCCGGCTTCTTGCGCGAGGCGAAAAGGCGGTCGACGCGCGGCTGCACATAGTCGGCCCAGAGCCCCGACAGGCCGTTCGGGAAAGCGAGCACGACCGCGATGAACAGCGCGCCGAGACCAAACAGCCAGAGTTGCGGAAAGGATTCCGACAGGCCGGTCTTGGCGAAGTTCACCAGAATGGCCCCCCATATCGCGCCAAAGATCGACATCCGTCCGCCGACCGCGGTGTAGATCACCATCTCGATCGACGGCACGATGCCGACAAAGGACGGCGACATGAAACCGACATTGAGCGCGAACATGGCCCCGCCGATCGCGGCGAAAACCGCGGCCATACAGAACGCAAAGATCTTGAAGTTGGCGACGCTGTAGCCGGAGAAGCGGACGCGGTCCTCCTGTTCGCGCATAGCCACCAGGATGCGGCCGAGCTTGGTCAGGCGGATGAACTGCGCGATGCCGATGCAGGCGAACAGCAGCACCACTTCGACGAAGTACAAGATGACCTTGGCGTGGTCGGGCCGGATGTCCCATCCCTTGAGGGTGCGCAGGTCGGTCATGCCGTTGATGCCGCCGGTGTAGCCCTGCTGGCCCACGATCAGGATGGTGAGGATGGCCGCCACCGCCTGGGTGATGATGGCAAAGTAGGTGCCGCCCACGCGCCGCTTGAACATCGCAGTGCCGATGATCAGCGCGAAGATGCCGGGGACCAAGATGATGGCGAGGATGGTGAAGGCGAGACTGTGAAACGGCTGCCAGAACAGTGGCAGTGACGTGATCTGATTCCAGTCCATGAAGTCCGGGATGCCTGGCGTCGACTGGATTTTGGTATTTTCGACGCTGGAGGCCTCCAGCTTGAGGAACATCGCCATGCAATAGCCGCCGAGGCCGAAGAACACGCCCTGCCCCAGACTGAGAATGCCGCCGTAGCCCCAGCACAGCACGAGACCGAGCGCGACGAAGGCGTAGGTCAGATACTTCGCGACGAGGTTGAGACGGAACACATCCAGCGAGAGCGGCAGGATGACGAACAGCACGGCGGCCAGCACGAGGAAGCCCATGAGCTCGGATCGATTGAAGAAGCGTGAGTTGATGACCATGACTTGCCTGCTTCTTGTTATTTGCGGACCTTGAGGGCGAAGAGACCCTGCGGCCGCAGCATCAGGATTCCGACAACGGCAAGCAGCGTCAGCACCTTAGCCATCGAGCCCGACAGGAAGAACTCGAGGGTGGATTGGGTCTGCGAGATTGAGAAGGCCGATGCGATGGTGCCGAGCAGGCTTGCCGCGCCGCCGAACACGACCACCAGGAACGTATCGACGATGTAGAGCTGTCCGGAGGTCGGCCCGGTCGAGCCGATCATGGTGAAGGCGCTCCCAGCGACACCGGCAATGCCGCAGCCGAGGCCGAAAGTGTAGCGATCCACCTTTTCGGTGTTGATGCCGACGGCACCGGCCATGATGCGGTTCTGCACGACGGCGCGCACCTGTCGACCCCAGCGCGATTTGTACATCACGTAGGCGACGCCGACAGTGATCAGGACGGTGAGGCACATCACGAAGACGCCGTTGATCGGCACTTCGATGCTGTCGGTCACGTGCAGCGAGCCGAGCATCCATTGCGGCAGCTCGACGCCGACCTCGCGCGCGCCGAACACGGAGCGATAGGCCTGTTGCAGGATCAGGCTGAGGCCCCAAGTCGCGAGCAGCGTGTCGAGCGGGCGCTTGTAGAGATGCCGTATCAGCACCCATTCCACCAGCATCCCCAACGCACCGGATGCGACAAAGGCCAGGATCATCGCGAGGAAGAAATAGCCGCTGAACAGGCTCGGCAAATAGGATTGGAAGAAGCTCGAGGTCATCCAGGTGACGTAGGCCCCAAGGATCATGAACTCGCCATGGGCCATGTTGATGACGCCCATCTGGCCGAAGATGATCGCAAGACCCAGCGCCATCAGGACGTAGACGGAGAACAGGATCAGTCCTGCAAAGCCCTGCATGACGAAGATGGAGCCAAGGTCACCAAGCGAGTAGTCGCCGAACATCGATGTCCTCCGTCGGGAAAGGGTCCCGCGTCGCGAGCAGGTTCGCGACGCGGGGGTCTTGGGCGTGGATTTGCGGTCCACGCCAGGGAGAGGTTTTGCCTGAGAGGGAAACGGCGACGAACGCCGTGACTAACTGATAGATCTCGTCTTACTGGTAGCCCTTGGGGAACGGATCCGGCTCGACCAGATCGGCGGTCTCGTAGATCAGTTCGAACTGGCCATCGAGCTTGGCGCGTCCCACCCGGGTCTTCGACCAGAGGTGATGATTTTCGTGGATGCGCACATAACCTTCCGGAGCGCCCTTGAACTCGATGCCCGGCGACGCCGCGGCGATCTTGTCGATGTCGAAGGAGCCCGCCTTCTCCACCGTCAACTTCCACAACCACGGTCCGAGATAGGCAGCCTGGGTGACGTCTCCGATCACGGTCTTCTCGCCCCACATCTTCTTGAACGCAGGAACGAAGGTCTTGTTGTTCGGATTGTCGAGCGACTGGAAGTACTTCATGCAGGCATAGGCGCCCGCGATGTTCTCGCCGCCAATGCCGTCGATCTCGTCTTCGGTCACCGAGATCGTGAGCAGCGCCTGCTTGGAGAGGTCGATGCCGGCCGCCTTGAGCTGCTTGTAGAACGCGACGTTCGAGCCGCCGACGACGTCGGTGAAGATCACGTCGGGCTTGGTCAGCTTGATCTTGTTGATGACCGAATTGAACTGCGTATTGCCGAGCGGATAATACTCTTCGCCGACCACCTTGCCCTTCAGCACGTTCTCGACATGCTTGCGCGCAATCTTGTTCGAGGTGCGCGGCCAGATGTAGTCGGAGCCGATGAAGAAGAACGACTTGGCGCCCTTCTCCTTGGCGATCCAGTTCAGGCCGGCGAGGATCTGCTGAGTGGCTTCCTGACCTGTGTAGATCACGTTCTTGGACTGCTCGAGACCTTCGTAGAAGGTCGGGTAATAGAGCATGCCGTTGTACTGCTCCATGACGGGCAGCACGGCCTTGCGGGACGCCGAGGTCCAGCAGCCCATGATCGCCGCGACCTTGTCGTTGACCAGCAGCTTCTTGGCCTTCTCGGCAAAGGTCGGCCAGTCGCTGGCGCCGTCTTCCTGGATGAACTTGATCTTGCGACCGAGCACGCCGCCCATGGCATTGATCTGCTCGATGGCAAGCTTTTCGGCTTCGATCGAGCCGGTCTCGGAGATGGCCATGGTGCCGGTCGCCGAATGCAGGATGCCGACCGTCACCTCGGTGTCGGTGACCGCGAGACCCGTGGTGTTGACTGCCGAGGTCGCTGGGGCCTGCGCAAAAGATGCTCGCGGTAGCATGGTGATGGCCGGCACGGCCGCCATTCCCATCAATAATTTGCGCCGGAGCGGCGATAACAGGCCCTTGTTCGCTTCGTCTGACATGAGCACCCCACTGTTGTTCGAGGACACGCGATTGGTGCCGTGAGGATGGCTCGAATTTGTGCACTGCAAGCATACGCAAGATCGCGTATACTGCACCGCAAAATGACGACGTAGGCTTTTGGTACGGATTTTGCGAGGGGGTCCGGCGCGTTCGGGAGTAGGAGTGGGGGCTGAAGTGGCAGGGCGGCAGCGAATAGATCGCGTCAGGCGCCAGTACAACCAATGGGTCGCCAACCAGACGCTGGAAGACTACGCGCTGCGCTTCACCGCCAAGAGCGCGCGCCGGTGGTCCGCTGCCCGCGTCGCCAACACTGCACTGGGCGCCATCTCCTTTCTCGCGCTTGAGGCGATCGGCGGCACCATCACCCTGAATTACGGGGTTACCAACGCCACCGCCGCGATCCTCGTCGTCTCCATCATCATCTTCTGCTGCGGCGTCCCGATTGCCTATTATGCCGCCAAATGCGGCATCGACATTGACCTGCTCACCCGCGGCGCCGGCTTCGGTTATATCGGCTCGACCGTCACGTCGCTGATCTACGCCTCCTTCACCTTCATCTTCTTCGCGATCGAAGCGGTGATCCTGGCCACGGCGCTCGAGATGTGCTTCGGCATTCCGCGCCCGATCGGCTATCTCATCAGCGCGGTCGCGATCATCCCGCTTGTCACCTACGGCATCACGCTGATCAGCCGCTTCCAGCTCTGGACGCAGCCGATCTGGATCATCCTCCACATCCTGCCCTTCGCGGCGATCGCCTGGGCCAACCCTTACTCGTTCACGGAATGGCGCAAATTCGCCGGCGAGCACGGCGACCCCAGCGGACATTTCGATCTACTGCTGTTCGGCGTAGCATCCTCCGTGGTGTTTTCGCTGGTGGCTCAGATCGGCGAGCAGGTCGACTTCCTCAGGTTTCTGCCGCGCGACCGCCGCACCTCGCGAACGTCGTGGTGGGCCGCCCTGCTGATCGCGGGGCCCGGCTGGATCATCTTCGGCGCGCTGAAATTGCTGCTGGGCTCGTTTCTCGCCTTCTTCGCGCTGAGCCACGGCCTCTCCAGCGAGCTGGCGGCCGAGCCTGCGCACATGTATCTCGAGGCGTTTCGCTACGTGTTGTCGCAGCCGGACATGGCTCTGGCACTCACCGGCGCGTTCGTGATCCTGTCGCAGCTCAAGATCAACGTCACCAACGCCTATGCAGGCTCGATCGCCTGGTCGAACTTCTTCTCGCGTCTCACTCATAGCCATCCGGGCCGGGTCGTCTGGCTGGTGTTCAACGTGATGGTGGCCTTGCTGCTGATGGAGATCGGCGTCTACAAGGCGCTGGAGCAGACGCTCGCGCTCTACTCCAATGTCGCGATCGCCTGGGTCGGTGCGCTGGTCTCTGATCTCGTGGTCAACAAGCCCCTCGGCCTGCGCCCGCCGCAGATGGAGTTCAAGCGCGCCCATCTCTACGACATCAACCCGGTCGGCGTCGGCGCGATGACGATCGCGACCATCGTCTCGATCGCGGCATTCTACGGCCTGTTCGGCTCGACCATGAAAGCGCTCGCGGCCTTCGTCGCGCTGACGGTCGCCTTCGTCACCGCGCCCGTCATCGCCTGGCTCACCGACGGAAAATATTACATCGCGCGCAAGCCGAAGAGGAGTTGGGCCAACATCGAATCGATCCAGTGCTGCATCTGCGAGCACCATTTCGAGCCGGAGGACATGACCTCCTGTCCTGCCTATGCCGGCCCGATCTGCTCGCTATGCTGCTCGCTCGATGCGCGCTGCCACGATTTGTGCAAACCGCATGCGCGCGCGCAGGTGCAGTTCGCCGACGCACTCGCCAGGATCTTGCCGCAGGCGATCTATCAGCGGATCAACTCGCAGTTCGGCCACTACATCGGTGTGTTCGTGGTCTCCGCGGGCCTCGTCGCGCTGGTGCTGGGGCTGATTTACCTCCAGAGCTCGGTCAGCGTGCCTGGCGAGAACATGCTCGTCTCCAACGTGCTCTGGAAGGTGTTCTTCTCGCTCAGCATCATCATCGGCGTGGTGGCCTGGCTGTTCGTGCTGGCGCAGCAGAGCCGACGGGCCGCCGAGGCCGAGACCCGGCGCCAGACCACGCTGCTGATTCAGGAGATCGACGCCCACAAGCGCACCGATGCCGAGCTCCAGCGCGCCAAGGAAATCGCAGAATCCGCCAACCTCGCCAAGAGCCGCTACGTGGTGGGCCTGAGCCACGAGCTGCGCTCGCCGCTGAATGCGATCAGCGGCTATGCCCAACTCCTGGAGCAGGACACCACGCTCAACACCAAGCCGCGCGACCAGGTCCGCGTCGTCCGCCGCAGCGCCGATCACCTCTCCGGCCTGATCGACGGCATTCTGGACATCTCCAAGATCGAGGCGGGGCGGCTGTACCTGTCGCGCGACGAGGTGCGCCTGACCGAATTCCTCGACCAGCTCGTCGGCATGTTCCGCCTTCAGGCCGCGGCCAAGAGCATCGACTTCGTGTTCAGGCGGCCGGCGCATTTGCCGGTCGTGGTCTATGCCGACGAGAAGCGGCTGCGCCAGGTGCTGATCAATCTGCTGTCCAACGCGATCAAATTCACCCAGGCCGGCAGTGTGCAGTTCGTGGTGCACTATCGCAGCCCGGTCGCGGAGTTCGAGGTGATCGACACCGGCCCCGGCATCCAGGGCGACGATCTCGAACGCATCTTCGCACCTTTCGAACGTGGCGCGCTCGGTGTCTCGCAGCCGCAGACCGGCACGGGGCTGGGCCTCACCATCAGCCGGTTGCTCGCCGGCGTCATGGGCGGCGACATCAAGGTCTTGAGCACGGTCGGCAGCGGCAGCACGTTCAAGGTCAAGATGCTGCTATCCGAAGTCACCAATCCGCAGCGCATTGCGCCGGTGGAGGCCCCGATCTCGGGCTATCACGGCGCGCGCAAGACCATCCTCATCACCGACGACGATCCCGTGCATCGCGACCTCCTGCGCGAGGTGTTGACCCCACTCGGCTTCATCCTGCTCAGCGCGCCCGACGGGCCTGGCTGCCTGGCGCTAGCCCAGCACTGCCGGCCTGATCTGTTCCTGCTCGATATCTCCATGCCTGGCATGGACGGCTGGACGGTGGCGGAGACGCTGCGCGCGAACGGCCACCATCAGGCGCGCATCCTGATGGTGTCTGCCAGCGCGCTCGAGGCGCACGGCACACCGCTGGCACAGCCTTTCCACGACGGCTACCTGATGAAGCCGATCGATATTCCCAGGCTTTTGGAAAGTATCCGCCAGCTTCTCAAGGTCGAATGGCAATACGGCTCGGAGGAGATCGCGGTGCCGCTGTGGCGGCCGGAGAGCGGCTCGCGGCCGCCTGTACGACACATCGAGGCTCTGATCGGGCTCGGTCAGATCGGCTACGTCAAGGCTATCCAGTTGAAGCTGGACGAGATCGGCAGTGAGCACCCTGAACATGCCGACTTCGTCGCGGAAATGCGGTCGCTGATCGACCGCTTCGATCTCGACCAGTACATGGCCACATTGAAGACGTTGCATGCGTATGAGCACTGAGTCGAAAAAGCGCGACGTCGCGCTCGTTGTTGACGACTCCCCGGAGACGCTGCGGCTGCTCACCGACGCGCTCGACAGCGCCGGGATGACGGTGATGGTGGCGCTCGACGGCGCGGCCGCGATGCGTATCGTCGACCAAATCACGCCTGACATCGTGCTGCTCGACGCTGTGATGCCGGGCATGGACGGGTTCGAGACCTGCCGCCGCCTCAAGCGCGATGCGGGCCTTGCCAATGTCCCGGTGATATTCATGACGGGGCTCGCCGAGACCGAGCACATCGTGCGCGGGCTGGAGGCCGGCGGCGTCGACTACGTGACCAAGCCGATCGTGATCGAGGAGATGCTGGCGCGGATCCGCGTTCATCTCGGCAATGCGCGGCTGACGCAAAGCGCACGCGCCGCGCTCGATGTCTCCGGCCGATTCCTGTTCGCGGTCAACCGCCAGGGCAAATTGTTGTGGGCGACCCCGCAGGCGCAGAAGCTGCTGGCGGACCACCACGGCGCGCAGGCCGACGACGATTTCGTCCTGCCGGTATCATTGCTGCAATGGCTGGAGCAGGCGAAGGGCAAGGGCAGCTCGAAGTCTCAGGCGGCTTCCTTGCCCGACAATCCTCAGCTCCGGCTGTACTACATGGGCGAGACCGCACCGAACGAGTTCCTGCTGCGGCTCTCCAGGGAATCCGGCACCGCGCCGCCACCCGAGTTCACCAGCGAGCTCGGCCTCACTACCCGCGAAGGCGAGGTGCTGGCCTGGCTCAGCAAGGGCAAAACCAACCGCGACATCGCGCAGATTTTGGGCTTGAGCCCGCGCACGGTCGACAAGCATCTCGAGCAGATCTACTCCAAGCTTGGAGTCGAGAACCGGACCGCGGCTGCGGCGATTGCAACGAATGCGACAAGAAGGAATTCCTGACGCCTCCACCGCCGTCGTCCTGGACAAGCGCAGCGAAGCGGAGCGTCGATCCAGGACCCATTACCACAGTACGTGGTTTGGCGATGGCTCTTGATGACAAGCTCGCGCCGCAACTTCTCCCTGGGTAATGGGTCCCCTGAGTTCACAAACGAAGTGCAACACTTCCATCTGGAGGTGTTGCCATGGGGCGGACTTACAA
>NZ_JBVVOU010000043.1:0-34148 GCF_055807635.1 Bradyrhizobium sp. Kon56 | reverse complement strand
GCCCTCTTTCATTCGAGGGTGAGGCGACCAAGCAAAGCTCGGGCGAACAAGCCGCGAGAGGGCGAAGGTGTGTCTGCGAACGGGAATGCGAATGGAAGCGCGACCCTGCCACCCACAGACTCCGTCATTGCGAGCACAGACTCCGTCATTGCGAGCACAGCGAAGCAATCCAGGCTGACGCCGCGGAAAGACTCTGGATTGCTTCGCTGTGCTCGCAATGACGATGCTGAAGCAGTTGCGCGCCAAAACTTCTGTCTCGTGCCCCGGACGCAACGCAGCAGCGTGAGAAAGCTGCAGCGCGTCCGGGACGCGAGAGTGCGTGAACTAAACCGGCTTCCCCGTATACGGCATCGACGCCGTCAGTCCGCCGTCCACCGGGAAGGCCTGGCCATTGACGTACGACGCCTCGTCGCTGGCCAAGAACAGTCCCATCGCGGCGAGCTCATGCGGCTGGCCGGGGCGCTTGAGCGGATTGAGCTGGCCGATCTTGTCGGCGGTGCCGCGCTCCTTGGCGCGGTCGAAGATCGGCTTGGTCATGCCGGTCTCGATCAGGCCCGGGCACACCGCGTTGATGCGCACACCGGTGCCGGTGAGCGAATAGGCGGTGGTCTGCACCAGGGAGATGACGCCGGCCTTGCTCGCGGCATAGGGATGTCCGCTGGCGCCGGCCTTGAGGCCCGCGACGGACGCGGTGAGCACGATCGCGCCGGACTGCTGCTTCACCATGTGCGGCATGGCATGCTTCACCGCGAGAAACGGCCCGATCAGGTTGATGCGCAAGACTTCCTGCCATTGCTCGACGGTCTGCTCGCCGAGCGGAACGAGTCCGCCGGAGACGCCGGCATTGGCCCAGATCACGTCGAGCCGGCCGTGCGTCTTCACCGCCTTGTCGATCACGGCCATGACGTCCTTTTCGGAGCCCGCATCCGCCATCATGGCTTCCGCGACACCGCCGGCCTTCTTCACCTCGTCGACCGTCTCCTTCACCGCCTCGCTGCGATCGACCGCGATCAGCTTGGCGCCTTCCCTGGTGAACAGCAGCGCGGCCGCGCGGCCGATGCCGCTGCCGGCACCGGTGATGATGACGGATTTGCCTTGCAGACGGCCCATGCGGTTTCTCCCTTTGGTTCGCGCGCGACGCTTGCCGCGCGACGGAATTTCAAACAAGATTTCAAACGGTAAAGTGTCTTGAGACACGTTCGCTACTGACGTACAGCGACATCAGACGGGATGGAAGGGTTTCGATGGCAGGTGCAGACAAGCCCAAAGTGGTCACGACACGCTGGTGGTGGGTCCGTCACGCGCCCGTGCGCAATGACGGTGGCAACATCTACGGTCAGTCCGATCTCGCCTGCGACACCAGCGATACCTACGTCTTCAATGCTGTTGCCAAGGTGCTGCCACGCAAGGCGGTCTGGTATTCGAGCAATCTGATGCGCACCCATCAGACCGCCGATGCGATCTGGGCGGCCGGATTCCCGAGGCCTGCATCGATGAAATGGGAGGCGGACCTCGCCGAACAGAATCTCGGTCGCTGGCAGGGCATGAACCGCGCCGAGTTCATCGCCAGCCGTCCCGTCGGCTCGAGCTGGTTTGCCGACATCAACGAGCCTGCACCCGGCGGCGAAAGCTTCATGGACCTCTACAACCGCACCCGCCGCACCATCGAGCGGATCAACAATGAGGCCGCCGGGCAGGACGTGATCGCGGTCGCACATGGCGGCACCATCAAGGCGGCGCTGGGGCTGGCGCTCGACAATCAGCCGGAGCGAGGGCTCGCGTTCGATATCGACAATTGCTCGGTGACGCGGCTCGACTATTTCGCAAGCCCCGAGCGCAATGTCTGGCGGCTGCCGATGGTGAACCAGCAGCCGTGGATCGCGGACGATGCGCATGCGGCAATGCATCAACCCGCGGGACCGGAAGTCAAGAAGCTCGCCTGAGCAATTGCCCGGTGGCGCGGACGCGGCGTAAGCTTCAAGCAATCAAAACGTACTCTGGGAGAGAAACATGACCTTGTTCGACATGAAGGGGAAAGTCGCCGTCATCACCGGTTCGACGCGCGGCATCGGGCTTGCGATCGCCGAGCGCATGGCCGAGCACGGCGCCAAGGTGGTGATCTCCTCGCGCAAGGCCGACGTTTGCGACCAGGTCGCCAAGAGCATGAACGACAAGTTCGGCAAGGGCACGGCGGTGGCGATCGCCGCCAACATCTCGTCGAAGGAAAATCTGCAGAACCTCATCGACGAGAGCAACCGCGCCTTCGGCAAGATCGACGTGCTGGTCTGCAACGCCGCGTCGAACCCGTATTACGGTCCGCTCGCCGGCATCTCCGACGATCAGTTCAGAAAGATCCTGGACAACAACATCGTGGCCAACAACTGGCTGATCTCGATGGTGGTGCCGCAGATGATCGAGCGCAAGGATGGCTCGATCATCATCGTCTCCTCGATTGGCGGCCTGAAAGGCTCGACCATCCTCGGTGCCTACGCGATCTCGAAGGCCGCTGACATGCAGCTCGCGCGCAATTTGGCCTGCGAATACGGCCCGCACAACATCCGCGTGAACTGCATCGCGCCTGGCCTGATCAAGACCGATTTCGCGAAAGCGTTGTGGGACAATCCGGAGAATTTGAAAGCCTCGACTGCGCGTTCGCCGCTGCTGCGCATCGGGATCCCCGACGAGATCGCGGGCGCCGCGGTGTTCCTGGGCTCGAAGGCCGGCGACTTCATGACAGGCCAGACCATGGTGATCGACGGCGGCGCGACGATCAGTTGAGGCCCCAATAGGTGTCATCGCCCGCGAAGGCGGGCGATCCAGTACTCCGCGGCCTTCGTTGGAGAGCTCGCTCTCACCACATCCGCCCCGGAGTACTGGGCGGGTTCAAACGGTCGTCGCAACACCAGGAGTTTGGAGGTTGCGATGAACGTTGTAAGGCGCAGATCGGCGCGGTCAGGACGAGCCCCATTGCCGTCGCCGGGACGGCCCTCTATTGCCGGGCGCGATGAACAGAATAAATTTTGGCGGGCGATTGCCGCTGGGTTAAGCAGCGAAGATGCTGCACTCGAAGCCGGATTGTCACAACCTGTCGGAAGCAGATTATTCCGAAAGGCGGGCGGCATCCCACCAGCGATGTTCAGATCTTCGGCAAAGGCTCTCTCCGGGCGGTATCTCTCGTTGAATGAGCGCGAGGAGATCGCACTTCTCAAGGTGCAGGGCCATTCCATACAGGAGATTGGACGTCGCCTGGGGCGGGCTGCTTCCACGGTCTCCCGTGAACTGCGGCGCAACGCGGCCACTCGCGGCGGCGGGTTGGGGTATCGGGCAATAACTGCCCAATGGCATGCGGATCGATCCGCCCGCCGGCCTAAGCCGACCAAGCTTGCGCTCAATGCAACCTTGCGCACTTATGTGGAGGAAAGACTTGCTGGCGGCGTCGTAGCCCCGACCGGCGCTCCCGTTCCTGGTCCCGCCGTTCCGTGGAAGGGGCGGCGGCATGGCCAGCGCAAGGATCGGCGATGGGCCAAAGCCTGGAGCCCTGAGCAGATTGCCCGACGCTTGCCGATCGACTTCCCGGACGACAAGACGATGCGCATCAGCCACGAAGCTATCTATCAAGCCCTCTTCGTTCAGGGCCGTGGCGCGCTACGCCGCGAGCTGACGGCCTGCTTGCGAACAGGGCGTGTGTTACGGATGCCCAGAGCGCGCGTACGCAGGCGAGGCAAGGGCTTTGTCTCGCCGGAGATCATTATCAGTGAGCGCCCTGCTGAAGCTGCCGATCGAGCAGTGCCGGGACATTGGGAGGGGGACCTTATCCTCGGTTTTGGCAGCTCGGCCATCGGCACGCTGGTCGAGCGCACGACGCGCTTTACGATGCTCTTGCACCTTCCACGGTTGGCGGGGCATGGCGAAGCTCCGCGCGCGAAGAACGGGCCAGCCCTTGCGGGACATGGGGCCGAAGCCGTGCGCGACGCGATCACGCGCACCATGATCACTTTGCCCGAAGAGCTGCGCCGTTCGCTAACCTGGGATCAGGGAGCCGAAATGGCTAAGCACGATCGTCTCAAGATCGATGCGGGTATCCAGGTCTACTTCTGCGACCCGCAAAGCCCATGGCAGCGCGGCACTAACGAGAACACCAACGGGCTGCTGCGGCAGTACTTCCCGAAGGCACGGACCTGAGCATCCACAGCGCCGAGGAGATATCCGCTGTGGCAGCGGCCCTCAATGCCCGACCGCGGAAGACACTAGGCTGGAAAACGCCGGCAGAGGCGCTTGACGATCTTCTGTTATGAGTGAAAGTAACTGGTGTTGCGACGACCGTTTGAATCCCCCCTGGATGCCCCGGTCAAGCCGGGGCATGACAGCGAAAATGTGATGCAGCGCCGCGCATAGCGGCGCCGCTTCAATCCACCGCCGCGTACACCAGATCCCGCACCAGCGTCCGCGTAAAATCGCGCTGTCCCGGGCCCTGGCTCATGAATACGACGAACAGATCCTCCTTCGGATCGATCCAGAAGAACGTCCCCGCAATGCCGCTCCAGAAAAACTGGCCAACGCTGCCGGGGAAGGGCGCGATGCCGGCTTCGCGCCGCACCGCGAAGCCGAGGCCGAAACCATGGCCAGGCGACAGCAGCGTGCCATTGGTCTGCACATTCGGGCCGAGATGATCGGAGGCCATCAGCTCCAGCGTCTTGCGGCCGATGATCCTGTTGCCGTCGACCGTGCCGCCATTGCGCAGCATCAGCGCGAAGCGAGCATAGTCCATGGTGGTGGAGACGAGGCCGCCGCCGCCGGACTCCATGATTGGCTGCTCGAGCATGTTGAACAGCGCGACCTTGTCGCCGGTCCAGGGATCGGCCGCGAACGGTTCGGCGAGCCTGTTGGCATTGGCCTCCGCTGTCGAGAAACCGGTCTCGGCCATCTGCAACGGCGCGAGAATGCGCTCGGTGAGGTACGTGCCGAGCGACTTGCCGCTGACGACCTCGATAATGCGCCCGAGGATGTCGGTCGAGCGACTGTAGTTGAACTCGTCGCCGGGATGGCAGACCAGCGGGAAGCTCGCCACCAGGGCGGCGTGCTCGGCATTGGTGATCTTGCGGCTACGCACCCGCGAGTTTTGATAGATCTTGTGCACGGGGCCGTCGCCCTGGTGCTCGTAGGTCAGGCCGGAGGTGTGGCGGAGCAGGTCCTGCACCGTCATCGGGCGCTTCGGCGGAACCAGTTCCAGCTTGCCGCCGCTGACCACGCCGACCTTCTGGTCGGCGAACTCCGGGATGAATTTCGCGATGGGGTCGGCAAGAATCAGGTGCCCATCTTCGACCAGCGTCATGATGCCGACCGACACGATCGGCTTGGTCATCGAGAAGATGCGAAAGATCGAATCTTGCGCCATCGGCGCCGCGCCCGTCGGGCTCTGCCTGCCGAGCGCCTCGAACCAGCCGACCTGGCCGTGCCGTGCCGCCAGCACGGTGACGCCCGGAATGGTTCCCTTGTCGATCTCGCGCTTGAAGGCGTCCGACATGGCCTGGAGGCGAGGGCGCGACAGCCCGAGCGTCTCGGGGCGGGATTCCGGCAGAGGCGGAGTCTTCGGTGCGATCGAGGGCCAAGGGGCGGCTGTCGCGGACGCTTGGGCAGTAGACGCTTGGGCAGTCATGGGCACTCCCGGTGCTTATTATTGTTCGGAGCGGACTGTGGCCCAGAAGGCGCGGCACAAACAAGCGAAGCCAGCGCGCTTCACCCTTGCAATCCGGTCTTGCAATCCGGCCGCCCCCTGTGCTTCAAAGCGGCCTGATCCGGGCGGCAACGCAGGGTCCGTAGGAGTGTAGCTCAATTGGTAGAGCACCGGTCTCCAAAACCGGGGGTCGCAGGTTCGAGCCCTGCCACTCCTGCCAGCGAAATCAATACGTTAGCCCGCCCATATTCCCGAACAGACGTTGAACGGGACCCAAGCTGGACCCAAGGCGGCTCAGGACCCAAAAATCTTCGCGGACAGCGTATTGATCACCGTGGCCACAGACGTGTCGGCGGTCTGCTTCCGCTTCCGCTTCGCATAGTTCCTCAACAAGACCGCGGGGTCGTCGCCAATGCGCTCGGCCACCGTGTGCACCGGCACACCCTTGTCCAAGAGCAGGGTCGCGTGGGTGCCCCGGAGATGATGAAATTCGAAGCCGAGGAATCCCAGGGCGTCCGCAGCCCGCCGGAAGTGCTTCGAGAAGCCGCTGGGGTCACGTGGCCGGGCGAAATCGAAATCCTGGCCAGCCCGCGGCATCGCCGGGAAGATCAGGGCGTCATCGGGGAGCCTGACGAGGCTCAGGTCGACGGCCGCGCTGTCGGGAATCCCAGCAACGATCCGCTGTAGGATTTCCCGCTCGGCGACCAGCAGGGCGACGGCGCTGTCGTCCAAGGCGATAGTACGCTTGCCTCGCCAAGTCTTCGGCGGTTTGAAGCGCACGCCGAACTTCTTCGTGATCTCCAGCGCGCGTTCGACCCTGAGGGTCTTTGCCTCGCAGCTGAAGTCGGTCCAGCGGAAGGCCAGCAGTTCGTTGCGGCGGACGCCGGTCGAAGCAGTGACGGCGACAGGCGTATACAACGTGGCCGACGACCTGAAGCCGGTCACAAGCGTCTTCAGGTCTGTCTCGTCCAAGGCAAGCCCATGTTCGCTCTCTCCCGCAGACGGCAGCTGCTCGATCCGATTCATCGGATTGCTCGCGATCAGGCCCTTCCGCTCAGCGGTCGACAGCGAAGAGTTGAAGCAGCGGTGAACGTGGTTGACCGTCATCGGCGCCAGCTTCGTCTCGAGCTCGCCATAGAGTTCGTCGATCTCGGTAGCCTTGAGTTTCTGCAATACGTGATGGCCGAGCTTAGGCTTGACATGGACGCGCAGCAATTCCTCGTAACGCTCTAGGGTACGCTGGCCCACCTTCATCTTTTTCCGCCCTGGCGCGCCGGCTACGATCCACTTATCGATCCATTGCGCCACGGTGATCTTGCTGGGGTCAATGTGTTCCCCGGTATCAACTGCGGTGAGGAGCGCCCTTAATTCCTTTTGGGCTCCCGCCTTGGTCCCATGGAATACTTTCGTGAACCGCTTTGCATTCGCCCGCCATCGGAGCCTAAAGACATTGGCTCCCCGCTGATCGATACCACCCTCCCCAAATGAACGTCGAGATCTGGTCTGATTTCTCACATTTCTCTCCGAGCCTAGCGCGCCTGATGACGCAAGTTGCCGTTTCTTAGCTGCGCCGGTCCCCTCTGAAAAAGCGTAAGTAGCGCTCACTGGGATCAGCTCGCATCTTGGTCATTCGCTGCTCGATATCGCTGGACGACTTTCCGCCTGCTATATCGCTTAGATCATCCGCAATGCACCAAACTGCAAAGCCGGGAAGTTTAGCTTCAATCGCCATTTGAAAATTTTGGGTCTCCGGCGCCGCTCCGAAGGAGCTTGTTTCGATTTTTTTAAGGTTCGTCGAGCTGAATACTATCTCCGCCTGCTGAGCAGGGCGGATCACCCTAATCCACGAAATCCGTCGGGCAGCAATCGTTTGCGCGAGGATAATTTCTAACGCTTGGACAAACTCGCTCGAGCCAGTCAACGGGCAGGACTTCTTGCCTGCACTCGCACGTCCGAGTTGCCTTACGACGGGATCGATGTCGACCAAACTATCGGTTGCTAGTACGGACAACATCAGGACGGCCACTGCCGGAACTGATGCTGCAACACCGCTACCTGGCCCACGTCCTTGGACCGCAACGAGAAGTCCCGACCGAATGAGCGCGCGTTGGCGCTCGTAAAGCGCATCCGGGGAGAGACTGAGATATTGAGCGAGCGTTGGTGCGTAGGATTTCAAACTGAACATGACGCTCTATGACTAGCTGAGATTAAAGGTGGTGTCCACCACTATTTCCTTGCCAAGTGGGGCGAGCCTGTGCCAAGTGGTGTAGGATTACACTATTTTGGAGGCTCCGATGCAAAACGGATCGAGCGAAGACAAGAGACTGGTTTATGAGGTACCCGAAGCGGGTGCCCTGCTCGGATTGGGGCGCAACGCCAGCTACGAGGCTGCGAAGCGAGGGGATATTCCTACCATCCGGATCGGTAAATTGATTCGTGTGCCGAAGGCGGCGTTCGATCAGATGCTGGCGCGGGTTGGCGCCAAATGACCGGGCGGGAAGCAGCGGACGATTATCATCGCGTCATTGCAGTCCTCAACGACAATTGGCGCGTAATTGAATGCCGCGATCGTATCCAGTGGATTTTGCAGTACCGAGGTTCACCAAATAGATCGCGCAAAGATGATTGGCATGGTCGTTTTTACTGTCGAACATCCGAAGCGCTGCTTCGCTGTACGCGTCGGCACGCAGGTTGGGTGCACGCGAGCGCCATGGAACCGCTGCTTCGCCTCCCTGATCAAATTGAAGGGAGGGCTCGACCCGTGGATATCAGGGAAACCTCGGACCTGGTTGGCGCGATCTTGGTCGACGAGGGCAGGAACCGATCTTAGCTGTCCGAGCCTTTGCCACGTTCCGGCATTACCTTGGGTACGAACAACGATTAGCACATCTAGCGACGCGAATTGGAGATGCTGCCTTGAGTGATTGCTGTGTGATTCCGTTTCCATTGGTCCGGCGCAAAGTCATGATTGATCGCTTGGCACGGCATGCATCAGCAATGAAGCCTGCGGCGGCCGAGAGGCTGTTTGAGCGCCAACTGAAGATTCAGGCTGAGGTACTGCAACGGAGGGGGGTTGCAGGCCGGATCATCGACCGTGAGGTGAATGAGCTGAAGCATGCTCTTCAAACAACGTTGTTCCAGAAGCCGGATAGACCAGGCGCGTAATGACCAGGCGCAAGAGTTCGATCCAGGGACAGTGGGCAGCTCGAACCATAGACATGCTAGAGTCATACGCCTATCGAGTTCTCAGCCTGTCCGCTCACCGAGTGATCAGCCGCATCGAAGTTGAGCTTGCGCACCACGGTGGCAAAGACAACGGTCGCCTCCCTGTTACTTACGAGGATTTCGTAAAGTACGGGATTGATCGTCAAGCCATTGCACCTGCGATTCGGGAAGCGGAAGCGCTTGGCTTCATTGAGTTGACCGAAAGGGGGAGGGCTGGAAACGCTGAATTCCGAAAACCCAATAGATTCCGCCTTACGTTCCGAGATGGAAAGGGTGGCTACGCGGGCACCAACGAGTGGCGCCGTTTCGTGTCGATCGAGCAAGCAGTGATTTGCGCTCGGTCAGCTCGACATGCACAGGCCAGAAAATCGCGAGTCCAGTGTGGGAAAAGCTCGACTTTCGGTATGGACAAACACACCCGAAATCCTGGAATCCATAGTGGAGAATCCCCAACTACATGCAACACTCGGGAAAACCACACTACTCTCGATATCTCGGGGACGGGTAAGCGCCATGTCTAACTTCTTTGTCGAATTGCCAAGCACGAACCCTGCGCCAGATGTTATCGGCTTTACCGCCGTGATGTCCGCCACCAAACAGGGGCGGACGACCGTCGTGATCGTTCAAAGTTAGACGGTCCGGCTTATGGTCCGCGTCCAAGACCTGCTCCAGCGCATCCACAACGAGCTACGAGACCGCGTAAAGCTGATTTGGCCCATCCACACTAGCTACTAGCCTCCAAGGAAATATCTGCCGTACGCGGCTTCCCTGGCGCACGGCTGCTCCCTTAGACCAAAATCTGATCTATCTTCCGCATCGTACAGCGAGGTCATCGGCTCCGGCCGGCCGGCCCGCAACGCTGGGCGCCGTGATCGATCTCACGCTGATGTTCGAACAGCATAGGGCCATGACCTCCAGGCCAATCTACCAGTCCCATGGTGACTTCTGGCGGCGGGTTTGCGAACCTCAATGTGGAATGCCATGGTGGAGCACCAATTGACCACCGACTCGGGCAGGCGCCGGATCTTCCTTGGCGCCGCGGGCCACAATCCGGAATGCTCCGTCCTAAAGCGGCCGTTGCAGCTTCAGGGCTTCCCCGGCAGGCGCGGTCATCCAGGTTTCCACCTCGTCGGACGTGGTCGTCCATTCGAACACCTATCGAACTCATTGGCCGAGCTGAAGGCATGTAAAGAGGCTGACGTAGCTAGGCGTGCCGCCGACACTTTCGTTGGCCGTGCAGCTTGCTCGGCTTGGCGTCGGGAAATTTTGACCAGTGGCTTGCAAGCTTCTGACGAGCCCGCTGTTCGTCGCTGATGCACTCTCTTTGTCGACTCTCGGACGGTTAGCCCCGCCGTGGCAGCAATGTCTAGTTTGCAGTTAAGAGCGATATCGAACCTTGGCACCTGGTCGGCCACCGCAACAACCAATTGCGAACTCACGACGATCATGAAATCGAAATAGGCATTGTCGCCTCCAATCTTGATGTTTTCACAGTACAACGAGAAGAACTCACTGAAAGCTTGAGAGGGCCATCGACACTCCTGCGCAACTTCCATCGCTAGGCTTTCCCGGCATTTTCCCGAAACTGGCGTGGCGTCACGCCGGCCATGCGGCGGAAGGCGCGGGCAAAGTGAGCTGGGTCCGTGTAACCGGCGGCAAAGGCTATATCGATGATCCTGGCGTCCGTCTTCCGCAGCAGCTCGGCGCCTTTCTCGAACCGGACCTGATCGAGCAAGCGCGAATATGTCAGGCCCGCGCGTGCAAGTTCGCGCTGTAGGCTTCTCACGCTTGTCCCGGTGATTTCCGCCATATTTGCGATGCCGGGAACGCGCGCATCGAGGTAGGACGGAAGCATCAGCTTGAGCGCCGTCACGATGTCAGTGCTGATCGGCTCAAATTCGCGCTGCGATGGGCCTGAATTCACGGCGTTCGCCGGGTGAGGGGTGCGCAGCAGCGAAATAGGCACATCGATCCAAGAGGCTTTCTGACCGGACAGAAAGCGGGTGTAAGGCCACCGGCCTTGAGTCTCCACACCCGGCGTGTAACGGGCTCCAAAGGAGATAGTCGCGGGCGACCAGTTCGGCCCTGCGAATTGGCGAACACAGTAGACCGCCATGACGTTCTGGACCCATTGCGAGTGTTCGAGATGCAGCACTCCTTCCGTTCCGCAGTTCCTGCTGCAAACCCTCACATGGTCATTATGACGTTCCAGCCAGTAACGGACGAAGGTGTCTTCGAACTGGACAAGCCGGCACCATTGCTTCAACGCAGCGAGCAATGTCGGCGCCTGACGAATTGACGCTTGGAGCTGTTCGCTTAGATGGCCAAACTGCAGTCGTTGCACGGCACGAAACCCAAAATCCGCGAGCCCTTGTGATGCCTGTGCTGCGGTTACGAACTGGAGCGCAGGGATGAGCGGGAAATAGTCATTAGGCTTCTGCTCCGGATGAATAGGCAGACCGAACCTGGCCAGCATCCGTTCAGTCGGGGCGCCGGTATCGTTCAAGACATCAACGAAAGGTGCAAGCAGGGCGCAACGCGCCAGTACAATGGCCTTCATGGTCGTGCTGCCGGGCCGTCACGTTTCCCGCTGGCCCGGCCCTCCCAGGTGATGCAGCCGCGCTGGCTTCGTGATGCTACTTTAGAATGAGCGGAAGATCAACTTCTCGCGCTGCACCGCGGCATACAGTCCCGTGCATCGTTATAGCGAGAGCCAACGAAGTCGACGTTTGGCGCGCGATGGCCATACGGCACGACGCTTTTCCCGTACACATTCCTGAATCTGCCGGCAGAGCCGAGGCGCAGCGCCACGTCATGAAACGAGTCTGCACGCTGTCCCGATACGCCGTTCGGGGGGCCATCGCCGCGTCGCTGCGCGAAAGCGGTTGGACGCTGCCGCACACGGCGCGCCGGCTCGGCATCAGCACTCGCTCGCTTCAGCGCCGCCTCGCCGAAATGGGCACGAACTACGCTGAACTCGTGGCGGAAGTCCAACTCGACACCGCGTGCCATCTGCTGGTGGAATCCGACGAACGCATCGCCGATATCGCTGCGCGTTTGGGTTTTGCAGGTGCCAGCAGCTTCAGCCGCAGTTTCGTGCGCTGGATGAAGATTCAGCCGGTTGCCTATCGACGCCGGCAGTCGGCCCAGCGGAGCGGCACGGAATAGCGTCCTACTGCTAAGCCGGCTGGCAAGCGCCTCTCTCGAAGTGATTAGCTGAGTCGCGTGATTGGCGCGAAATGGCAAGACGCCACTGCGTCGACGGATCATTGTGTAGGCGCCGATGACGAGTTTGATCCTCGTCAATGAACTAACGCGGGAGCGCGTAATGCGATCGGAAGGCAGCGAGAACGCCAGGCAGTTTCAAAGTTCGGTGCATGTCAATCGTCCGTCATCTACGCAGCAGATACTGCACGAGGCAAGCATGATGCGGCATTTGGAAGCGCCGCACGTCGGTCAGATGTGCTAAAATTTTCGTTAGAGTGTCTTCAAAGCGGTGCGACTAGAACAAAACCTTGGTCGGAGTTCGAGTTTTGTGCTAACAAGATACTCGTGGAGGTAGCCGAAGCATCAACCCTTCGAAGTCAACCTTTTGACTGCAAGCCTACACCTATAATTCCAGCGCCTGTTTTTTGATTCTGCGGACGCCATGCGGCGTTAACTGCAGCCGACGTCGCACGTCCTTTTTCATGCGCCCGATCTCTCGCTAGTCGAACCTTTCAATAAATCGTTCCGTGTCAGGGATAAATGTCATGCGTGCCAGCAGATTGAGCCAGATCTTCGCAATGCTTGTCGTGACCACGCCGTTGTTCGGTGCCGAAGCGGCGCTCGCACAGCAGGCGGCAGCGCCACCTTCGATGAAGACAATCGGCGCGCCATCCACGGCAGCCAAACCGGAGATCGTGCCGTCGCTGTTCGTGCTCAATTCACGCGGCGCGACGTTGCAAGGCGACACACTCGTCTTAACCGGCGTCTCGCCCACCTCGATCATCTTTGCCGACCGTCCGGTGCGCTCCGCCGGCCACCAGCCCACCGTCGATGTGATCGCGGAATGGGGATCGGGCGAGGACAGCTTTGCCAAGAATCCGCCGAACGCCACCGTGTCCGCCCTCGGCAAGGATGGCTTGGTGAAGGATGCCGTCGTGGTGCTGAAGACACCGAAGCTCGAGGGCGACAAACTCACTTTCAATATTCAGATCCTTGAGGGCGATCTTGCAAGCGCCGACGGCGGCGCTGCCGTCTTCATCGACATCATTGGGCGGCCGTTTACGCCGATGTCGTTTGCCGGCGTTGCACGTCGCTCCGCGTTTCGCGGCGCGATGTATGCCGGCGCGGTAGGAGCGGCCGCGTATGGCGCGACTTACGCCCCGTATGCCTACGCTCGCCCGGCCTGCGGCTACTACCCCTATCCGCCTTGCTACTGAGGGGCCCGCGAAAGCTCGAAATACTCTGTGCCATGAGTGGGCATTTGCAGGTTCGTCGCTGTAGGGCTCGATCAACCATGAAGCTGCAATGGATTCCCAGAACTCGATCGAACAACAAAGGAATATCGCGAATGTTGACGAAGCGAGATCTACTTCGCTCCACCGCGGCGATCGCAGCTGGCGCCGCGATTGCCAGGCCAAGTCTCCTGATGGCGCAGAACTACCCTGGCATCATCGAGGCCAAGGACATCGCCGAGGAAAGCTTCATCTACGGCTTACCGCTCGTGATGTTTTATGCGGTCATGCAAGAATTTGCCGTGGACAAGAACTCCGGACAGTTCAAGGCACCGTTCAACGAAATCAACAACCAGCACCACGTCTCTACCCCGGAGGACACCGCCGTCATCACGCCGAACAGCGACACCCCTTACTCGTTGCTCTGGCTGGATTTACGTGCTGAACCAATGGTTATCTCGGTGCCGATGATCGCAAAGGACCGTTACTACGCGGTCCAGCTTATCGACGGCAACACCTACAATTTTGGCTACATCGGCACCCGCGCCACGGGGACCGAGCCGGGCGACTACCTGGTGGTTGGGCCCGACTGGAAGGGTGAAACGCCTAGCGGGATCAAGAAGGTCTTCGGATCGACAACGCCGTTCCCGCTTGCGCTTATACGCACTCAGCTCTTCGACCCGGGTGACATGCCGAACGTCGAGAAAATTCAGTCCGGCTACAAAGCACAGCCGCTTTCTGGCTTCCTTAAACGTCCAGCCCCGCCCGCCGCGCCGACGATCGAATTCCTTCCTGCCACCACTGCGGGGATCAAAGATAACTTCTTCCAATATCTTGACGCGGCCCTGCAGTTCGTCCCTGAGACGCCGAGGGACCAAGCAATTCGCGCGAAACTTGCGAAGATTGGCATCGGTCCCGGCAAGACCTTCGCGTTCAAGAAACTCTCGCTCGAACATAAAGCCGAAATCCTGGTCGGTATGAAGCAGGGTGACGACAAGGTCGACAAATGGCTGGCGGGTGGAAATAAAAACATCAACGGCTGGAACGTCGGTTCGTTCTTCGGCGATGAGGCGTTCTACAACGGCGATTGGGTGATGCGGGCCGGGTCTGCCAAAGGGGGTCTCTTGGGCAATGACGCCGTCGAAGCGATGTACCCCTATACCCGAACGGGCGTGACCGGTGAGGCGCTCGATGGCAGCAAGCACAAGTACACCATCACCTTCGCACCCGGCCAGCTGCCGCCGGTGAACGCGTTTTGGTCCGTGACGATGTACGACGGCAAGAGCCAGCTCCTGGTCAAGAACCCAATCAAGCGCTACCTCATCAACTCTCCAATGTTACCGGCGATGAAAAAGGACGCAGACGGCTCGCTGACGCTGTACATTCAAAAAGACAGCCCCGGTGCAGACAAGGAAGCAAATTGGCTTCCGGCGCCGGATGACAAAATCTATCTCGTGATGCGCCTGTATTGGCCGAAGCCCACGCCGCCTTCGATCTTGCCAGCCGGCAAAGGGACATGGCAGCCGCCCGGTATCAAGCAGGTCGCGTGAGGATTCGCGGAATGGGGGGAGTGATGTCAAGTGGCGAAAGTTGCGGGCGCCGAGGGCGGGGCTGCTCTCTTCATCGACGTCATCGGGCGGCCGTTTACGCCGATGTCGTTCGCCGGGTTGCACGTCGTTCTGCGTTCCGCGGCGCGATGTATGCCGGCGCCGTGGGCGCGCCGTATCTGGCTGCATCTAGTACCGTACGCGCGAGGGCGTGTGGCTACTATTCTTATCCGCCTTGAAACGTCGCAACACTGCGGGAGAACGCAACTGATCTAAACCTTCGAACACGCAGGGAGACTTGCAAATGCTGGCGAAACGCGAACTGTTTTGGTCCGTCGCACTGGCTGCAGTTACTGCCGGAGCGCGACGGGCTCTGAGCACACGATCAATCGTATCGATGATCCCGGCGCTCGCCGTAGCGGCCATCCTGGGTGCGCCGGCCTTGGCCCAGCAGGTCACCGGCGCGCCCGGTTCGCCCGACGCGACCACCACCATCGACGGCCGTTATCTGCCAGGGCCGCCGCGACCTTTCCAGGGCGAGATCAACCTGAACGCCCTCCAGTCGAAATCGGCGTGGCCCGCGCGCGTCGTCCCGCCCAAGGGCGCACCGAATATCCTGTTGATCATGACGGACGACGTGGGCTTTGGTGCGCCCTCGACGTTTGGGGGTATCATCCCGACGCCGACGATGGACCGTATCGCCGCCAACGGGCTGCGGTACACCAACTTCCATACGACCTCGCTGTGCTCGCCAACGCGGGCAGCGCTGCTTACCGGACGCAACCACCATTCGGTGGGCTTCGGAGTGATCTCGGAAATTGCGACCGGTTTCCCCGGCTACAACAGTGTCATGGGCCCGGAGAGCGCGACAGTCGGGCGCATCCTGAAGGATAATGGCTACCGCACCTCGTGGTACGGCAAGAACCACAACACGCCCGCGTTCGAGACCAGCCAGGCGGGACCATTCGATCAGTGGCCGACCGGCATGGGCTTCGATTACTTCTACGGGTTCAACGCGGGTGACGTCAGCCAGTGGGAGCCCATGCTCACCCGCAATACCACGCCGATCACACCCTTCGTCGGCAACCCCGGGTGGAATCTCGTTACCGCCATGGCCGACGAGGCCGTCGGCTGGATGAAGCAGCTGAATGACCTCGATCCGTCGCTTCCGTTCATGATCTATTACGCGCCCGGAGCCACGCATTCGCCGCACCACCCGACGCCGGAGTGGATCAAGAAGATCAGCGACATGCACCTGTTCGACAAGGGCTTCCAGTCGGTGCGTGAGCAGATATTCGCCAACCAGAAGAAGCTTGGTGTGATTCCCCCGGAGGCTCAGCTGACGCCGTGGCCGAAGGACAAGCTGAAGGAGTGGGATCAGCATACGCCGGAAGAGAAGAAGCTGCTCGTCAAGCAAGCCGACGTTTATGGGGCCTATCTGGCCTACGCCGACTACGAGATCGGCCGCGTCGTCCAGGCTGTGGAAGAAATGGGCAAGCTCGACAACACCATCGTCATCTACATCAGCGGCGACAACGGCGCTTCGGCCGAGGGATCCGCGATGGGCACCTGGAACGAGGTTCTGCCGTTCAACGGCATCAGTCCGACGGCTGCGGAAAATATGCGGTTGTACGATGCCTGGGGCGACGCCGAAACCTATCCGCACTATTCCTTCGCATGGGCCTGGACCTTTGACACGCCCTTCAAATGGACCAAGCAGATCGCGTCCTACTTCGGCGGGACGAAGAACGGTATGGCGATCTCCTGGCCGGCGAAAATCAAGGACAAGGGTGGCACCCGCTGGCAGTTCCACCACGTCATCGATGTCGTGCCGACGCTGCTCGAGATCGCCGGCGTCCCGGCGCCGATCCAGGTCGACGGCATCGCGCAGAAGCCGATCGAGGGCGTGAGCCTCGCCTATACCTTCGATAGAGACGCCGGCGGGTTTGACGCGCCGTCGCGCCACCGTACCCAATATTTCGAGATGATGGGCGTGCAGGGTCTGTACAACGACGGCTGGATGTTGAGTGCGGTGCCGCTGCGGGCGCCATGGGACTTGGCCTCAGCAGCGGTCGCCGATCCAGCCACGGCGTTCAACTACGAACTCTACCAACTCAAGAACGATTGGACCCAGTTCACCGACGTTGCCGCTAAGAACCCCAAGAAGGTGCAGGAGATGCGGGACCTCATGTTCGGAGAGTTCGCCAGATATCAGGTGCTGCCGCTGGACGCCTCGGCGGCAACGCGGTTCGTCGCGCCGCGTCCCAGCCTGGCCGCGGGACGGACCGTCTTCGAGTACTCGGGGTCGACCGTGACCAATATCCCCGAGGGGAATATGCCGAGCCTGCTCAACACCTCCTACACAATGGCGGCCGAGATCAATGTGCCCCAAAGCGGTGCCGATGGCATGATCTACAACGAAGGCGGGCGCTTCTTCGGTTATGGGCTGTACCTGCTGCGCGGCAAGCCGGTGTTCACCTACAACTTCCAGGGTCTCAAGCGGACCAGGTGGGAGGGGGAGGCGCTCGCGCCGGGCAAGCACACGATCGAGTTCGACTTCAGGTATGACGGACTCGGCGCGGCGACGCTCGCCTACAACGACGTGAGCGGCGTTGGTCGCGGTGGCACGGGAGCGCTGAAGGTGGACGGCAAGGTAGTGTCAACCCAGAAGATCGAGCACACAATACCTCTGACCAAACCTCTGGACACCGTGGTCAACATCGGCGCGGCCGCCGGCACGCCGGTGGACGACGGGGACTACAAGATCCCGTTCCGCTTCACCGGCAAGATCGACAAGCTCACCATCGCGCTCGACCGACCGAAGCTCACGCCCGAGGACGTGAGGAAGCTCAAGGAGGCGGAGCTGCAGAAGCAGCAGGCCAAGTAACCGGCAGGCCGCACGCGCGATACCGAGGGGTATCACCCCTCGGCATCGCGAAGCGGAAATCAGCTGAGCTGCGCATGCATAAATTGTTTATCTGCACGCACCCTGGAAGAGAAGATTCTGTTTTCAGCCAATTCAGATCAATTCGGTTTTCGGGAGTTAGCCACGGTGAGTGTCTCGAACCTGCATCAACGAGTTGCGTCACGCATTCTGCTCGGATCTCTTTTGCTGACGCCACTGGCAGCACTCGACGCGAACGCTCAGCAGACCACCGGCACGCCGGGTTCACCGGGAGCGACGACCACCATCGACGGCAGGTACCTGCCAAATCCCCCACAGCCGTTCAGGGGCGAGATCAATCCCAACGCCGCACAGTCGAAGCCGTATTGGTTAGCGCTCACCGCGCCGCCCAAGGGTGCACCGAACATCTTGTTGATCATGACCGATGACGTCGGCTTCAGCGCACCCAGTACCTTCGGAGGCGTAATTCCGACGCCGACCCTGGACCGCATCGCCCAAACGGGTCTGCGCTATACGGCATTCCACACGACGGCGCTCTGCTCGCCGACGCGAGCCGCGCTCCTCACCGGCCGCAACCATCATTCGGTGTCAACGGGCGTGGTCGTCGACCAGGCGACAGGTTACCCCGGCTACAACAGCGTCATCCCGCGAGACGCGGTCGCCATCGGCGAGATCTTGCGGCAGAACGGATACGACACCTCGTGGTACGGCAAGGATCACAACGTGCCGCAGTGGGAGGGAAGCCAAGCCGGTCCCTTCCATAACTGGCCGACCGGACCCATCAAGGGCTTCGACTACTATTATGGTTTCGCCGGCGACGACACCAGCCAGTGGCAGCCGAATAACCTGTTCCGCAACACCACGCCGATTCAACCGTTCCTTGGCAATCCCGGCTGGAACCTGATTACCGCCATGGCCGACGAGGCGATTGGGCGCATTAAGATGCTGAACGAAGTCCAGCCCGACCGACCCTTCATGATCTACTACGCGCCCGGCGGCACGCACTCGCCGCACCACCCCACAAAGGAGTGGGTGGACAAGATCAGCAACATGAAACTGTTCGACGAGGGCTGGAACAAGCTGCGTGAAACCATCTTCGCCAACCAGAAGAAGCTTGGCGTGATTCCGCAGAACGCGCAGCTCACCGCCTGGCCGAAAGACATTCCGCAATGGGACACGCTTTCGCCCGAGGCGAAGAAGCTCTACATCCGGCAGGCCGACGTCTATGCGGCGTACCTTGCCTATACTGACAACGAGATCGGCCGCGTGATTCAGGCGATTTCGGACGCCGGCAAGCTTGACAATACACTGGTCATCTACGTCAGCGGCGACAACGGCGCGAGCCCCGAAGGCACCGTGCACGGCCTGTTCAACGAGTTCGCCGTCGCGAATGCCGTGAACCCGACGGTCGAACAGAACATGAAGTTCTACGACGCCTGGGGCACCGACCAGACCTACCCCCATTACGCGGTGGGCTGGGCGTGGGCCTGGGACACGCCGTATCAGTGGACCAAGGAGGTGGCCTCTCACTTTGGCGGCACCCGCAATGGCATGGCGATGGCCTGGCCCGCGCGGATCAAGGACGCCGGAGGCATCCGCAACCAGTTCCATCATGTGATTGACGTCGTGCCGACGCTCCTCGAAGCGGCCGGCCTCCCGGCACCGGTGAGCGTCAACGGCATCGCGCAGAAGCCGATCGAAGGTGTGAGCATGGCCTACACCTGGGACAAGGCGGACGCGAACGCGCCGGGCAAACGGACAACGCAGTATTTCGAGATGTTTGGTTCGCGTGCGATCTATCACGATGGATGGATCGCCTCGGCGCCTCCCGTCCACGCCCCATGGGTGATGACCTTGGACAAGCCGCCCTCTGATGTCATGAACGACTTCCCATGGGAGCTCTACAACGTCAGCGAGGACTGGACGCAGTCCAACAATCTCGCCGCCAAAATGCCAGAGAAGCTCCGCGCCATGCAGCAACTGTTTGCGATGGAGGCGACAAAGTACCAAGTGTTCCCACTCGCGGACACGCGCCTTGAGAGATTTATCTCGCCCAAGCCGAGCTACACGCCGGGCCGGACTCTCTTCACCTATTCCGGCGAAGTGAGCAATGTGCCGTTCCCGGACACCGGCTCTGCGCCGAGCCTGCTGAATCGGTCGTACACGATCACGGCGGACGTCGAGATTCCGCAAGGGGGTGCCGAGGGTATGTTGATGACCGACGGCGGCCGCTTCGCTGGTTACGGCTTCTATCTCTTGAAGGGCCGGCCCGTGTTCACCTGGAATCTGGTCGGCTTGGAGCGCGTCAAGTGGCAAGCTAAGGAGGCGCTGGTGCCGGGCAAGCACACACTGGAGTTCGACTGGAAAGTCGACGGCCCCGGCCTCGGCAAGGGCGGCACCGCGACGCTAAAGGTAGACGGCAAGGTAGCGGACAGCCATCCAATGCCGCGCAGTCTGCCAATCACCCTCATGTGGGATGAGACCTTCAACGTCGGCCTTGATACCGGCACCTCGGTAGATGATCAGGACTACCAGGTGCCATTCAAGTTCACTGGCAAGATCAACAAGCTCACAGTGAAACTCGGGCCATCGGAGATAGCGGCCGCAGAGAAGAGCAAGATCGAGAAAGCAATGCGGGATAAGCAATAGAGTTCGTCAAGACCACCGGCGGTAGTCTCGATCTCAAAGGCTCAAACCGTACGTACAAAACTCGGCCGATACGCATTACGCCTGCCTCTGTTTGCCGACTGAAGCAGATGCACATCTGACGATCAATCAAATGGAGGAGGCAAGCATGAAGCGCTCGATTACACTTTCAGCCCTGCTGGCGGCCGGATACGTGACGGCCAGCAGTGAAAGGGCCAGCGCCGTAGTTTATTGCCAGTACATTTCGTATCCTGCTGGTTGCATCGTCAGGCCCGGCGTTGTGCTGCGGCCGCGGCCAGTCGCGCGTGCGGTGGTGACCCCCGGCATCGGCGCCGCGGGGGTCGGTGTACGACCTGGAGTACCGATGAATCGTGGCGGTCCGGTCAATCGGGTTGGCAGACGATAGAGCTGTCGAGGTCACTTTGACAGCCGTTTGCCGAGACCGCCGCTTCGGGGCGCGGTAGCGCCGCGCTCCAACTTTTCAACCAATCATTTTCGGAGCGACCATCATGTTCAAGGGAACGCGCGCAGCCGCCTGCTTCTGCTGCTTGCCATGATCGAGCGTTGCGAATTAGGACAGCAGGGGAGCCATCCAAATGTAGCAAAGAAACTCATCTTGTTTTGCGCGACCGCTATTATTGCGGGACCGGCGTTGGCCCAGGTCGAACTCAAAACCTATGCGGACGCCGACGGCTATATCGACGTTCAGAAACTGACCTGCGCACAGTTGGCGAACACTTTTCAGGAAGACGCTGATTACCTGACCGTCTGGTATAGCGGCTGGTATAACGGCCTCGCCAAGAAGCACATGATGAAGGTCGACCGGGCCAAGGCTCTCGAACACGAACTCATCGTCTACTGTAAGGCTAACCAGGACAAGAAAGTCATTGAAGCAATCGATGTGGTCTTCAAGGCCTACAGAGCCGAGCAGGGCATCAAGATGAAGCAGTGATCGGAATTCGTGGTCGACGAAGTCGATTAAAGGATTGAGCGATTATAGGAGGATTCATGAAACGGTACGTCACATCGTTCTTTGCTGGTGCTGCGTTGGTTGTATCAGCAGGAGCCGCTCATGCGCAGTCGGCCAAGCCAAATATTCTCGTCATCATGACCGACGATCTGGGCACCTGGAATGTGGGTGCCTATCACCGCGGCATGATGGGCGGCACGACACCCAATATCGACCGCATCGCGAAGCAAGGTGCGCTTTTCACCGACTACTACGCACAGCAATCGTGCACGGCAGGCCGCGCTGCTTTCATCACTGGCCAGACGCCGTTCCGCACGGGCCTCCTGAAGGTCGGCCTGCCGGCCTCCAAGCAGGGTCTTCAGGACAAGGATCCGACGATTGCCGACCTACTGAAGCCCCTGGGCTATGCGACCGGGCAGATCGGGAAAAACCATCTCGGCGATCGGAACGAATTCCTGCCGACGGTGCACGGCTTCGACGAATTCTACGGGATCCTTTACCATCTGAACGCGATGGAGGAGCCATACGAGAACGACTATCCGAAGGACCCGTCGTTCCGAGCGAAATTCGGGCCGCGCAACATCGTGGAGAGCAAGGCGACGGACAAGGACGATCCCACCATCGATCCGCGCTGGGGCCCCGTCGGCAAGCAGACCATCGTGGACGGCGGACCGCTGCCGCCGCATCCCGGGATGGACCCCGCAGCCAAGGTCAGCATGGAAACCGTCGAGCCCGAGCTGGTGCGCCGCTCGACCGATTTCATGGACCGCTCTGTGAAAAGCGGCAAGCCGTTCTTCCTGTGGCACAACAGCACGCGCATGCACGTGTGGACGCATCTTGCGGACAAATGGAACGGAAAAAGCGGTTATGGCCTTTTCGCTGACGGCATGATGGAGCTCGACTGGGAGGTCGGCGAACTCCTCAAGAAGCTGGACGAGCTGAATATCGCCGACAACACCATCGTGATCTTCACCAGCGATAACGGAGCGGAGATATTCACCTGGCCCGACGGCGGCAACCATCCCTTCAGGGGCGAGAAAGGCACGACCTTCGAGGGCGGGTTCCGCGTGCCGATGCTCGTGCGATGGCCCGGTGTCATCAAGCCGGACACGATAGTCAACGAGATCATGGCGCACGAGGACTGGATGCCGACTCTTCTCGCCGCCGCCGGTGCTCCGGACGCGAAGGAGAAACTTCTGAAGGGACTGAAGGCGGGTGATAAGACCTTCAAGAATCACCTCGATGGATACAATTTCCTGCCGTACTTCAAGGGGGATGTCTCGACAGCGCCAAGGCGCGAGGTCTTCTATTTCACCGACAGCGGGGAACTCAACGCCCTGCGCTATAACGATTGGAAAGTCAGCTTCAAGACGGTCGAAGGCAATCTCTTCAACGGCCATGAGGCAAGTACGAACGCGCCTCTCGTCACCAATCTGCGACAAGATCCGTGGGAGCGCTACCAGTCGCAGTCGATGGCGTACGGCAAGTGGTGGGGGGAGAAGATGTGGACCTTCCTCCCCGCGACCATCATCGTCGGCCAATTCCTGGAGTCGTTCAAGGAATACCCGCCGAGCGCGCCTCCCTCGAACTTTGGCGTGGACAAGGCACTTGCGGCACTGGAGCAAGGATCGCGGGGCGCTGGGAAATAACACAGGAGTAATCAGCTATCCTGGCAATGACGGGGTCGTCTGCACCCCAACCTCTCTCGTCTGAGGCATCATCGGAACCACGCGCGCGGGCGTCCGGGAGGCTCGCGCGCAGGCAAGCGATCGTTCGGAAAACGATGATTATGAGAGTTCGCCCCCCAGCTACATACCAGCCGTATAGCGGGTAACGAATGGTGGCGCGCAAAAAGATCAAAGCCGGTCAAAATCGCAGGCTTTCAAAGCGCCCGTCCGTATCGAGCCCGGCCGAGATCTCGACGGAGATCCAAAGCGACGGTGCCCGCCGCTGGTGGAGGTCGGCGATGGGAGCAGCGCTGGCGACGGTTGCCGTGCTCGCCGGCGGGCTGGCCTTGCTGCTAGTGACCGAGGGCGGATTCGTCTTCCCCAACGCTCTTCGCAGTAGCGGCGCGACCCCTGCCTTGGACTTTGTCGGCAGCGAATCCTGCGCAGGGTGCCACCAGGCCGAAACCGTATTGTGGAAAGAATCCCAGCACAGGCATGCCATGCAGCATGCCACAGTCGCTTCCGTGCTCGGCAATTTCGATGATGCCAGTTTCGACTATTTCGGCGTCCATTCGCGCTTCTTCAAGAAGGATAGCAAACTGTTCGTCGAGACCGACGGTCCCGACGGCAAGCTCACGACCTTCGAAGTCAAGTACACCTTCGGCATTGATCCGCTCCAGCAATATCTGATCGAATTCCCAGATGGCCGCATACAGGCGCTTTCAATCGCCTGGGACAGCCGACCGAAGGGCCAGGGCGGTCAACGCTGGTTTCATCTCTATCCTGATGAGGAGATCAAGCACGACGATGTACTGCACTGGACCAAGCTCAATCAAAACTGGAACTTCATGTGCGCGGAGTGTCATTCAACCGGCGTGCGGAAGAACTACAACGCGGCAACCGACCGCTTCGCTACCGCCTGGGCGGAAATCAGCGTCGGCTGCGAGACATGCCACGGCAAAGGCTCCCGCCACATCAGTTGGGCCCGCAGCCAGCGGAGCTGGTTTGGCAAAGATGATGACCCACGCAAAGGGTTGGCTGTTTTCTTGAACGAGCGCGACGGCGTCACTTGGAACTCCGATCCGAAGACCGGCAATCCGCAGCGCAGCGTCGCTCCTGCGATCACACGCAGGGAAGTTGAGACTTGCGGGCTTTGCCATGCACGACGCGGCGCGTTTTCCGAGGACTGGGTGCCCGGACACCCCTTGTCCGACACACATACCATCTCCCCCCTTGCTCCCGGCCTGTATCATGCGGACGGGCAGATGCACGATGAGGTCTACAACTACGGTCCGTTCAAGCAAAGCAAGATGTTCGCGGCCGGCGTGACCTGCAGCGATTGCCACGAACCTCACGCCGCCAGGCTCCGCACCCCAGGGGACAGCGTGTGCGTGCAATGCCATGCCTCCGACAAGTATGAAGTTGCCTCACACAATCGCCACGAAGGCGTGACGCCGGCGGTCACCTGCGCGTCGTGCCATATGCCTGTCAGCACCTACATGGGAGTCGACAAACGGCACGATCACAGCCTTCGAATTCCGAGGCCTGATCTTTCCGCAAAGCTTGGCACCCCCAATGCCTGCAACACTTGTCATGCCGACAAATCCGCACAATGGGCGGCCGACGCGATCGAGCGCTGGCACGGGCCGTTGCGAAAAGGTTTCCAGAACTACGCCGAGGCATTCCAGGCTTCCTGGACCGACCGAACCGACGCGGCCCTGCTGCTGGCTGCGGTCGCGGGCGGTCAGACAGCGCCGGCAATCGCGCGCGCAAGCGCTCTTGGCGAACTTCGTTCGCGGGTCTCGCCCACGAACATCGAGCTCGCCCGCAAGGGTTTGGTTGATCCCGATCCAATGGTGCGGGTCGGGGCGCTTGACATGCTCGAAGGCGTGCCAGGCGATCGCATCTGGCCGCTTGTCTCGCCTCTCCTCACTGATCCGAGCCGCGGCGTTCGTATTCGAGCGGTGTCGGTGTTGGCCGCCGTGCCTCCTGCCAACCGGCCCGCCTCTGACCGCGCCGCATTTGAACAGGCCGAGGCCGAGTTCGTTGCGGCGCAGCGCCTCAACGCGGACCGGCCCGAAGCCCGCTCGACCCTCGGAAGCTTCTATGCGCGGCGCGGGCTGACAGCGGATGCAGAGAGCGAATACAAAGCAGCCCTGCGGCTCAGTCCCCAATATGCGCCTGCCGCGATCAACCTGGCGGACCTGTATCGGCAGCTTGGCCGGGATGGCGACGGAGAGGGCATCCTCAGAACAGCCGTCTCCTCTTCACGCCAGGACGCCGGGTTACGCCATGCGCTCGGCCTCACTCTTATTCGGCAGAAGCGGCCGGACGACGCCCTCGACGAATTCCGCACAGCGACCGAGCTTGAACCTGACCGGTCGCAGTATGCCTATGTCTACGCCGTGGCGCTGCATTCGTCGGGCCGCGTCCATGAATCGATTGAGGTCCTGAAGAAGAACCTGGCCCGGCATCCCGACGATCGCGATATTCTGCTTGCACTTGCGACCTTCAGCCGCGATGCCGGCAACGTCGCGGAAGCGCTCGACTACGCCGAACGGCTGTCGCGGATCACGTCGAACGATCGAGGCGCAGCCGCTCTCGTGGACGCCCTTCGCCGTCAACTCAATAAACCCAGCGCACAATAAGTGCCGGTGGCCTTGAACACTATTGGATGAGGAAAGCAGCCATGGCGACCAGCCTATTCTCTGGAGGTATATAGGATACGCAAGCGCCGAGATGCGAATGAGCTAGGGCTTGGCGGGTGCGAGCCGCTTCAGCCGCAGCTTCGTGCTCTGGATGAAGATACGCCGTGGAGCGGCAGGGAACACCGTTCTCCTCCCTCCGATCAGCTCGGAAAGATTGGCGCGAAATGGCAAGACGACGCTGCGTGGAGGGATCATTCTGTACGCAATGATGCGGAGTGGGTTTGATCCTCACTGAACGCACGCGAGCGCGTGATCGTATCTGCAAGTAGTTTTACGAGCCGGAGCGTCAATCGGGCGTCATTTCTGCGGATGATGATTGCACAGGGGAGACCACCATGCGGGCAGCGCCTGGAAGCTCATCGAACGGGCCGATTTTTCTTTTTGTGGCCTCCGGCACGGTCGCAGAGGTCCGCGCCTGTCCATGCTGACGGATACCCCAACCGTCACCCAACTCTCGCAGGTTATTTCGCAGGCAGCGGCGCCCGCGTTTCTGCTCGGCGCGCTTGCCGCGTTCATCGCCGTGCTGATATCCCGTTTAAACAGAATCATCGATCGAACGATTTTCCTGAACGGGATCCCCGACAACGATGCGGCAAGGAGCCGGCTCAAGGCCGATCTTCCGCGTCTGGTTCGACGTGCAACCATGCTGAATCGGGCAGTCTTCTGGGCGGTTGTCGGGAGTATCTTGATCAGCATCCTCATTGTCGTTGCGTTCGTGACGGCGTTCTTTCATCTTCGACATGAGCACGGGGTTGCCGTCCTCTTCATTGTTTCCCTCGGTGCTTTCACGACGTCGCTCGTTGACTTCGCCCGGGAGGTGAGGATTGCACTCAGTGAGTATGATCACCATGGGTGAGCCGATGCATTCACGTAGCTGCCGGGTCGCCGCCGCGTGCTGGCCGCGGATGATGGCTGAACCGAAGCTTGCTGTGTTGCTACCAAGGCGAATTCAGGCCACTGGTGCCCCTTTGCCACAGCGACTTCAGGTAGTATGTGCTCAACCCCTGTCGCCTTGGCAATCCAGGGCAAGGCGGACGTAGACTTCATCTCTTTTTCATTTGGGGCAGACAAATGACACGGGACACATTCGAACGAAAATCTTGCAAAGGAAAATTCCGGCCTTGGCTCATCCGCTCAGGTCTCAGCGCTGCCGTGGCGCTGCTTGGCTGCATGTCAGAGGCGGCCTACGCCGACGAAGACGGCGTTTCGTACTGGCTGCCCGGTCGGTTCAGCAGCCTTGCTGCAGTGCCGGGGGTGCCGGGTTGGTCCATGGCTGAGGTGTACTATCACACCACGGTATCAGCGTTCGGCGCCACAGCGGCGGCCAGGGAAGTTCGGGTCGGCAGATTTCCTGCGACAGTCAACGTCAACCTGGACCTGCACCTCAATGCGCAGGCCGATCTCCTGCTGCTCAATCCCACCTACACCTTCGCGACGCCGGTGCTGGGCGGACAACTGGCCCTTGGCATAATCGGCGTGTTCGGCCGGTCGAGCGCCGACCTGAGCGGCACGCTGACTACAGCAATTGGACCGTTCGGGACAACTCGGACGGGAAGCATCGGCGACTCCATCACGTCGGTCGGCGATCTCTATCCCCAGGCGACCCTCAAGTGGAATGCAGGCGTGCACAATTTCATGACCTATGTTACCGGAGACATTCCGGTCGGCGCCTATTCGCCAACCCGCCTCGCCAACCTCGGTATCGGCCATGGTGCAATCGATGGCGGCGGCGGTTACACCTATTTCAATCCGCAGACCGGCCACGAATTTTCAGCCGTCGCCGGACTTACCTACAACTTCAAGAACCCCGACACCCAATACCAGAACGGCATCGACTTTCACGTCGACTGGGGTGCCTCGCAGTTTCTCTCCAAGCAGGTCTTTGTTGGCCTCGTGGGCTACGCCTATCAGCAGATCACCGATGACTTCGGGCAACATCCGGTGCTCGGTGGTTTCCGCTCACGAGTTCTCGGCGTAGGTCCGCAGGTCGGATACTTGTTTCCCGTTGGAGATATGCAAGGCTATCTCAACCTAAAGGCATATGGCGAATTCGCCGCAGAAAACCGGCCCGCAGGATGGAACACGTGGCTGACGTTTTCGATCTCGCCGATGGCGCCCGCCAGCACTGTCGCGCCGACCCGGCGAATGGCGACCAAATAGACCTCAGGCGACCCGTGTTATAGCAACGGGCTGGCCGGCTTGGCGTGAACGCAAATGGTGTCGACGGCGAGGAGATGACATCCATGTATAAGTTGCTTGCGTCAATATTGCTGGCTGCTTCAGCCGCTCTTTTCGGCCCATCCGTGCGGGCCCAACCGACGGCGACGCTGGTTGCAGCTGAAACGCCGCAGGAGATACTGGCAGCGCAGATCCGGATGCAGGGGTTTGCATGCGACATGCCGCTTGGTGCGGTGAGAGATAAAAAGCGCTCCAGGCCGGACCACGCCGTCTGGATCCTGAAGTGCCGCAACGCGACGTATCGGATCGGGCGCGCCGCCGACATGGCTGCGAAGGTCGAACCTCTCCGATGATCGTCCGGAATTCCTGAGTCCGCCCGCGCTTCAAGTAACGTAATTAATCGGTCAGATTGGCCCGCATCATCGGCAATGTCGCTGCGCCAGCATAGATCCACGGCCGTCCTGCGCCAAGTGCCACATGCCGGCCCGGACATACATGGTCGCCGATCGATGCCACGATCACAGCTTTCGCGTGCCGAGGCCCGAGTTTTTTCGGTCACGACGGAACGCCAAATGCATGCAATGCTGCCATCGCGATAAGCCGGCACAATGGGCCGCCGCTGCCATCGACGGCTGGTTCAGTTCTCGCTCTCACGGGGAGGCTTCGACGTCAAGGAACCAAGCCCAAGACGATCGCGGGCAACCTTCGGAGCAGGTCGCCCTCGTTTGCTCCAAGGATCTCTAGTGCCTGATCGCGTAAAGCGGCGTTCGGATCGTCAGCTGGTAGGCTGGCTTGGGCGCCCAGGCAATTTCGGCGGTCACGCCGAACAGTCGGTTATCGTTGTCATCCATCCGGTCGAGATCGAACCTCACGATCGGCTGGGTAAAAGATTGGAAGGGTGTCACGTTCACAAGCTGTGCCCCGCCGAACGATTGGACGCCGACACGGCCGGTGAACTTCCAGTTGTTGTCCCATTGATGATAACCGCCGACATAGCCGATGACGTTCGGGTGGACTCGCGCGCGCGGCGAATCGACTTCAATCCGGGTGTACTGGACGCCAGCAAGGAATCCTTTGGTCTCGTCCTTATTCAGCGCGTAATCGAACTCCAAGATGTTGTTAAATGAGGTAGTCGCAAGGGGCGTGTCCGGCACCGATCTTGTGTAAGTCGACTGCAGCGTCACCGTCGGGATCCATCCGCCATTTTGTTCATAGACGTCTGCCTGAACTCCCACATTCCAGCTGCTGACGGCGAACGTTGACCAGTCGGAGGTGGCGCTTTGTGTAGCGCTGGCGGTGACGCCGCTATACAAGGAGACCCGGTCGCTGACATCGACCGTCAAGGGAACATCTACCGAAATGCTCTGGCTCGCCGGTGACGACAGGAGAGGGAGGCTTTGAAGCGTTGGGGAGTTCGTGGGCCTTGAGAGCGTCTGCAGTGTAGCGAGTGCGCTGGACAAGGACGGACTGCTGAAGCCGATCGACAGTGTGTTCGCTGGAATCTTCGCATAGTTCGTCCGCAGGTCCAGGTAGATATTCGGCAGCACTGCCGTATTTGCCGCCCCGTCGTCAACCTCGCCGTTGTCGCTGCCCTTGTCCTTGCTCAGGGCAACGCTGGACAGACAAAGTGACGCAACCCCGGCGAGCGTTAGGCCGCAGACGGAGCGAACGAGCTTGACTCCCCGGCCCAACTGCACGGTACGGACAATTTGCTTGAACCAGCGCGCTTGCAACGGAATAGCCCCAATCCGGCTCGAGTTCTCAAGACGCTTACTAGAGAAGGAAGCTCTCCAAGCTCGCGTCCTTCCTGGAAGGCGATAGACCAATCACCCTGCTACCATTCGAGCGCAGGTCAGGCAGTACCCGTAGAAGCGCACATTCTGGACAAATCGAGGCCGGACGCGACTAGGGACATGCTGCGTTTCTTCCTCAATCATTCGCTTGCTGGTTAGGCGAGCTTTGCGGCCGAGACCGGGGGCCTGATTCGCCGGTCGCCAGATCTCCGGTTTGGCCGAAGGGTACAGCCGGTCGGTGGGAGTGCCTGAGCTCATCACAAACGGCCTTTGATGTGGCTGCTGGCGCCAGTGCTCTCAGGCCTCGCTCGGTCCGGAGAAGATCGATGGCGATGGCGTCGTGCGCGGCACCGGGAGCGGCCGCTCGGTTGCTCCGGACCGGGACGCCGGGTTGCTCTTCGCCTCGTACCGCTTGGCGAGATCCAGCAACCGACGGCAGGTGAACGGATCGGCCTTCTGGGCGATGGCCCGGACCCGCTGGGCGAGACCCTGGTAGAATTCCTGCTCCATGACGCACCTCGCAACATCACTGCTCTCAGTTGAGTAGCCTACGGTCGCCAAGTCAAGACGAGCCGGTGCACCCGGGTGTTGCCACCGCGCGACCGCAACAACCTTATGGCGTCCGGCTTTCCTCGGATGAGGAATTGATCTAGCCCGCAGAAAGCAGCTGTGGAGGACCAGAGAAGCCACGCAGAAGCAATTTGAGCATGAGGAGCTAGTTTGCCGCCCAAGGGGCGATTGCTCATCATACGTGGCCTTATTTCGCTTCATCAGGATGTTACCCGAACGCGGATCTCGGCTGGTATCCGCACATGGTGTGCTCGCGATGTCGGCGTCAGGGCCGCGGTCGAGGCGAGCAGTCTAAACCCGCAGTCCGATCAGCTTTGAAACAGTCAGCACTACTTGAAAAAAGATTGGCCTGCTCCATGGTGGGCTCTGAGCGTCGGTCCGGGGGTTGCTCAAATGAGCTCTGCAGGCGCTCCCGAATTGATAATTATATGATAAGCTGGGACAAGCTATTAACGTACAAGCGGTCCGATGCCAGCCCTGCGCAAACCCAGCCACGAGATGGTGGCCCAAGCACTTGCAAACGGCAAAACTCAAGCTGATGCGTATCGCGCAGGTGGTTACACGTTCCAGCCGGCGAACGCTCACCGACTGTGCACCAGTCGCGCAGTAGTGCATCGTGTCCAAGAAATAGTAGCTGAGCGCGTCGCCAAAGAATCGAGGGTTCGAGAGCTTGCGATCGAGAAGGCTGCTTTGACCGATAGTTGGATCATAGTTCGACTTCGGCACACCATCGACATGGCGATACGTGGGCTGCCGGTGTACGACGAGCATGGGCGGCAGCTTACCACTCCAGATGGGTCGCCAATTTTTCGGCCGGATTTAGCGCAAGCGAACAGCGGTTTGCGAACGGCGGCACAGATCCAAGGTATGCTGGTCAAACGTCATGAAATCGGGGAGCCGGGACAGTTCAATCGGATGACCGATCAGGAACTGGAGAGTTCTTTGATCGAGGCGTCCAAGGCGCTAGGATTTTCTGACGAGGTCATTCAGGATGCGCTGAAGCAAAGTTAGTCATCGATCGTACCTAGGTGGACAAATGATGAATGAGCCCTTGGAAGTTGTCGACTCGTCGGGCCTCTTGGACGCCGACTGGTCTGTGATTAATAGTTGGCGCCAGGTCTTTCTTAACAGCGGGCTAGATGGCTTAGCGGTGACTATCGATGCGCTAAGCGCTAGGGATGGTGCTCAAAGTGGGCGCATTCTGATGGCACTCTTCCCAAGCATTGTCCCTGGGATCATTAGAGACCAGCTGGCTAGCAAAGGCATTACTCAACAGGACCTACTCGATGCCATCCGTGAACTGGAAAGTCCGGCCCGAGAGCAATAGCTCCTGACTTGTCGAATCGAAGCTTAAATTTGACCAGTGTGCGTCGCCGCGAGTTTGGCATTTCACTTGATTAGAGAGACGCAACAGAGTTGCAGGGAATGATTTGGCAAGCAGCAAAGTTGGCGTCCAGATTTTTCACCCGGCAATGCGGGGTAGTATAGCTTCAGACGTGATCAAAAGCACCTTGGGCGCTTGTCAACCCTTGAAGGCTTGTGAGGGCGCAGCCATCCGGGCCCCTCATGCTTACCGCCTACACGCAGGTCTCTCTGAACCGCGATGCCCGAAGTAGCTGGTCGTTGGGTCCAGGCTCGGGTCCAAGAGGTTCGGTTATGTAAAAAAAGCAAACGAGTGCTGGGCTTTGCGCTGTTGGCGCACCGGTTTGCAGATCCGATGGCATCTCTCCCTTCAAGTAAAAAAGGTTTGCGCGGCCTCCTCACACTGAGCGGGTGCGTCCGAGCGCTCGACGAGCGCGCGAGCTTGTAGTGTCCTCGCAAGCTCATCGGCACGCGACGGGCGGGCCCGAGCTTGGGTTGCGATCATCGGAGACCTTCGCCGCCTTCGAAGCGGGGAGCAGCCTCGCGCTCAACGCGCCTTCTGGCCGTAGCGCGTCCGGCGCCAAACGAAGGAAACCACGAGCTCAGTTGGTTCGGTCGCCGGGCCTGGCCTTTTTGGGTGAAGCAACACCTCGCTCCCGCTGGGCTTGGAGGAGCTTCAGGTTCGATCCCGTTCTGCTGGTCGAACTTCCTGATCCGAGTTGGACATGTTCCTCATCGGTCCTTGGGTCGCGGTCCAGACGCCGGTGCTAATCTATTCGGACAGCCCAGGGCACTCAGAGTAGGCGTATTGCCCGGAGAGCAGGTCCCGGATGATCGTCTCGACGTCGGTATCCTGCTCGTCGGTCTCGCGCCAGGAACAGCCGACGCGGGCGCCGAAGTCTTCCAGGACCAGATAAATTTCCCGATCGAGCCGATCCAGCGGCACGATGGACGGCGCATGACGCAATTACTACTCAAAGAGGAGCAATCGCGCGGCTGGAGCCTGTGGAGATGCAGCCCTCAGGAGGTGGCACCGTTCGGTCAGCGCAGCTATCGACCCGGCCTATTGCCGGCCCCACTATCGGCCGGGACAGTGGACGCCTCATTGTACGCTTGGTACTCGCATCATTGATGGAAGGCGCCATGACGCCATCGCCTTCGCGGGCTCCTTCAACCGAAGCATCTCGGTGTTGTTCGACGTTGCGGACTGCGTCGTTTTTCCACCCGTGCGGGTAGTTGCAGAGCAGAAGCTGCCGGAGGGCGCGCCCTAGCCTTGAGGGCAGCTTCTCGCTCATCTCGGGCCTCCCGACCCACACCGGTCATGTCCGCTCGCGGTGCTTAACCGGAAGTAAGCGGCCGGGATGCCGATAGGCCGCTTGTGACCCAATGTATGGTCCGGCCGCGCGTTGCAAGAGGTTTCGGCAACCTGGCAGATGCGGTCTTGCATCAATGTATCCGGCCTCTGATTGGAGCATGTTGTGCTCCGGGCCATCATGGGCATCACCGCGCATTCGAGCTAATTAGCGGACAGGCCTCGAACGGGCCATTCGGGTCACCAGTGTTCGCATGCGCCGGGAAGACCGATCCTCCATCGTTGTCTCATTCCTCTCGCAGGCCTCGGCGGGTAAGGGATGTTGGTTACGTCATCGATCGCACCTCACCTCGTGCTGTTCCCTAGTTCGTGCCTGGCGGTCGTTCCTTTGTCCCGGCCTGCGCGCGCAGACGCGCCGCGCGCAAGGGCCGTCAAGGCCGGCCGTCGTGCTGTCCTGACGTCTTGTCTACCCCGGTCAGGCCGCGCCTTGATGGCCCCGAGCACGGTGCGAGGATCAGGCAGCTCGGGACGCCGTCTCCTCCGTGTTGACGCACTCGAAGGCGCGTCCCTTGTTGAGAACCGCCCAGGCGATCCGGGCGAGGTTGTTGGCGAGCGCAATCGCCAGCACGTTGTGGTGCAATCGTTTCTTGGCGGCTTCGATCCAAGATTTGAGGCCATAGCGCTCCCAACCCTTGACCTTGATCAGCACAACCCACGCGGCCTGCACAAACAGCGCGCGCAGGTAGCGATTTCCGCGCCTTGATATCTTGCCGAGGATCGTGCGGTCGCCGGTCGATATCTGCTTCGGCACCAGTCCAAGCCAGGCGCCGAAGTCGCGGCCTTTCGAGAACACGTCTCCAGTGCTGATCGCAGTCACCATCGCGCTCGAGATGATCGGGCCAATGCCGGGCACCGTCATCAGTCGCTCGCAGCCTTTGTCTTGACGGGCCAATGCTTCGATCTCGCTGGAGAGGTCCTCGATACGCTCATCCAGCCGGCGCCAGTCGCCCGCCAGATCCTCGATGATGCGCAACATGCGAGGCGAGAGCACATCGGTGCGCGTCGCGAGGATACCCGGCAACTCGGACCGCAGGGAGCGCAGGCCTTGCCGCACGGCGATGCCCCGCTCCAGCAGGAACGCACGGATCTGAT
>NZ_JBVVOU010000042.1:0-35138 GCF_055807635.1 Bradyrhizobium sp. Kon56 | reverse complement strand
GCGCTTCAAAGCGCGGCTCAACAAAAGGCCCAGCGGCCAAATCCATTGCAGCCAACTTTTGCAACAAAATCGGCCAGGAAGAGACATTTATCTCGCGCTGCGCGTTATGCGATCTGAGTCCGTCTCGCGCGCCGTGCCCTTCTATGCCTCAGCGGTTGTGTGAAACCTCCGCGCGTTCATAAATCGTGAGTTGTGTTTGCCGTTGATCAGATCATGCTCTTCCAGTCGACTAGGTAAACGTGTGCCCGAATCGGACATCTAGTGCGCTGTCAAGCTCGCCGCTCGGCACGCAGTGACACGCAAGGTTCGAGCCGAGCTGACGCGGCTTTAAACGGTATCAGTCAGCCCCACCTTGACACTTTTCGCGACAGGTCAGTGCCGCTGCTTGAACCCGCTGCCGCTGCTGCACTCCCCGCTGTGCCACTGCTCATCGAAAGGTAGGGCTCAGTTCCTGGGCGGTTGCAGCGATCAGCGCCGTTCACGACGTACCATATTTCGTTAGGTTTCTCGGGCCTCGCGACGCCGCGATGGCCGCAATGTCTCGATCTCTGGGAGGGAGAGACATGATGAAGCGATCGCCTATTCTCTCTCTGGTGGCTGTCGCGAGCTTCACCGTCCTATGGTTTGTTCTGGATGCCGATCTGCATTTTAGAAGGGCGGCTGCCACTGCAACAACAGCCATGCCACCCGAGGTCGTAGCTGCCGAGCCTTTCAGAATGGCCCACGCCGCTAACAAAAGGTCGATGAGGATACTTGCACTGGATCAGGCTAAGCATCTCGCTTTCTGGACGTCCGTTTTGAAGAATAGAAAGCAGGCCTGTGGAGCTGTTGTTCGGACCATGTATCAAGGCGGCACCGAATCTGGGGTCGATGCTTGGCGCATTGGCTGCCGGGACGGCAGCGAATATTCGATAACAATTAATCCGGACGCGCATGGCTCTGAGGCGGAGTTTCCGGTTTCGGTTTGCAGTGGAATCGCTTTCGCCCGAGGTGCTGAATAGCCCCGTCATTGAGCGTTCAGCACCCGCGAGATCGCCTCTTTATGCCAGCTGTTATCCGCTGTCCCGGCGCGTCCTCGCCAACATGCGAGGATGATCATGACGATTACCCGATCACGACGTGAAACGGTGGAGTTCGAGCACCCATTTCGGATCACAAGCTTGGAGCGGATACTACCGGCTGGCTCCTATGAAGTGATTACCGACGAAGAATTAATGGAAGGAATGGAAGGATTATCATTTCCGTCCTTTCGGTCCGTCGCCACCATGATGATGGTGCCTGCGCCGCCGCCGCGCAGCTCTTTCGTCGAGATGGTGGCGATCAGTTCGATCGATCTGTCCGATGCCCGGGAGCCGATGCGATCGTATCGCGTTAGTGACGCGCCGGCCCACCTCGACAAGCATCGGACTGCGCTGAACATTGACGGTCGCCGGATGCTGGCGGAGATCGAGCGAAACGCGTTGCGCGGACTGCATCCGCAGCCCGAACCCGAGTTGCTCGCGGCGCCTGCGATGCCATTGGCGGGCCCGCGGCCGCAGCCGAAAGGGCTAGGCCGCGACCTACGCATCGATGCTTGCCGCGGCCTCGCGCTCTGGTGCATCTTTTTGAATCATTTCCCCAACAACATCGGAAGCTGGCTGACGCTGCGGAACTACGGCTTCAGTGATAGCGCGGAAGTATTCATGTTCGTCTCGGGTGTGACCTGCGCACTGGCTTACGGCAGCGCACATTCGCGCGATGGCTGGCCCGGCGTCATCACCCGTACGCTGTGGCGAAGCTGGGACATTTATGCTGCATTTCTATTGCTCACTATAGCTTGCGCCATCATGGTCTACCTAACCGGCGGTGGCCGGATCGCCGACGAGAGCAACACGCGCCTTTTGCTGGAACATCCGGGTGCGGCGCTCGCGCATGCGGCGATCCTGCAATACCGTCCGGTCAATACCGACGTCTTGCCGATTTTCGTGGTTTATCATCTTTTGTTTGCACCACTATTGTGGTTGCTGTTGCGAGTGCCGAACGTGACACTCGGCGCGTCGCTCTTGCTTTATGCGCTGGTACACGTCTTCGGCTGGACCGTCCCGGCCTGGCCCAACAACGTGTGGTTCTTCAACCCGCTGGCTTGGCAGCTGCTGGTTGTGCTCGGCGCCTGGTGTGTCATTGCGGGCAAGGGAGTCTGGCCCTGGATGACCTGTCGCATCGCGCTTGTACTTGCAGTTCTCTATCTGACTTTTAGCCTGATCGTCGCATTGAGTTGGTGGCTCACGACCCTGGAAGATCTGGTCCCACAAGCGCTCGCCAGTGTGGTTTACCAAGTCGACAAATCGGATCTCGCTCCCTTGCGGTTGCTGCATTTTTTAGCGCTTGCGATTTTGGCGGTATGGCTCGTACCCCGCGATTGGCAAGGACTGCCGATGCCGCTGATGCGCGCAGCGATCCGCTGTGGGGAGAATTCGCTGGCAATCTATTGTCTCGGTGTTCTGCTGGCGCTCGCCAGCCAAATAGCGCTGGCCGACATCTCGAATGGTCTTGCGATGCAGATCGCGCTCAGCCTCGCCGGCATCCTGCTGATGATCGCCGCCGCAACGCTGCTGAACTCAATCAGGATCAAACCCAGGCAGCCACGATTGATTTGAAGACTTGAGGAAACTTGTTGGCCAGAGAGGCGAGCAGGCAAAATTCGGGAGAAGGCTGCCAACGGCCAGCCTCCACGTCTTCTCTTCCGGGAGGCGATCAAGCTGCGAACTTCACGCGGTGACACGATTTGCAGCGTGATGCGAACGTTGAGATGCTTCCTCCCAAAATCGCAACATGACCGCTTCGGGTCAAAACGCGAAGAACTGAACGTGAGTTGATCTGGTCTGCCATCCCTCAATCAGCGGACCTTGTGGAGGGGCTCGACTTTGTCGCCCAAAACGGCCGCCCGATCGCCTCTCAGCGCACGCGAGGAATTATGTCGACACATGAGCTTAAGGATGCTCAGAGTCGGCAGCACATCATTGGTGGTCAAGCCGCACCACGTCATTCGCCAATTTCGGCGAGCTGCGGCGCAGGAGGAAGCACACCCCGCAAAGTGTCTCCTTCCTCCACATGAGGCGGCAGGTGAAGGTTTCGGAATGTTCGTCGAACGATAGCGCAAATTCGCTGGCGAATATGTAGTACGGCGTGGAGATGCAGGCTCCCAGGGCGCTGATGTCGCGCACCACGCACGGATGGGTCCCACTCATCCACCAAACGACAGCCGCGCCGCCCGGTTGATCGGTATCCGCTCCATTGCTCGACGTTCGACCATGGCGAGATTCTCCAATGAAGAGGTAACTTCCAATCGAGCCATCGCAGCGATCGCGATTGGACCTCTACAGAGTCAGTTTTCCGATGCCGCCGAGCCCGGAAAACGGCAATATCTGCACGTTGATCTGCACCGCCTAGGCTAACAAGCAGTATTTTGTCTCATTAAAACTAAACCGGATCGCGCGGTTAATCCGCCGACGTTGGTACCCACCTCACAAGCAAATGAAACCGCTCAGGACACGTCTTTTCCACGAAAATGAGGTATTTCACAGCACTTTCAGCGAACCTGAGCTACTATTAATTGAACTGAGTGATTTTACGTCCTCCGGCCTGACAATGGCGGTTTTTAAATAGTCATAGTAAGGCGCGCTGATGAGTAGGCCTGGTCAGGGGCACAACCGCATGACAGTTCTGCACGAACGCGTTTGGTTTCTAAGATCTCAACTGACAGAGCTTCAGAACCCTCGCAGCCGGGTTGAGCAAGCCGAGGAACGAAGTCGGCAAACGTTCAAAAGTCACAGGTGTCTCGGCGATGCGTCGCCGATTGCGGCGACAGCGGCGTTTTGTTTTCTAGCCACACACCGTGGCGACGAACGTGCCGTAGGCTCGCAGCCACGAAGCATCAGAGATCTCTGGCCGAAAAAAGCGCCCGCGTTGACTTGTTCGGCTTTGGGTCAAAGGCAGCCCTCGGCAGCTTGCATGATCGGGTCGGCTCATCTCCCGGAAGCGGCCCTCGCAGCGCTCTAACTGAGGTCGGTCACGGGCCATGTGTGGAAGTCGTTCGTACACTGGCTACTCGCAAGCCGAGCGAGACGGATCGCTCGGCTACAATTTAGTTATGGCCGCCCAGGAAAGTCGTTCCTGATCAGATCAATCTCACGCTGCTTTCACCAGCACGTCAGTCAACCAATCCGGCTCGGCGATCATAACGGAGTGGCCAGACGTCGCGTTTTCGAGGACGGTCCAAGAATTATCGGACTTGCACTCCCCTGCCGCTTTGTCCAAGGCCGCTAACTGGAATTTGGGTAAGCGGATGTAGGTTTTCTTCGCGACCCTTTCGCGTGCGCCGGAGAGCTTCACAGATTGCAGCCATGTGCCAATCGGTTGAGGAGTTACCTTCGATAGAACCCAAGCAACGTCTTTGGGGTCGCTAAAGGCCGTCGGGGGGAGCGCTTTGGGAGCCGGACGGCTGATTGCACCCTCCTCTATCGGGAAGGAGACCAAGTCTCGGAATGACTCCCCGTCGGCAGGCTTTATTGCATCAACCCAGACGATAGATGACACACGGTTTCCAACGCGCTCAAGCGCGCCCGATGCGGGACATCCGGCATACGAATGGGCAACGAGGCAAATGTCTGTGAGGTCTTCCCATTCGACGAGATTTGCGATGTCCGTGATGTGCGTGTCGAGATTTATGTCTCTGCTGAGGAGATGCGAGCGTTCTGCCAATCCCGTAAGCGTAAGCGCATAGACTTTGTGGCCCTGTTTTTCGAGCCTCTCGGTGACGCGATGCCAACACCAAGCTCCGTAAAAGGCTCCGCCAATAAGAACAAAAGTCTTTTGCGCGGATTGAGCACGTGCGCTGCTGATGCTTGATGAAGTTACCGAGACCGCGCTTACTCCGGCCGCGAGACTGCCGATCAATCTGCGGCGGGTGACGTCTGACAAGGTCATGAAATCTCTCCGTGCAAAAAAATGGGTACCATACGAGTGCAACAGTGTAATCGCCAAAACCGAACAAATGGAAGATGACTTCAGCGGCCTTCGAAGGAATATTTTTTTTGACCGGTCACTGACTTCCGCCATGGGTCACAAGCGGCGGTCGGCGACAGCTCCAGCCGTGTCCGGTCCACCTCAAACGGCCGACCTTGCGCCGCCTCGGGTGTAGTCTTCAGCTCCGGGCCGACGTTGTAGGCAATCAGGTTGAGGAGGAAGTCGGGGGTGACGCGAGTTGGGCCTCGATGTTGGGTCTTTGCTCACCTCGTGTTAGACATCGCCTGACCGACCAGGGAGAACAGCCATGACCGCCGAGTTCGATGAAGACCGCTTCAATATGGCTATCCGTAAATTTCTGAAGCATGTCGGAGTTACATCGCAGCGTGAAATCGAAAACCTAGTGCGCAGCGGGGCGGTGAAAGGTGGCCAGCTCAAACTGCGAATGACCCTGTCGGCTGAGGGGACGGCGCTGAAACATGTAGTCGAGGAAACAATCGCACTCTGACGATGTCCCGGCTGCCCCGGCATTGCCGCCCTGTTGGTGGAGCATTCAATCCTGTTGATTTCCAGCAACGACTGCTTTGGGTCATTTTCGACAGTTTTGGCACAGAGTGCGGGATGGTTGATGTCCGTTCGTGTCCAAAAGCGCCGTACCAGTGTCTGCCCATGAGCGTTGCGTTTGGCCGGATGGCCGTGATTCAAACTCCCGAACTGGAGCTCGAATCATGCGCTACGAACTCTCCGACGACGAATGGACCGTCATCAGGCCGATGCTACCAAACAAGTCGCGCGGCGTGCCACGGGTGAATGACCGCCGCGTCCTCAATGGCATCTACTGGGTTCTTCGATCCGGGGCGCCATGGCGTGATCTTCCGGCGGCATTCGGTCCTTACACGACTTGCTACAACCGCTTTGTTCGCTGGCGGCGGGCTGGTGTCTGGGGCTGCATCATAGACGCACTTGCCGTTGCCCACGATGCCGCTGTCCAAATGATCGACACCTCGATTGTCCGTGGGCATCAGCATGGAGCCTGCATCACAAGGAATGAGCGCCAATCGATGGGAAGATACGCGGCGGCTTGACGAGCAAAATCCAGGCGGTGGTCGATAGCAATGGCCTGCCTATACGGCTGTCAGCCCGGACAAGCCAAGTCAGAACTATCGACCACATCAAGGTCTTCTCCACGGTCGATGCCGCGGAAGCGTGGTTCGAGGAGAAGCATCTGCCCGACAGTTACCGTCGCTGCGACCCGCGCCTGATCGATTAACGCACCCCTAATTGCTCCCGAGGATTCGAGCGAGACTTTCCGCGACAAGTTTCAACAATTTCTCATCTGTGGCTCGTAGTCTCGCGGTCATGGAAAAACGCAACGTACGCCGGCGGCGCGTCTTGAAAGCCGCGATGATCGAATTTCCTGGGGGCGCCTTCAGCTGCGTCGTCCGTGACCTGTCTGACGGCGGGGCCAACTTGGATGTACCAAGTCAAATTGGTATACCGCACGAGTTCATGCTGAGCATCCCGACGGCGGAATTGCACCGGCCGTGCCGAACGGTGTGGCGCTCGGCCAAGCGGATCGGGATCGCCTTTGCTTCCGGAGAGACAGTAGGGTCGTAAGCATCAATCCGGGCTCTCGCAGATGCGCTCCATGCGCGCGAGCTCGTCGATGTCGTGCTGATGCTGCCCTATGCCGCCGATCGAACTCCGGCTGCCGCGGTGCCGTCAAGTCGCGCGCGAGTCAATGGAGGCGCGTAGCTTCCTGATGATCTCGCGCAGGTTCGCATATTCCTCGATGATGCGTCGAGCTTCCTCCATGCGCGAAGGCTCTGGGTCCGGCGCCTCTCTATTCGGGCCTGGCTCGTGCGAGGGGCTCATGGCCGAAGGCTCGTCGACAACCACTGCTGAGCATTGAGACGGATCAAAGGACGCCGGACGATCTGCTTTTCCACACCCACGACGCGCGGTGGCCATAGGAACGTCAGCTACATTGCCAAGTTTTCCCGATAGCCCGGGTTCGTGATCCCGGGTCAGAAGGTGAACTTGCCCCAGCTCACTATCCTTTGTGAAGCTGGGGCTTTTTCGCTGACTTCTCCATACCCCCGACGCGCAGTAGCTCGACGGCCTTCTGCACCGCCAGGAATAGATGATTTGGCGCGGATTTTGCCGAGTGGCTTCAGGAACGTTTGGGTGGTGCCGCCATTTGGAGAGCGATGACGAGCACGACCGTAGTTCTCATTCCCGGCATGCTGAAAGCCCCTTCGTCTGGCGCGCATCTACGGCTTTAGAGTCGATCGCAGAGACGGCCTGTATTACCCCGGCGGCAACCTGCCGGCATGCTCGAAGGCTTTGGCAGAGAAGATGATCGAAGGCGGCTGGTTGGTGAAACAGGGGGAGCGTTATCAGCCTACAGAGAAGTGTTGGAAAGCAGGAAGAGCAGGTTCGGATGCTTGTGGAAAACAGGTTGGCTAGAGCTGCATGAGAGCGGGACCTACGTGCGGCTACTGGCTGCCGGGCAGGACATTAGGAACCGCGCCATGATTACCCGGTTTGCCGTCGCGCTAGCTGTCTTCCTTCGAGCTAGCGGAGCGGCCCCGGCATCATCCCCCAGGCGCCCAAGCCGGAGCAGTCTCTCCGCGGCCTGCGGAGGAGCCGCTGCGCAAATGAACACATATGATGCTCCAAGTTGCGCCTGAACGGAGACTCAGCTTTAAATGCGTTTATTGCGACCAAATTGCTTTCCCGAGGACCATCGTGAACAGCGAAGCCGGATGCACAGCTTGTAGTCAGCCCCGAGTACTCAAGGCCTTTTTCCCCACGACCAAAGGTTATGAGCTGAAGATCTACGAATGCGCCAGCTGCGGCAGCGATCTCAGGCTTGTGACCAAAGTGTCTAAATCATCTGGGCGCAAGGCGCCGAAGGGAAGACTTCCTTTGAGTACGCGGACGAAAACCATCGCGGCAGCGCTAAGGGGGGCCGCTCGTGCCGCAGCTACTCCAAAGCTGAAGGGCCGCCCGTCACCGTGAATCGCCGCAGCCTTCGCCTGCAAAAAAGCCAGCCTCGTAGGGCGGCCGGCAGAAGCACTGGGTCAAAGTCAAGAATTGCAGCCATCCCGCCATGGAGCGCGAGCTGTGAGACCGGTCTTGCTCGTATGGATTCGAGGGCTCCGCGGCCCTACCGCTGAGATTTGGCGGGACAACCTCGAAGTATACCGGAGCCGATCGGCTGAGCAGGCCCTCGCCTCCACGAACTTGCCGATGCCGAAGCACACGAACCACTTGATCGGCTGGCCAGAAAGTATCCTCTCGACCGGGAGCCCGACGATTGAGGCAGGTTGGCGTCCCGCTTCGAGGTTGAGCGGAGTGACCAGGAGTTCAACACGAGCAGATGCACTCGCCGGACGATTTTAGGAATCACTTCCGATCCTGGCCACACACCGATCTGTCATCGGACAAGACAAAAAGAAACCCCGCCAGCATGGGGCCGCCACGATGAGGCGGTCGCCGATCCGACAATGTCCCTGCCACAGAATCATCGCTCCGTCGGGCATATCTAGGGAATGCAGGTGCAGTGTCCGAAATGTCGGGTGATAGCTGCTGTCGGGACCACTAAGTGGTTCTTCGATGGTGGCACATGTCCAGAACTCGATGGATCAGCCGCTGGCGATGCCGGGGACTATCAACAGTGCAACGTTCTCGCCAAGGCGGTGGCGGAAACATTCGCTGCCCACGGGCTTCTAAAGCGCTAGTAGCGGCCGGCCAGCGTCCGGCGGGCTGCCCGCTTACCCTCGGCACGAAGCCATTTCGCACACCGGCGAAATTTTCTTGAAACATAGCAGGTCGAAGCTGATCGCATCAGCTACGGGGATGCCACATGCTAGTCCTGATGAACCTGATTTGGCGCCGCCTTGCCTACACAATGCTGATCGGTATGCGCTCTAAGCTCGTCCGGCAGTAAGGACTAGGCGGCTGTCCGTTAGGAGGCCACCACCATGCCCAAACAGATCGCGATAGCCCTTTGGTCCTTGGCCGCTGCGTGCGTTGTCGCATTCAGCTTGGCAGCGTTGGTTGCATCACACTAGAAGCGAAAAACCCGCCAGCTCCGGTAGCCGGCGGGTTCTCTATGCCCATGCGTACCGCGGTACTGCGGGCCTGAGCCGGCGCTTTAATTCCCTTCGTATCGCGGTAGTCGCCCAAAGTAGCGCGGTCTCAGCAACCGCCATCGACCCGGTGCGGTCCTGTCGGCGGCCGCAGAGACTGACGAGGGCCCTGCGGGATCGAGATATGGCTGTATGAGCGATCTCAGGCCGCTTGCACTGGTCCAGCCATTTTGCAGAAATTCGGAATAGACCTCTGCGACGATTTAATTTGATTTAATTGCGCCTTTAAGATAACGATCGTTTTAAATCGCATTTTCGATTTAATTCGACGGGCGCCAAGATTTGATTGGCTTCCCAGATTCTCGCAGTAGGTGCCCGAGACAATCGATTTGCGCTCTGCGGGGCGAACCCTTAACTCGGAGGAAAACTATGGCGCAGAACAGTTCGCATTCGACACGCATCGTAAAGTCTGGCTCAATCAGCTTCGGCCGTTCAAAAGCAGATTGCTTGATCCGCAGCATCTCTGAATACGGTGCCGCCCTTGATGTTGCAGGAGATGAAAAGATTCCCGACGAATTCGCGCTGACTGTCATTCCGGACGGTGGCCCACGTCGCTGTTCAGTCGTCTGGCGTAAAGAAAAACGTATCGCTGTCGCATTCTATTGACACGCCACCAACTCATGCCGATGCAGATCGAAGATCTTAGGGCAAAGCGCTGACTCTGGAAGAGGTATCACCTGCGCGTCGAACGCCAAGACAAGGCGATCCGTCTATTCACGCGCAACGGCCACGACTGGACCTCCGCTTCCCCTGGATCGTCCAGGCCGCACTGGAGAACCGCGCGCAACACTTCGTCGTGGACGGCGAAGCCGTAGTTGCTCGGCGTCGTCGTCGCCATCTGAGCGAGCAGAATTACGCATGGAACGCCCCTACAATAATCATACACAAAAACTGCGAGGCCGCTAACGCGGTAAATGTGGCCCAGTACAACGTTTGCATCAACTGGCGTCAAGATGCTTCTACCGGATACAACGGGCGCCTTTCGCTGAAATGAAAAGCCCGCCCACCTGGGAGCCGGCGGGATGACTAGGATTGCGATCCGGACAGACTGCGAAATTACTTTAGCACAAAGGCACGCCAGCGAGAACCGGCGGATGGTGGGCAATCGAAAGCTTTCAAAATGCGCCCGCCTGCTACGTGCTGAGCAACCGCAGGACCGAGCCGCATCACAGATCAACAGGTGGCGTACCAACCATCCGGAAGCGGTAGCAGAGGCCAGGTGCCCGCGTTGTCATTCGCGACCTCGGGCATGACCTTGATGGTTCTCCGCCCACTCGCACCCTCAGTAGGAGTGGAAGAGAGGCAGGCAGCAGGCGCACGCCCGCGACCATGGGAGCGTTGCTCCGAAAGCTCTGTGCTGAAGTGGGTAGACTCGATGGAGGGCATAAAGTGCAGTCCGCGCGCTGGAAGCGCTGAAATTGAATGGAGGGAAAACGCCCGGCTCAGATCACGCCCACAATGATCAAAACTCCGACCTCCACCAGTAGGAGCGTACCCGTTGCTGCGGAGATGATAAACCAATCACCTAATGACAGGAACTGCATGATTCGCCTCCCAATTTGCCAAAGAAGCGGCCCCTACATCCATTGGACGGCGTGAGCAGGGGGCACGATAATGGGGCCGCTTCCAGGAGGTCCTTGACGCGTGCGTCCGGCGCCAAGCATTCGCATCCTAATCCAAATTTAAATCTCGTCTAGCATTTAATTCAGGTAATTCATTTTTATTGTTCCATATTTAATCGGGTGACATTTGAAAAGATTGCAAGCCGCCGATCTCCTGGTTGAGCGAGCCAGGGGTGCTTTTTTGGCGGGGAGCTATCTATCTGCTTGGTCGCGCCATTCGAGCGGCGAGCTCGGGCCCGACCTACATCGGGCCGCCGCCGCATGGGGTTTGTTGGTATCGACGCCCACAAAAGGAAGCGGTCAGCGACGATCTGGACGCACCTGGAGGGGCACGACTTTGCCCATGTCGCTGTGACCGGAGCGCCGGCTTTGCAGCTTCACCACCTGCTCGAGTTCGAGAGCCTCTATGGCGAGCTCATCTGCCAAGCGTTCGAAAAGTGCGCGCTTTTGCGGGTCGCTCGATCGCCTGCTCATAAGGACCAAATCCGCGGCATCAGCACGGAGTTTGTCCAATTTTTCCCTTAGGTCCGCCATGGTATTGGCCCCGTCCTAGACCCACCTCGTCATGCGGTGACGGGATGCAGGTCAACGGCGGAACACGCTATGGGTTCTTCGTTAACCGATTGTTAGGGCGTGGACTCATGGGCGCGAAGCCATAGCAAGTCTACTCGCCGCTTCGCTCGCAGCTACAAACCCCGCTTTGTGATGCCGGGAACGCGTTTGGGCGAAACGGTTGTTCGTCGCTCGACCTGCGCTTTGGCGTCCAGCACTTTATCGCCAGCTCGCGCGGCGCGCGGCCGGCTCACCTGGTCGGAAAGACTGGGGCCCTTTCCAAACGTTCCGACCAGGGGACCATTTGTCGCGTGACCACCACTGATGTTTCCTTTGGCCTGTGCTGCCGGGGCTGATGCGTTTCGGGAGGGTAATGAGCCGATGATGATCTGGTCCTCGTTGCTTGTACCCGTCCCAATGGCCCCGATCGGCAGGCCATTTTGCGCGTGACCAACCCCGACATTTCTTGCGGCCTGTGCGGCCGTCCGCGACTTTGTCGGCGTGGCGGGTTCAACGTTCGGATTGTTCAATTGATTGTTGGTGCTCGGATTTGCGCCGGTGGCGGTGTCTTTCGTCCCCATTCCGGCAGGCGCTGAGGGACCAGCGCCGGCGCTACCCGCATTCGTCCCCATTCCGGCAGGCGCCGACGGACCAGCGCTGGCGCTGCTCGCGCTTGTCCCCGTGCCCGCACCCGCCGACCCAGCATTTGCGGCGCCTCCTGGCGCGAGGACCAGCAGAGCTGAGCTGGCGACGATGGCGGCGAGCACCAAAGGGGTGGCATGGGGCATTGGACGATCTCCTTGCCAGACCGTTAACCATGATCCCCCGGCGCGGTTCCTCTGCGCCATGGCGGGTTCTGCCGCATAGTGCTGGACCGCACGCGCGCCCTCGATTGGTCGCACGCAAAACGCAAAACCGCGCGAGCTACTATTGCCGATTCAAGGTGCCATTGCAGATTAGTCAGCAGCTCTGACGGAGGTGGCCGCTCTAATGTAACACTCGGGTTGTTTCTGCTAGCCGGACCTTCTCTCTCAGCTCCTCAAGATCCTCGAGCGCGTCGAGTAGTTGCATCAGATTGCGGGTAACATGTGCCAGATTGGGCTTTGGGCGTTTGAAGATTCGAATTTTTGGTCCCATTGCTAGACGTCTCCTCGCAACGAAAATCACTGGTCCGACTGATTGGCAAGGAGCGTGCCATCTGAGCGTCCGCGGAGAGCTCCGGTGATGGGAACGCCAGTCGCTCTCCCGCCCCAATCTAACAGGGAAGGAGAGCGCCAAAAGGCTTCGCCATCCCCCACATTGGGGCGATTATCTCCCTCCCGGTTGCGAGTGAACTATGGGCTGCAAGCCGCGCGATGGCGGCAGCTGCGGAGCAAGCAACAGCCCTCGGCGCTCCGCACCGAGGTCTCGCAGCGATCGGACGCGTTGAAAACAGCTAATCCCTAGTCCTGCACGGCTTGATCGGTCTGCAGCGGCGCGTGTGGCCGCCCCCTGTCCTGCGGCCGCGGAACGGTTGGCGCAGGTTTGCGGATCGTGGCGGCAATTGGCCTGGGCAACGGCACTGGCGTCTTGGGGCGTAGGATCTGCTCGGAAGCGTTGGTGGTGATGCCGGCCAATTGTTCTTGGACCATCCTAAGCTGCTCGGCGGCATCCGCTCTGTCTCGCACCATTTGTGCCTGGACCGCCGTAAGCCGGTCGGAGAGCTGGCCAAGGTCGCGAACGATTTGATCTTGGCTGGCCTTGAGCTGCTCGATCGCTTGCGGCGGGTTCGTAAGGTCGCCCGCCAATCCCTGGAGCGCCAGCTCCGGCGAACTGGGGCCGGCTGCCTGGATCGCATCGTGCGGTGTAGTCAGCGGCCCCGGTTGCTGAAGTGCCACATAGGTTGCACTCGTCTGAGTGGTAGGCAGAGCCGAGGAGATCTCGGCTCTTTCTTGCGGCAACGAAGGTGAAACGGCACGCGCGGACCACCGATACATCATTGCTCTGACCGCATCGCCGTCGGATGACTGCGCTGCAAGAGCAGCTAAACAGATGCCGCTTGCCAACAGCAGACCGATCAGGCCGCGCAGTGCCGGCCTTCCGCGCAATGAGCTCGCCCCGCGGTCGGGTGGTCGAAACCATTTCGCGGAATTCTTCGGCTGAGAAGGGTGGCGCGTGCCATCCTGATCTAACTTGGAAAGCTGTTCGTTGACACGCGCCAGCTGTTCATCTGCACGTGCGATCTGATCATAGGCGTGGACGAGCCGTTCATCCGCGCGCGCAACAAGCTCGACGTCTTCTGGTGAGAGCGCGGGACCATGAATTTGTGAGCCGGGATATATCGGTTTAATCGGCGAATGCATCGGCGTTCCCCATCGCACCCAATGTCACCCGGACCGAGGCCGAGCATTAAATCGGGCAGGTCCACACTCCCCAACGCCGGTTTGACCAAAGCAAGGCCACAAGATGAAAACCGGAGGGCGGATTTTCGGCGACAGCGCACAGGGCTCTAATCCGTCGAGGGTCTTCGGGAACGACGGACGGCGGCGCATCGCCCGGCAACCCGACGGAGCTGGCCCTCGCGGTTCGCGGGCCCATTCAAAGCGGTCGTAGTGCCAGCGACTGCACGCTTCTCCCCCAAGCCCGCCACCAGGGCATCTCGACCACTCTCGAAGACCTGACTTTGGTGGTTACAACCCTGGCGCTGCACGCCATGAACTCCGCCGCGCGCATCGAGCAGATGCCTGCCAGCGGATGCATCTTCGTTGCGGCGAATTCGTTTCCTTGTCGCGATCGTAAACCGTTTTGACGCCGCGGCCTCGGCCTTTCTGACCCGCTTTCGTAGCTCGATGAGCTGACGGTACTCGGCTTCCAGCGGGTCGCGATAGGAGAACTGCGCGGCTGGTGCACGATAGTTCGAATTTCCATACGACGAATATCGAATCATGGAAATCGAACCCGTTTTCAGGCAACCCCCGCTAACTGGTGGTTCGGAAAAAAAGCCGATCGACGCGATCGATATTCCGTCTGGGCAAGTTGGCAACGAATGTCACTCGTTAGGCTTGATGCTACCGAGGAGGCTGGATTGCGCTCGCGCTCGTGAACCGCCTACACGGAAGCTGTGCGATCGAGATGATCCTGATGCGGTGGAGCATCAGTAGCTTGACTTCGATGCACCGACCGCAGATCAACTCGCCGTCCCCGGCCGGTGGCGCAAGAACTATCAGCTCTTCTGGCGCGAACTCTTCTTCGCAGTGATCGCAGCGGGGGATTTCGAGCATCCGCGCATTTGCTCACGCAGTTGTGGCGGATTCGATAGCCTCTTTACCCGACCGCTCGCAAGAGCTTGATCAATACCCACGGCCGAGCTGCACCAAGTTCGTTCCCAATCGGGAACGTTGTTGAAGAAATCCCGGACGTTGCCGATTTACAACCCGCGCAGCCATTCGCGATACTAAGCTCGTCCATGGAGACGACCAGACATGCTTACTTCAACATGATCGCGGGGGGCGAAATGTATGATGTCTATCGCAATGACAGGCGCTTCTTGCTCGTTCTAAGTTCAGGCTCTCCCGTGCCCGTGCTTTACTCTGCACATAAGTGGCGGAAGAGCAGGAAACGAGTTCTCAAGGTCAGCGACGAAATCAAGTCAGCCGTTCAGGCACAAGGCTATTACGTCCGCAGCCTGCGGATCACCAAGGAGCGAATGATCGACGTCGAGTAGGTGGCGAGCGGGTGTTCTCGTTGGCGCGTTTGATCACCAGCAACCAAGCCGCCATAAGCGCGCTGTTCCGCGTCGTCAACCGCCATGTCGGCAACTTCGCACCGATGCCGGGGTGTTTCCGAACCATTCGGATCGGGGCTTTTCGGAGGGTGCAGAGTGCGAGATCCTCACGATTGCGGGTGGGCATGCCGCCTAGCACGGGCGGGCCGCCCTTACGTCTCAAACGGAACTCCATGAGCAGGCCGAGATTTTGGCTTTTTCCATTGAACCTTTAATCGAACTGTCGGACGAACCTTCAATCGGAAACCGGAGGTTTCCCATGAAGCGTCTGATCTCATCTGCAATCGCCGCCGTTGCCTTCCTCATTGTTGCAACCACTATGCTGTGGTCTTACACACCTTCGGCTGAGCGCCATGTCACCCGTACAGCCATAGGTCATTGCAAGAATTTCCACAGCCTGGCCGGGACAAAAGCGTCCGAACTATTGCCTTACTAAGCGCCAATAAAATGCGTCGAGACGATGTGACCTGTAGCAGGTGGCTGGATGCCACGCCGACATGAGAGTAGGCGAAGGCGCTGCAATGGCCCGTTGCCGGATGATGTGCTCAAGATCATTATGCGCGGGACCGAGAAAGAAGCTAATCGGGCGGCTTGAACCGCGAACTGCTTTGGCAGCTTAGCTCGCCGCCGCGCCATCCAACCGCGCCAGCCCAGCCTCGATCACGGCGATATCCTCCTCGATCTGCTGGACGGTCGTCCCGAAATCAAAACCTGTACGTGCCTTTAGGTCCACGGCCAGTTTCCGACGCTGCATGCGGAGATCATCCAGAGCCCTTCGATTGTTCAAGCGAACGTAACCGTCCACAATCAGCTCGATTGCGTTTGGCATCCCACCCCCTGTCGTGATCGACCGGCGCCGAACCGCTTACACACTTCAAAACGGCATCTCTTCGCAAATTGTGTGCAGCAGCCCAAGCCGACCTGACGCCAGGAGAGCAAGGGGCTGCACAGTTTAATGGAAAGACCGGCTCCCAATGTCGCGATTGCGCGTTGTTCATCCCTTTCGAGATCGCCCCATGAGATGCCGTCCATGACGGGTCTCCGTCGCAAAAGAACTATTTAAAATCCAAACGCGCGACCGATCTGCCGCAGCATAGCCATGGCCGCGTCGGTGTACCGACCGTGGGTCAGGTATTGATCCACTTGCGCTGTACTGATCAGCGCAACAACGAAGACCGTGAAGCCCTTAAGCATTGGGGCGTCTCCTGAAAGAGACCGCCAACCGGGCGTGTCGAATAGACTGTTCTCAGAATGCGCTGCCGCATAATGCGACTGTATGTAAATGGTGACAGTGACCGGTAACCAATCCCTTAACCGGCGTTAGGTGCGCGCGCCAAAGGCCGAGGCGAAGGCGCTGCAAGAGCCGTTGCTCATGTGCTCTAGGTCTTGATGCGAGAGTTAGGAAAGGAAGATTAGCCGCTGCACAGAGGCGCGCGGTTCCTCGATAGCGCAAACAAGAAGCGGCGAGTGTTAGTCCCCACAAAATGGAAGTCACTTCTTCATGGCGTCTGCTGCATCGGGGGACCACGAACGGATTTCCGGTCTATTGTTTGACATCGCCCATCCATGCCAGCAAAAGAACCGCGAGTTCCATTGTAGGGCAGAGCTAACTGACTCTTCTCCGCCTAAAGATCCTCGAACGAGACCCCGATAAGATTTCCACTCAACCAGACTAGGCGGCAACTTCGGATGATGCGATCTTTCTCGAGCATTAGTTTGAATGTGGAGGCCACGTGCCGCTTCGACGGAAGCTCAACTGCTGCCCCTTCTTCCGACATGTTGACCACGCGGCAGCGTAAGCTGGCGCCGTCGCCTGAAATGTAGGCGACCTCGTCCACATCGATGCGCTCCAGCTTTCGACGTTCTATCATTTCATTATAGCCGCAACGTGATCATCTTCGCCCGATGTGCACCTTGTCTCTAGCAGCTTAAATTGTCGCGCGATCTGTGTTGCTAGGTCTGATCGTTCCTTAGCAAGAGCTTTTCTTTGCTCAAGCATGTCGTGTCCGTCACGCTCGAGCACCTGGATCAAGGTGGTTTGACTTTCGATATAAAGCTGCTTGGTTGCGATTGCTCGAGCGATAGCCGCTAGTTCATCATCGCAATCCGAAGTCATTAGCAATCTCATGGCTGGCCTGTCGGCGAGTAAAGCTACATCCTACCTGGCCTTACCTGCGAAAACGTTACACTTGTCCCAGCAGCCCGGCGCCTTCTTTTCCAACGGATTAGTCTGAAGGCGCACACGCGACACATTCTCCCGTTTGTGCGGTGCCAAACGGATTTGCCGCCTTGTCCGTACTCTTACGGACGTTGCGCATCCGCAAGCTTTGACGTCTACTTCTGATTGTTTTTATGACGATCTTTGTTTCCCGACGAGAGGGCCCATGAGCGTTAAAGCCATGATGGCGATGATCCTCCAGAACCAACTGGCCTTGCGAGGCGTGCATTCGCTGAAGGCGTCTGACTACGACCAGATCGTAGAACTTCTGATTGAGCAGCTCAGAGAGCTGGAGCTGAGCTTGGCTGTGCGAGAGATTACCGACAAGCCCCGGGAATAGCAGCAGCACCCGATTTTTTAAGGGAGGACGAAGACGAATGCGGAGATTATTGTTCAGCACCAGTGCCCAAAGCCGACAACCGCTACTGGCTGATCCGATAGAACAGTGGCGGATACCCGGCCAATCGGGTCCAGAGCCACGCGTTGGTGCGGCCTTCAGTCAGATTTCGTCCGTGCAGCAATCTCTTTGACCTTTATCAACGTTCGTTCGAATTCGGATTTGAGATATTGCTCGTGCGCCCGGTCCGTTGGCTTCAGGAGAAATGCGACTTTCACGAAAAAGCGGTTCAACAGCGAAGTAATTAAAAGATTGTCCGAGTGTTTCGACCGGAGCGCCGTAAGTCGGCGACGCATCTCGATGAGATCAAGCGTTTCGTGGTCCGGCTGCTCTCTCAAGTGAAGCTCGCGCGACTGTCCAGCGTCGAAGTCGCTGCACCGAATATAATGGTGCGGCGACTTCGCTGGGGTGGAGCGGACAAGGACAATGTCCGTGTGCGCAAACTAGTCCTCTAGCGCGCGGCCGCAATCGCGGTCTGGAATTAAGCTTGATGTTCGTGTTGCAAGTTAATTCTGGAACTGAGCAGGGCGAACGATAGGAGGTGTTGAATTTCGGATGCACTGCCCGGGCTGTTCAATGTTGAGCGCAACGTGGACACTCCCCATCTGCTGCTTTGCCGAGCCATCATGCGAATTCTTGTCTGAGGTCTTGCGTCTCCCAACGTGCACCATCGCTCCTGACGATCTTCTTGGCGCGCTCGAAGGCGTGGCTTTCGGCTGCATCGTCGCCGACGCGGACATCCTAAAGACGTTGGCCGTCTTCCGGCTCGGCCCCAGGGCGATCATCGGCGGCTCGTGCGTGACGCCCTTCGTCTCTCGTCAGAGAGGCAAGTCGGTCCAATTGATTAGCTAATCCGGTGAGTGTCCTTGCGACGCTCTTCAACAAAATTGCTCGTTCGGTGGAAATTGCGGATGATTTAGCAACGGCCTTGTATTCAATCGCGAGTTCTTGACGTCGGGCGGCAACATACAACCAACGGCCGGTCTGTCCGGTAGCGGACACACCCACCTGACCTGAGGCCGGCTCGCGGCCTTTAAATAATAAAAGGAACTTAATTTATTTAATTGCTTTAAATTTCGTGCGGCTTAATATCCGCACGCCACCGACCGGAGCTCAAGCATGCCAAGCCCCACAGAAGACGAGGACCGCCGCGAGTTCTTAAAGACCTGCGGTAGGTTTGCCGTCGTGACGCCTCCAGCGATGACGCTCCTGCTATCAACATCGCTGACGTCTAACGCCATTGCGCGGTCTGGCGGGGGCAGCTCGCATGAGCATCACCACCACCACCATCATGACGATTAAGGCAGTGGCATTTCGATAGGCGTTGCCTTGGGCAACGCCGTAGGCGATCATGCCGGCCTTACGCCGTCGCCGGCATGGAGTGGGCGGCCCTGGGGCGCTCCTGAAGCCCCCCTGCGCTCCAGGGCGCTTTCCACAGGCGCACGACCCCGATCCGGGCGAACATCACCGGCGCGCCTCGCTCCGCGACCAGTAGCAGCACTTTCATTCTGGCCGATCGCCGACCGGCAGCCCACCTCGCTTGTTGGGCGCGAATCGGCGAACTGTATAGGCAGGCGTAGGCGTGCAACAGGCTGGGGGGCCGCTGGTGAGAAGGTGGACGCCGGAAGATCATCAGCGGCTGATCGCTATGGCCGCCGCAGGAAATCGACCCGACGACATTGCTCGCGCGCTGGGGCATGGACAGAACCGGCTGTGCGAGGTCGCGCGCATCTCCACAACATCCCCTTGCGATTGGTGACGCAAAAGCGGAAGTGAACCGGAGTTGAGGCGGCCTCATTCGCGCGTAGGGGGACCTGATTGAGGAGCTGCGAGATCGCCGTGACAAGTTGGGCCGGCGCAAACGGCTTCTGCAACAGGATGCTGTTCGGGACGCTCTGGGACGCCCAATGGTCGGCCGCAGCGCCGGTCATGTAGATCACGGGAAACGTCGGCTCTTGTTCTCGAACCTGTCTGGCCAAGTCCCAGCCGCTGAGCGAGCCCATAACGTTCACGTCCACAACAAGCGCCCGATACTCTTTCATTCCGCTCTTAAAGAGAGTCAGAGCTATCGGTTTAATCGGCGAATGCATCGGCCCATCGCACCCGATGTCACCCGGGCCGAGGCCGAGCATTAAATCGGGCAAGTCCACACTCCCCAACGCGGTTTGACCAAAGCAAGGCCACACGATGAAAACCGGAGGGCGGACTTTCGGCGACAGCGCACAGGGCTCCAATCCGTCGAGGCTCTTCGGGAACGACGGACGGCGGCGCATCGCCCGGCAATCCGACGGAGCTGGCCCTCGCGGTTCGCGGGCCCATTCAAAGCGGTCGTAGTCCCACCGACTGCACGCTTCTCCCCCAAGCCCGCCACCAAGGCATCTCGACCCCTCTCGACGACCTGACTTTGGTGGTTACAACCCTGGCGCTGCACGCCACGAACTCCGTCGCGCGCATCGAGCAGATGCCTGCCAGCGGATGCATCTTCGTTGCGGCGAATTCCCTTCCTTGTCGCGATCGTAAACCGCTTTGAGGCCGCGGCTTCGGCCTGTCTGACCCGCTCTCGTCCCTCGATGAGCTGACGGTACTCGGCTTCCAGCGGGTCGCGATAGGAGAACTGCGCGGCTGGTGCACGATAGTTCGAATTTCCATACGACGAATATCGAATCATGGAAATCGAACCCGTTTTCAGGCAACCCCGCTAACTGGTGGTTCGGAAAGAAAATGCCAGATCGACGCGACGATATTCCGTCCCGGCAAGTTGGCAACGAATGTCACTCGTTAAGCTTGATGCTACCGAGATACGTTAAACCTGGAACTGCTACCAGAAATGGATCTGCACGTGAGCCGGCTAGCTATACGAACACGCGAGACCGAACCGCTCCGAATACTGACGACGCCAAACCACGAACATAATACCGCAAATATTCGTTGCGAGTTGCGGCCACTTCTGTTTAAGCTGTGGAGAATAGTGAAAACCAGAAGAAATAAGAGCGCAGCTCGCATTTAATCCGACGCAGTGAGTCGGAGTGCCTGAAGTGCCGGACATTTGGTTTCCACTTCTCGCGACCGCCATCGTCGGCACACTCCTTTTCCTGGCGTTCCGACGATAGCGCGCCGTGTGGCAATAAATCCTCAGCGGCCGCTGAAATCGCGGTTCCCTACGTGATGCCTTTGACTGTGCATAAACAGGAAGGTTCACTTCCAAGACAGGAGGTGGACGTGAGTACCTGGTTGCTCATTTTTCTAGTTATTTTGAGCGTGGGCATTTTAATCGCACACGCTATCGACGCGATGCGCTCCTGAATCGCCGGACGTCACGTGCCATTTAATTGGATTTTCCTGAAGAAGACCAAAATCGCGCACTTGTCTAATCGTAAGCGCTGCTCCGGCTCGAAATAGAGCGGCTGAGGGCTGAGTCTTCCCGCATCGCTCGTCAAGGCGAGGCAGACTGGTGAGTCGGGAAGCAAGACAAAGGAATGCATGTTGGTTTTGGCACTAACAAGGCGAAGGCTGTCTTCGCGCAGCTATGCAAGTCGCAAAGCGTTCATTGTTCAGACGCCTAGCGGCTAAGTTTGCTCTCTCAAGAGAGAAGAAGCCCCGCGGATCACCACCCGGAGAGCGAGACCGACATCGGCTCGCGCCTTACGCAATCGAAGTAATGCTAGCAGAAGGAGGGAGAACCACCGCATGAAAGCCGCGCAAATCGGGCGTTATTCGCAATGCTCAGCAGACGCCCTGAAACTAACCTCCTGCGAAACGATCCACCGCCCGATGGCAAAGAGCCGCGCGAGCCGATATTCGGCCCGAGACAGCCCCGTGTTGAGATCCACGCTCCTGCGCTTACCGGCGCCAGCGTTTCGCGGCGCTCGCTTGCAGCTGTCGAACTGCGGGACCTTTCGAGATTAGGTCGCCAAGGCCAAGCAGAGATCTCGTCGTCATCGGCCAAAACGCGCGATCGCGAGATCCAAGGCCCGGCCTTGCGAATTCGAAAACCGTGAGGCCCGAGCGGCAGGCCAGCAGCAATATCTTGCTTGCCGCTCGCAGCAATCGATGCGCGGCGATTCCCGGAGGGAAAGCATACAGCGAATGTGCGAAAGCGAACAGACCTGATGGGTCAATTTGACTAGTCTCGCGGTGGTCCCAATTGCGGACCACGTCTTCTGGGGCAGTACCATAGAGGGGCGTGCAATGGACGCTCGTGCGCGACTGGATGGTTGTCATTTCGCTCTGCACCAACATTGTGAGGCACTCGCGTCTCAAGTATCCGAACTTGAGACCCTTCGAGACCGAGTAGCCAAGGCCGAGCGCAGAATCGTCGGTGCGGCACGCGAAACTGGAGCTGGGAAGGCGGTTTATGAGGGCAGCGCGGTCGGCCCGGCCAGCAGCGCGATCATCTGATCAGCGTAAGGGTCCGGGCTTTCAAGACTGACTTCGCTGCTACCCGCCCCAGCCGGGGGGCCGGACTGTGGACATTCGTGATTACCAACCGCAATTTGAGCAGATGTCCCTCGATGAGTTGTGGGCTCTCTACACGGACGTCGACCAGATTCTCGCCGCGAGGATCGTTGCCAAAAAACAAGAACTCGACAGGCGACTCCAACAACTCCACCAAACTTATGGACCGGGCGGTTCATCAGAGCTCAGTGTCCGCGCATCATCGTCGGGTCGCGACCGCCTCTGACAAGGGCGTCGCGCTTGCCGCAAACCCAGCGCGCGAGCGAGGCGCCCCGCCTACGGTGATCGGGCCATCGATCAATGTCTGCCGGCGGTGGCTTCAGCTTGTGGCTGCACCTGTCGTCCTAGCAACAGACCAAGAGACCGCGGCGCGCGGAACCAGCTGCATGTCCATAACCAGGAGCAATGGCAATGCAACACCACAGCATCGCCGACGTCAGCTGCGTCATTCTTCAATGCCTGGATGCATATCAAGCCGCTGACGTTGAGCCACTCGTGTTGAAGTGTTTCCCGGATCTCGACCGGCATACGCTTTGGCAGGCGTACAACGTCGCCTTGGTGGCATACACGTCAGGCACAGGCCTTCACCACCAACAAAAGGAAGCAGCGGGCCGCTGGAATGACTGAGTTTGGAAAATGAGCGTTGAGAAACTGAGGGCGACCGGCCAGGACGTGTCAGCGCCGGCAGGAAATTGCATGGCGGAAGCTGATCGCGGCGCGCGTCAGCGGTCGCCCACTTCGGCGTAGAAGGCCTCCTGTCGGCCTGCCCAACCGGTCTACTGTTCCAACCGAAGCGGAAAGTTCTATTTCGCAGGAGCTCACGGGGGCGTCAGAGCGCAATGGCGAACACCCCCTCACGGCGGCAAATCTAGATCATTCTAGGGCGCTTAGAGCAAATGGCGGCCGTGGACCGCCGCTTTCCTGTTGGCTCAACAAAGATCGGCGATCACTGATCTCGCTGCAGCGGCGCGCGCGATATCGGTCTAACACGACCGTAGAGCTACGGGGTAGAACGTTAAGCGCATATGCCTCACGTTAGCATGCTGAGGGCTTCATTGACGTCCTGGGAGACCAAACATGCCCAGTTACGAATGGCTGCAGACGGACGAACGCAATAAGCGACGCTCGATTGCGGACGCCACCGACCTTCTGCCCTCAGACGGCGCGTGGAGGGGCGAAATCCGGGTCGGCGGCTTGCAACTCCTCTCAGGAGAGGTTGTCGGCCAGGTTGCCGTCTTTGCCAAGAATGCGGTCGCAGGGTCGATCTCCATCGTCACGCTCCCAACTTGCAAGAAATCTCGCGGCCGCCGCCAGGGCAGCCAGGAAGTCGAAGAATTCGACATCTTTCGTCTTGACGGAGCGATCGTCGATGGGAGCGGCACTGTCGAGCTTGTCGATGGCACGCGGCTTCGTGCAGTCGAGGTCGTCCCCGCCCTGCTGCCCTATAACGTGACCGACCTCGACTGGCGTATTCTGCATCACACCATCGCGCTGATGGAGGCCGAGGAAGCGTGCTGCACTTACCCAACGCCGTTTGGTCAGCCCAACAAGGCGCTCGATTGCAGCAAACTGCCGGGCCTCAGAGGGAAGGTTCCGCCGCGAAAGGAGATACTGCGGTACATTGCAAAGCAAGAGCCTGCACTTAAACGCCTGTCCAGGCAAAAGATAGCCGACACAGCGCACAAGTTCGGCATGCTGTAGCCAGACGGCGTCGAACGCGATGCCTCGCAACGGCCGCAGCAGTTCGAGGCGCTTTGTTGCCACAATTCGACTGGCATCACGCTTGATGCGCGCGAGCTGTGAAATGATGTTTGTTGGCAGCTTCATTCGACAAAATGGAGCTCCCCGTGACCCTGGACCGCGCCAAGATGGAGCCCGTCCACAAACTCCGGCCCGACAAGCGCAAGTCTCGCCCCTCCAAACAAGCATCAACCGCCTCGACTGACGCTCGCCTCCTGCCCGAGCAGCTCGACTGCCGCCAAACACGGCTGCTGCCGCTCGTGTCCCTGACGCCCGCGAAAAAAAATGCGCGAGCGCACTCGAAGAAGCAAATCAAGCAAGTCGAAAACTTGATCCTCCAGTTCGGCTGGACATATCCCATTCTAGCGGATGAAGGGCTGCAGATCATCTGCGGGCACGCCCGGTGGGAGGCGGCCAAGCAGCTCGGATTAAAGGAGGTCCCCGTCCTGGTGATGGGCGGCCTCAGCGACGCCGAAAAGCGCGCGCTCGCGATTGCCGACAACAAGATTCCTTCCAATGCAGGCTGGGATCGCAAACTTCTTGCCGCAGAACTTGGTGACCTCGCCTCTCTCCTCCCCGAGTGTAACCTCAGCCTAGACATCACTGGTTTTGAGCCGGCCGAGATCGACGGCCTGATGACCGATTTCGGCGATTTGGATTCGGCGGACACCCCCTGCGTCATCGCCAAGCAGCCCCTCAGTCGCAGAGGAGACCTGTGGCAGCTCGGCAAGCATCGCGTGCTGTGCGGCGATGCCTGCGATTCGGCAGATTGGTCAGTACTCATGGGCCCCGATCGGGCCAAGAACGGCGATGCGCCGCATCTCAACAACGTTGAGCTGGGCCGCCATGGCCGCAATCGCTCCAACGTCTGGACCTACGCCGGCGTCAATACCTTCCGCCAAGGTCGGCTCGCCGACCTTACGGTACATCGCACGGTCAAACCGGTGGCCTTGATCGCGGACGCGATCAAGGACTGCACGCGGCGTGAGGATCTCGTGCTCGACCCGTTCCTCGGGTCAGGCACCACCCTGCTGGCCGCGGAGCGCGTCGGCCGCAAAGCCTATGGGCTGGAGATCGATCCGCCCTACGTCGATGCCGCAATCCGCCGGTGGCAAGACGTCACCAAGCGCGATGCGATTCTTTCCGCGACCGGGCAGACGTTCGAGGAGGTCGCCGCCGAGCGGTCGGCCGCAACCGCGGAGAGTAGCACATGAGCCGCCGCAAGCCACCGCGCCGCGCCGGCGCGCCCAGAAACCAAGACGACGTCGGGTACGGCCGCCCGCCCCCCGAACACCAATTCAAGCCGGGTCAATCCGGCAACAAGAAGGGCCGGCCAAAAGGCTCCAAAAACGAGGCGACCATCATCAATGAGCTTCTCAACCGAAGAATCGACATCCGTGAAAATGGACGACTGCGCAAGATCACCGTGCTCGAAGGCATCCTGACCAAATTTGCGGACGACGCGCTGAAGGGCAAGGACAGATCGGCCGCCTTCCTTCTCAATCGCAAGCAGTTGGTCGAGTCCATCGAACAGCCTGCAACGCCACTGCTCGACATGGATGATCGCAAGGTTTTGGAATCGTACGCCGAACGACTCTACCAGCAATTCAAAAGACAAGGAGAATCGGAATGACCACCCACGATTTTGCATTGTTCACCGCCATCCTGCGCGCTGACTTCATCAGCTTTGTCTATCGCTGCTTTCTCCACCTCAACCCCGGCACGAAGTTCTTGCCGAACTGGCATATCCAAGCGATCGCATACCAGCTCGAGCGCATTCGCCGCGGCGAGATCACCCGCTTGATCATCAACATGCCGCCGCGCTACCTCAAATCCATCACGGTGTCGGTGGCATTTCCGCTGTTCCTGCTCGGCCTCGAACCCTGGCGCCGCATCATTGCCATCAGCTATGCGGATGATCTCTCTGCCAAGCATGCAAGTGACTTTCGATCGATAGCGCATACCGGTTTTTACCAGCGCGCTTTTCCAAGCATGCGCATCGCGCGCAGTACCGAAGGCGAGGTCATCACGACGCAGCGCGGATTTCGCAAGGCGACCTCGGTGCCGGGAACGCTGACCGGATTGGGGGGTGACGTCATCATCGTTGATGATCCGCAGAAGCCCATTGATGCCCAATCAGAGACGCGCAGAAATAGCACCAACCAGTGGTTGACCAATACGCTGATGTCGCGACTCGATAACAAGCAAACCAGCGCGGTGATTGTGGTGATGCAAAGGGTTCATCTGGACGATCTGTCCGGTTTTTTGGCCAGTTCATCCGATGACTGGGAGGTGCTCAGCCTGCCGGCGATCGCCGAGGCCGACGCCGCGGTTCCGATCGGGCCCAATCAATTTCACTTCAGGAAAAAAGGTGACGCGCTGCATCCAACCCATGAATCGATCGCAACGCTGCGCAAGCTGCAGCAGACGCTCGGGCCCGACGTGTTTTCCGCACAATACCAGCAGAGTCCCGTGCCGGCCGGAGGTGCCATGATCAAGCGGGATTGGTTGCGGTATTTTGACGAGGCCCCATCAAAAGATGGGCTGGGCTGCCGCATTATCCAGAGTTGGGATACGGCCGCCAAGAATGGCGCGCAAAATGACTGGTCCGTCTGTACGACGTGGCTGGTCGCGGACGGGAAATATTATCTGCTCGATCTGGTGCGCGGTCGGTTCGAATATCCCCTCCTCCGCGACACCGCGCTCGCGCTCGCCAGGCGTTTCAAGCCGCACGAAATTCTGGTCGAAGACGCCTCAACCGGGATTGCGCTGGCGCAGGAGCTCCGGGACAAGACCGATTGCTTCGTCAATCCCATCAAGATCGAACACGACAAGATCGGCCGTCTTTACGTCCAGCAGGGCAAATTTGCCGCCGGGCGGGTGTGGTTTCCAAGCAACGCGCCGTTCCTGGCCGAGCTCGAGATGGAGCTATTGACCTTCCCGCAAGGCCGTCACGACGACCAGGTCGACAGCATCAGCCAGGCGCTTGGGTATGAGGACAACGGTTACGATTACACGCTGAGTTGGGTCTGATGGCGTGTGTTGCCGTCAGGCGAGTCTCTCCATCGCCCAGTGGTGCAGCCCGAGCCGCATGAGCAGCTTTGCAGCCGGGCCATAGCGGCGATCGGACGAAACTGCAGAACGAAGCCAAGTGACCATCAATCTCGCTCGATGCTCAGCGAGCGAAGCGCCCGTTTCTGTTGCACCAAGGCGGCTCGTTCATAGCGCTCCAGCGCGTTGAGGCGTTTGAGATCTGCCGGCCTTGGGCCCGCCAAAAGCGCGACCAGCATCTCCTGCCGCAAACTGCGGAGCCGCAGCAACGCGAGCTTGGACTGTGCAAGCGCCATCGCCGAACCCGGTAAGACTTGGTGCCCGACTGCAGAAGCAATCGCGACGGCAAAATTCTGGGCCTCGGCAGGATCGCTGATAACGCTCCGCGCCAGCCCATGGCGCAGCGCATTCTGGCTGGACTTGAGCTTTCCGCCTGCCGTGTTCGGGCCGGTGCTGCGCTTGGCATTGCTGCGATTGGCTTCGATTTGTCGAGTTGACGCCATCTGCGAGCTCCTTGTCCGAGGCTGGTTGCGGCACTCGGAAACATCGCTCTAACATCTTGGTTCATCAAGATTTTTCGGGCTAAAAAACAGCAAAATTGCTGCAGAAAGGACTGGCATTCCCGCGCCAAAGGAGCGTTAATAATGGCAACCGGGCCTTCGCCGTTGGCCCCGGTCTCTCTCCTCGCCAGTGCGGGGCTTTTGGTGGTGCGGCGGCAAGCCGCGTTTGCCAAACCAAGGAGAGACCGGTGATCCCGATTGCAACCGACGGCGCCGAGGCGCCCCATCGCATCATCAAGTTCGACCCCATTGACCGGCGCGCCTTTGTCGGCGGCTCGGACGCCCGCATCATCATGGGCCATGACCAAGACGACCTCACGCGGCTGTGGCGGGAAAAGCGCGGCGAGATGGCCCCGCAAGATCTGTCGCAAAACCTGATCGTGCAGCTCGGCAGCGTGACCGAAGACCTCAACCGCAGCTGGTACCAGCGCGCGTCGGGCGTGACTATTACGGATATTCAGAAGCGGATTCGCCATCCGGTCCACAGCTGGATGGCCGCCACGCTCGATGGCATTGTCGCAGAAACCGGCGCGGTATTCGAGGCCAAGTTCATGCTGCCCTGGGCCTTCACTGAGGAGGCCGCGGCCGACAAACACATGGCGCAGCTGCAGCACAACATGTGGGTGATCGCCGCCCGTTCGGCGGTGCTCTCGATCATCACCGGCGGCGGCAAATGGGTCGAGCTCACGGTGCATGCCGATCCGCTCTACCAGCACCTGCTGCTCACGGCCGAAAAAAAGTTCTGGCGCTGCGTGCAGAGCGGCGAGCCGCCGCTGCTGTTTGGGATCGAGACGCCGCGGCCGCGGCTGGCCGCGGTCAAGGTCGTCGACATGACCGCATCCAATCTGTGGGCGGAGTGCGCGGCGACCTATCTGCGCACCCGCGATGACCATTGCGAGCACGAACTGGCCAAGACCGAGCTCAAGAAGCTGCTGCCGGAGGATGCCAAGGAAGCGTTTGGCCACGGCCTTCGTGCCAAGCGCTCCAAAGCCGGCGCGATCAGCTTTGATCCGGTTGAGATGGAGCGCGTCCATGCACCAGGCCAGTGAGCACATCGGGGCGATCGCGGCGGCGCTGGCCCGCGCGCAAGCCAAACTGACCAACCCGGAAAAGACGTTGACCGCGCTGATCCGCTCGCCGTTCCTGCGCGATGATGACCGCACCTTTCGTTATGCCTCGCTGGCGAGCGGCCTCGATATCGTGCGCAAGACCCTGAGCCAGCAGGAGATCGCCGCCATCCAGAGCACCCGGGTCGAACAGGTCACCGGCCACATCCATCTCACCACCCTGCTTGCCCATTCCTCCGGCGAGTGGATCTCCTCGGACTGGCCGGTCTGCGCCTCAAGGGACATTGAGGCGCCGCACCGCATGGGCGCGGCGCTCACCTACGCCCGACGCTACGCCCTGTTCGCGCTGGTCGGGATTGCCGGCGAGGATGATCTGGACGCCCCGGATGCGGCCGCTGGTTCCCCCGCACCACCTAACCCCAAGGCCTCGCCCGGCAAGGGCGTTCTCAACCGTGCCCCGGTGCTGCGGCCGGGCGAGTCCGCCGCACTCCGGGAGCAGCTATTGCGCCAGCTCGAAGCGCTGCCCGCCAGCACCGATCTGCTCAGCTGGGCCATGGCGAGCCTCCCGCTCAAGAACAGCCTGCAGGAGCCGGATGCCAGGCACGTCGAGGCAGCTTATCAGGCCAAGCTTGAGGACTCTGGCCGTGCTCAGGCCGAGCAGACGGCCGACCTGATTGGCACGCCAAGCCTGCCAACAGCGCCTGCTGCTGACGCCGAGGCCGCGCTGCAGCCAGCGCTACCCGAGGCCGGGCTCGCCTATCCCAAGGAGCCGTCCCGCAAACGCAGCAAGGCGCACCTGTTGTTTGTTAGGGCGCAGCCCTGCCTGGCGTGCCGGCAAACCCCGTGCGATGCCCATCATCTGAAATTCGCTCAAGCCCGGGCGCTCGGCTGCAAGGTCAGCGATGAGTTCACTGTCCCCCTGTGCCGCGCGCATCACCAGGAGCTGCATCAGCACGGCAATGAACGGGCGTGGTGGGCGAACCTGCAGATCGCGCCGCTGCCGGTGGCGCAGGAGTTGTGGGCGGCAAGCCCCGTCCACGATCCCGCCAACGTCGCCGTCGGCGCCGCGTCGCTTGCGGCAAACCTGGATTCGGAGGCCGCCGGATGAACGGTCTGTTCCAAACCGCGCGCGAGCTCACCGTCACGACGCTGCCGGTCGAGTTTGAGTCCTTGGCGCCCCCGCCACTGCTGCTGCCGGGCGAACAGCTCGAACACTACCAGGCGCTCCAGCAGGCGATTTTTGCCGACCTCGCGCCGCGGTCCGCCATCGAATGGCTGCTCGCCATTGACGTCGCCGAACTGTCCTGGGATATCCAGCGCTACCGCATGTTGCGGCATAAATTGCTCGAGACCTATCGCCAAAAGGCGGTTGAGGCGGCGCTGCGGCGCATCGACATGGTCGGAATTGATCCCGAGTTCGAAGCGGAGGCCGAGACCTACACGCTACAAAATGCCCTGAGCTGGCGGTGTGATCCCGTCGCTGCGTCCGAGATAGAGGCGCGGCTTGCGACCTATGGCTTCGACCAACGCGCCATCACCACCGAAGTCTACGTGCAGGCCCGCGAGGTTCTGGTCTTGTTCGAGGGGCTGCTCAACGCAGCACAAACCAAGCGCATGCTGCTCCTTCGCGAGATCAGGAATCATCGTTTCCTCAGTGGACCGCTGCGCCGGTGACGCCGCTCGGTTTCGGCCGATCCCTGCCCGCTCGATCCTTAGCCGACCTGCGTGTGAATGCGGTTGGGGACCGCTTGTGACCCTACGCGGACATTGGGCAGCGTCGTGGCCCTTCCGAAGCCCTATTGGAAGAGCTATAATCACCTCCCCACTCTACGGGGCGCTGAGCTAAGAAGCGGTCGCGAGTTCATCAGCTTATTTTGGGGAGTGGTTGCCGCGTTGCGGCGGATGCAGGTTGCTGATTCTCCGCGTAGCTTTGGCACGCAAACCGTGCTGATGAGGTGGTCGAATGAGGCGACGAGATTTCGTGATAGCTGTTGGGGCCATTGCCGGTCTGGGCACGATGGCTAAATCCAAAGCTCAAGTCCGAATTCGTCGTATCGGTGTGCTCACTTTGGAAGGGCCTGCGAAGCCGCTTCTCGAAGAGACCCTCAAAAAGCGGGGTTGGATGCTTGGTCAGAACCTCAAGGTTGAGTACCGGATTTACAACGGGGATACCGATCTGGCGCACCGTTATGCCCGCGAGCTAATCTCCCTAAAGCCAGATGTGCTGTATGCTGTAACCAATACCTCAATGGCGGCGTTTCAATTGGAAGGCTCGACGATTCCGACCGTCTTTGCGATGGTTAGCGATCCGGTCGGGAGACACTACGTCGATAGCTTTCACAGACCGGGCCGCAATGTGACAGGCTTTACGCCATTTGTGCCGTCGCTGGGGGGCAAATGGGTTTCCATTCTGAAGGAGGTTGCACCGGACATCCAGCACGTTGGTCTCATTTACAATCCTGAACCTGGGAATAATGCCGCTGCATTTCGCAAATCGATTGATGAGACTGCGAGCCTGACAGGGATTGTGTCGGTGGAAGCACCCAGCGGCGACAGCTCCGGTATCGAGCGTCTAATCATTTCCCTAAAGGAGAAGCCTAATAGTGGGCTGATCTTCTTGCCTGACGCCTTTACTTGGGTTCAACGGAGGCATTTGACGGACCTGATCGGACAGTGCGCACTTCCGGCAATATATCCGCTCCGTGGCTTCCCTGAAGCAGGCGGCCTAATATCGTACGGTATCGACATGAATAAGATATATGTCGGCGCGGCCACTTACATTGACCAGATTTTGCGTGGCGCTAATCCCGCTGAACTGCCAGTTCAAGCCCCAACCGAATTTGAGCTGATCGTCAATCAAAAAGCAGCAAAGCAACTCGGCCTTCGACTGCCGCCGACGCTGCTCGCCCGCGCTGACGAGGTGATCGAATAGAGAAGCTGATTGTTGCGGTGCATGAGTCTGGTTATGACCCCGTGGCCTGACCTCAGCCCGGAGCGCGGGGATGTCCGCCTCGGGCAACTGACCCGACCAAGGCCATGCTGGCTGGAGAGGGCAGCCTTTGACCGAAGCGGACTACCTTTTAAAGGGCATTAAGTCATACTGCCAGGCATGAAGCATCGGACGCGCGGATGGCCGTCTATGTAGTGCCTCCAGACCATTGTGCGGCCGAAACGGTTTGGTTGGGTGATAACCGCGCCGTCAGGTACGATCACCCATTCGTCGTCAATGAGGACGCGGTAACGCCCACGAGTGGACTCCCAATCCGCATCGGACACTACGTAGCCGTCGGCATCGGTACAGCACTTCCAAAATTCGCTCTGCAGGCTTTCGAACCATGGCTTCAGCGGAGAGTGGTCGTATCGGCCATCGTCACCTGCCAGTACGGGTGTCAGTAGCAACGCTGAGCCAAGCAACGATGCCGCAAGTTTCGCTGGAAACATCTCTTTGCCTCCGCGATATTCACCGGCCGATGCGCTGGCTTGGTGCGGCTTAGGCTGGCAACCCGGAAACTAAGTCCGTTGCAACTGCCGCTGATGAGTGACGGTAGCCAAAATCGCTCGACGCTGTGATGGGACAGTTCATCCCCATCGTCTACTGACGTGAGTCCGGCAATTCGAGCGAAGGTTCAAAAACGACAACAGTTCAACTAAAGGTCAGTGCAGCTGCTTCTTTGGCCCAGCCTGTCAGGACGGCTTGACTCGACTCGGCCAATTGACCGCTGCTGGGCCATCGGCGAAGTAGCAGCGCACCGGTTGAGGTCCGCTCAGTGAGGCATGGTGGACCAGATTTGCTCGCGTTGAGTTCTTCGCATTTTGACCCATGCCAGACATCATTGCCCAATAGACATGCCCAAGGTCCGACCATAGGCTTTCTGCTGATACTTCGGTGCGGACGAGCGGAGCCGTCCCGCGATCTTTTCTATGGCGTCACGGAAGGCACGACAATGGCTGAACTTATCAAGGTTGGCGAAATGCAATTGCGGTTTCTGCGCACCAAGTATGATACCAGCGGGGCGCTTGAAATGTTTGAGGTGGTGATCCCGCCCAACTCCCGTATGCCGGTCCCGCACCATCACCGTGACTGGGAAGAAACGATCTATGGTCTTGAAGGCGTCATCACCTGGACGGTCGCCGGCAAGCGCATCGAGATCAAGCCCGGAGACGATCTCTTCATCCCGCGCGGTGTTGTCCACGGGTTCGTCAACGAGACGCAGGCGATTGCGAAAATGCTTTGCGTTCTCACGCCAGGCGTTCTCGGGCCGGAATTCTTCCGAGAAATGGCCATAGCCATCGGCGGCCCTGCGCCTCTTGATCCTGCCCAGATGGGCGAGATCATGAAACGTCACGGCCTGATACCTGCGCCATTTTGATTAGGTGGGCCGGCTGCATTCGCGCTCTGCTCGCGAACCGCGTGTTATTTGTGAATGTCGCTTGTTGGCCCGAAGGCGAAGATCGCCATCGTGTTCCGCACGTCGGCCGGCGGGGCCAGAGCGGACCTCGAGAACACGCTGGCAAATTGAGGCGAATGACCCAAAGCCGATCGGTCCTGCACCGAATTTGCGATGCAGCATTTGCATCGGGTGCGACGATGTGCACCGGCTGCCACAACTAACACCTGATAACATTTAACCGGCTCACTATCTTCGAGGCCCAAATGAGGCGACTGGAGCTCATTGCGCTTTTCATGATTGCAGTAGCGATGTCGCCGTGTGCGATATACGCCCAGAAGAGCCCGCTTCCGATAGTAGGCTACCTTGGCTTCGATTCCGCCGAGAAAAGCAAGGAACTGCTCGTCGCTTTTCGCGGCGGGCTGCGCGCCAAGGGTTTTGTTGAGAATCAGAACGTCGCAATCGAGTACCGCTTCGCCGAGGGAAAGTATGATCGGTTTCCGGAGCTGATAGCTAACCTCGTCCAAGGCCGTGTTCAGGTAATTGTCGCCGCCACTGGCACCAATGGAGTCTTGGCGACAACCTCCGCAACAAAGACAATCCCCATCGTGTTTGCAATTGCCATGGACCCTGTATCCCTTGGCGTCGTTTCCAGTTTGAACAGGCCCGGAGGCAACGCCACCGGTGTGAGCATGTACACTCCACAGCTTACGGCCAAGCGACTTGAGCTCTTGGCCGAGTTGACGCCGGGAGGCGGTTCGATCGCCGTGCTGATCAATCCGACAAACCCTAACGCAAATGTGGTCGCCTCAGACGCTGAGGCTGCCGCTAAGTCGCTCGCGCGGGCGATTCACATTCTGAAGGCCAGCACAGACGAGCAAATTGCTGCTGCCTTCAAGGAGATCAGAGACCAGCAGCATGTTGCACTTCTCGTTAGCCCAGACGCATTTTACATCGCGCGGCGAGAGAGACTTGCCGCGCTGTCCGAGCAAGGTCGGATTCCTGCGATCTACGAGTGGTCTCTTTTCGTAAAATATGGGGGACTTATGAGTTATTCACCGCGCATCACCGATGTTTCCTACCAGCTTGGCGTTTATGCAGGAAAAATTCTGAACGGCGCTGCACCCGCCGATCTACCCGTCGAGCAGCCTACTAGGTTCGAGTTGGCGATCAATCTGAGAACTGCAAAGATAATCGGCCTTACCATCCCGCCCCATCTTCTCGCGCGCGCCGACGAGGTGATTGAATAGCGGGCAAGCTACGTCCGCTCGTGGCCCATCGGCGACCTCGGAGCCCATCCGCTCTTCGGCCGATGTTGGCGGTAAACCGCACATCAGGTAGCCAGCCTCTTAATGAGTACCTGGGGCCGTTTTGAACTTTCGCTCCATCGTTCAAGCCGTTCCACAACCGGCATTGCCATCGCACTATTTGGAATGGGCATCTTTTCGCAGCTTGATCGAGCGTTCTTCTATGGCCGCAATACCGACGCCGTGCTCAAGCTTGCGCGGTAGATTGGCCGAGGCTTTGGGCTGTAGGTCAGCCGCGCTGCGCTCAAGATCGCTCGGGGACTACTTCTTCAACAGCAGTCCCAACGTTCGCGCCATGCGCCTCACCGATCCGGCGTGGCGACCGAGATCGGCGGCTATCCTCGATGTGCCAACTCCCTGCCGGGCGAGCCTGACCAATCGGCGGACCTCCTGCTCGGCCCATTGCTTTGGCTTCGGTGTTTTCATGATGCGGCGCTCGATCCGCACCAGTTAACCAGCGAGCGTTATTACCGACACCTGGGAAATTTACGGGTGGGCTTCCTGCCTGAGGCCGGCCCTCGCCGTTGAACGGCAATTTAGGCGCCTTGGGCCGTAGCGAGCTTGTCGTTCGTCCTAACCATGATGAACAAGTAGGCCATCGCGCGCGTCGAGCAAGACACTTTCATCTGTCAAATGCGTCAACTTGCCTGTCTTTCCGACCGCATTCGCCGCATTCTCAAAGGAATGCCGCCTCCGTCGTCGATGATCAAAGTTGGCGCGCGCCAAGCCGTGCAAAGTGGCATATACTCGTAGTATTACAGCCTAACGAAAGAATGCCCCTCGGAACAAATGCAACGCGACGTCCTACGTCAGGAGGACGTCGCGATGCAATTGTGCATCACAACCAGAGGGGAAGT
>NZ_JBVVOU010000041.1:0-36590 GCF_055807635.1 Bradyrhizobium sp. Kon56 | reverse complement strand
AACTGCTTGGGGCGCACCTCGCGCGAAGCCGGCCACAGCCGCGTTCCGGCACCGCCGCACATGATCAGGGGGATAATTTTTTGGGACACGTGTGAGCTACTCAAGAGAGGGGTTTATACGCGGTGATAATTTCGGTACCATTCGACAAAGCGGCCCAAGCCATCCGCCAGCGGCGTCGAGGGCGTGAAGCCGACGTCGCGTTGCAGGGCCGAAATGTCGGCGCGCGTCTCGAGGACGTCGCCTGCCTGCATCGGCAAAAGCGTGCGGATCGCGGGCTTGCCGATGATCTTCTCCAGTGTCTCGACGAACTCGATCAAATCGACCGAGCAATTGTTGCCGATGTTATAGACGCGATACGGCGCATAGCTCGACGAGTTTTCCGGCTGCTCGGCGTTCCACGCGGGATTCGGCGTCGCGGGACGATCAAGGGTGCGGATCACGCCCTCGACGATGTCGTCGACATAGGTGAAATCGCGCCACATATTTCCATTATTGAAAAGCTTGATCGGCTCACCCGCAAAGATCGCGCGCGTGAAGAGCCAGGCGGCCATGTCGGGCCGGCCCCATGGACCATAGACAGTGAAGAAGCGAAGTCCGGTCACCGGCAGCTTGTGAACATGTGCGAACGTGTGCGCCATCAGCTCGTTGGCCTTCTTGCTCGCGGCATAGAGGCTGACCGGATGATTGACGGAATGCTCGGTCGAATACGGCAAGGTGCGATTGGCGCCATACACGGAGCTCGACGAGGCGTAGACGAGATGCGCCAGGCCGTGGCGCCGGCCCGCTTCGAGCACGGTGACGAAGCCATCACAATTGGCGCGGATGCTGGTGATGGGATCGTCGATCGATGCGCGCACGCCGGGCTGCGCCGCAAGGTGCACTACGCGGTCGGGCGAGACCTCGTCGAACACACGCGTCACCGCAGCGAAGTCTGCAAGATCGATCTCGTGGAATGTGAAAGCCTCATGCTTGAGCGTCTCGAGGCGAGCGCGCTTGAGCGCGGGATCATAGTAAGGGGTCACTGCGTCGATGCCGACAACTCGTTCCCCGCGCGCAAGCAAGCGCTCACAGACATGCATGCCGATGAAGCCGGCAGCGCCGGTAACCACCACGGGGGCCAAAATAAACTCCGTTGTCCGTCCTCATATACCGCATTGCCAGACTGAACCGGTAGAGGCAAGGGTTCAGCATTGGAGAACAGCCCCCTAGCATCGGCAAGCTTAATGCCGGGCGCTTCGGATGTCAGCCTTCCCCAAGTTAACCAGACGGGAGCGCCCTCTGCCTGCCGACGCAACATCAGGCGCGCGTCCATAAAAGGCTCCCGGCTGCCCGGCAAGACTTTCAACAAGTGTTCCCGGGGAGCGCCGAACGAACAGCGCGATCACTACCGATGCCGTCATAATTTCGTGCCTTCGGGCTGCTTCTTTCCGTGCTCACATTTGGTTCGAAAGCACAAATCGCGACCCACGCGTTGTGGCATCGACAACCCGAACGGCACAAAATTGAAGCTTTTCATCAACGGCCGCTTTCTCTCGCAAAAGCTGACCGGCGTTCAGCGTTATGCCGCCGAACTGGTCAAAGCGATCGATGCGTTGCTTGCGTCCGACCAATCGCCCGCTGCCCTCAGAGGAGCCGAGTGGCAATTGCTCGTGCCGAGCGAGACGAGCGAAGCGATCAATCTCGCCCACATCAAGGTACGCAAGATAGGACGGCTGAGCGGACATGCCTGGGATCAGATTGAACTTGCGCGCGCCGCCGCTGGAGGTCGCCTGATCAGTCTGGCCAATGCCGGACCTGTGTTTCATGGCGATCATATCGTCGTCATCCACGACGCACAGGTCTTCCGCCGGCCCGATTTCTTCAATTGGCGCTATTTGGCCGTCCACCGCACGATGGGCCGCCTGCTTGCACGGCGGGCCACGATCGCGACCGTATCGGCCTTTTCTCGCAATGAATTGGCTGCAATGCTTGGCCTTTCGAAAACGGACATTCCGATATTCCCCAACAGCGCGGAGCATTTCGCGTCCACAACGCCTGATCACGGTATTCTCGAACGATTAGGGCTTCAGCCGGGAAAATATTTTCTCTTTGTCGGCTCCAGGACCAAGAACAAGAATCTCGCCGTTGCAATCGAGGCGGCGCGGCTGCTCGAACGAAAGGACGTTCCCCTCGTCATTGTCGGCGGAGATAACAGCAAGGTATTTCAAGACAATCTGGGCGAGAGCGAATCGGGCCTGCTTCTGGCAGGACGCCTGGCGGATGGCGAGATTGCAGCTCTGTATGCGCACGCTCTGGCGTTTGTCTTTCCCTCTCTATACGAGGGCTTCGGTGTACCGCCACTTGAAGCCATGATCTTCGGCTGTCCGGTCATAGCCTCGACGGCTGACGCGGTGATGGAAACGTGCGCCGAAGCAGCTGCTTATTTTTGCGCCAACGATGCTCAAGCGCTGCAACAGCTTATGCTCGAAAGGTTGGCAATCGGCGCAATCTCTGATCAGGAGCGCCGAAAGCAACAAGATCGTCTTGCATTATATTCGTGGCAAGACTCGGCGCGAGCACTGTTGGATTTTCTCGCGTCGCGCGCATAGCGACCACAGCGCTCAGCATCCAACGAGTTCCATGCGCACGTTCGACTTCGACGGACGCGAGCTTCAGCATCGCGGCGCAACAACAACACACCGCTGCCCAAATCTCGCTATGGATTGGATGGATTGTGATCGCATCCGTTGATGCTCAATTAAGGATGCGCCATGTCGATCTTCCCAACTCAATCTTCCGCAAGGCAGGCGGTGAAGGTGCTGCATGTCGCGGAAACCATCCGGGGTGGGATAGCGAGCTACCTGAACGAATTGCATCCGCAGCAGCAAGCGAGCTTCGGCGCGGAGAACGTGCACTATGTTGTGCCGTCGGATCATCGCCACGACCTCGTTGGAATCGATGACAGCCAGATCACGACCTTCGACAGATCGGGCCGTAGCATCGCCGGATTATTTCAGATGCTGCGGGCGAGCATGCAGGCGCTCGACGCCTTCAAGCCCGACGTAATGCATCTCCATTCGTCGTTTGCCGGACTCGTTCTCAGGCCCGCGTTGGCGGCTCGTTCCGAAGGTCCTCGCGTAGTCTATTGCCCGCATGGCTGGGCGTTCTCGCGAGAAACCGGCCGCCTGAGCCATCTGGCGGCAAAAGCTGCAGAGACTCTTCTGGCCCGCACGTCGGATCGTATCATCTGCATTTCCGGCGATGAATTCAATGAAGCGGTCCGGGCGGGAATTCCGACCGACCGTCTGACCCTGGTGCACAATGGCATCTCCAAGAGCCGCCCACTGCCGTACGGCGCTGCGACAGATTGGACTTCAAAGAAGGCCAAGGTCCTTTTCATTGGCCGTCTTGATCGACAAAAGGGCTTCGACCTCCTGATCGAGGCCGCACGATCCCTCGAAGATGTCCTGGATGTTCGCATTGTCGGCGCCTCCGTGGTCAACAAGTTCGACGGAGCTGCGGTTCCCGCCAACGTCTCGCTGCTAGGCTGGCTGGATCGTCAGCAGATCGAGGCTCAGCTGGAGGCGGCCGATCTCGTCGTCATCCCGTCACGATGGGAGGCCTTCGGCCTCGTCGCTCTGGAAGCGATGCGCGCGGCCAAGCCCATCCTGGCCTTCCACAGCGGAGCGCTGCCTGAAATCGTCGTTGACGGCGTCACCGGCGTGCTTTGCGAACCTGTTGCGGTTCAACCTCTCATCGACGGCTTCCGACGGATGCTCGATCTGGATCTCAAGGTCCTGGGGCAACGCGGCTACGATCGCTTCAAGCAGTTTTATGACGTCCAGAAGACACACCGCCAATTGCATCAGGTCTATGTCGAACTCCTCGACGACAACAAGAGCGGAGTCGAGCAGAACGTGGCACTGCAATCGGACCTCTCGAAGCCTTTTTGAGGTGAGTTGCGGCAGGCGAGAAATGATGACGGGTATGATCCAGGCGATGGCAGGCCACCGCACCTTGGGTCGCAACAGGCTGCTCTGGATCGCGAGCCTCATCGCGTCTGTTTCTCTGTCTGTCCCGGCATGCGCTCAACAGGCTCAGACGCTTGAAAGCAGATTCCTGTTGGGTATCGGCACCCATCAGGGACTGGGAGGGCCGGTCAGTTCGCGAGGCTACGTGCCCTCCGTGAACGTCAGCCAGATCAAGCAACTGGGCTTTAACGCCTTCCGCGACGATTTTCCCTGGTCTGATTTCGAATTGCCGGGACGTCGGATGGGCTTCACGCCGCGGTTGGGCAGGCTCGACGCGCAGGTTCAGTCTGGCATCGCCCGGCCGCTCCTCATCCTTGCATTCGGCCATCACCTCGTGCCGAACTCATCGCCTCCGACGACGGACGAAGCCCGGCAGCGATTCGCGGACTATGCGGCAGCGGCCGCGCGATCGGTCGCGCCGCAGCGCCCGATCTTCGAACTCTGGAACGAGTGGAATCTGGCAGCCAAGAAGGACCCTTCATTCTCAGCCGACAACTACCTGGCCCTCGCGAAGGTAGCACGGCCCGCGGTCAAGCAGGCGGTGCCGAATGCACCTTTCGTCGTCGGCGCGATCGGCGACGATCCCGGTTGGACGTGGACGGAGAAGATGCTGCAAACCGGCATCCTTCAATACGCCGATGGCGCCTCGATTCATCTCTACAATTTCTGCATGGCGCCGGCGAAGCGCAATTCGGCCGAGATTATCGACCGGCTCACGGCGTTCCATCGACTGGTCGGCCAAGCGAGCGGCAATCCCGACTTCCCCATTTACGTGACCGAGACTGGCTGGACCACGGCTGCGAACAAATGTGGTGTCAGCGAGCAGGCTCAGGCCGATAACACGGCACAGCTCATCCTGTGGGCCTCGACAGCGGCGCGCTGGCTCAAGGGGATGTGGATCTATGAGCTCAAAAATAGTGGTCAGAATCCAGCCGAGCTGGAGGACAATTTTGGCCTCTACGGTTTCGACAATTCGCCCAAACCCGTAGCCTGCGCGGCGCGTGGCGCCTGGGCATTCGTCCGTTCCACTCTAACCGCCGAACGAAGAAGCCTTGCCAACGGGGTGATGTCGATCGGAGCATCCTCGACCACCGGCGGCAAAATCGCGGTCTGGTCCGAGGATCCGGATCGACGCTACGAGGTCCGGATCAGAGGCGATCTGCCGGGCGCGACTTTCGCGGCCCCCTGCGATGCAACTGCAAGGCCAGCCTCCGGGATCTGGCTGCCGGTTTCGAGCACGCCGGTCCTGATCGCCGCCAATAATGACGCCATTCCCGCACTGGATATACGGCCGGCACGGTAATCGGATCGGCACAAAGAGGTTGACGCGATGAAGATCCTTTTGACATCCACGCTTTATCCGACCCCGCAGGCACCAAAGATCGTCGGCGGAGCAGAGATCTTCGCGCGGAGATTTGCCGAGGGCCTGGCTCAGCGCGGCGACGAGGTCGAGGTGGTGCGCGCCGCATCCGCACCCGAGCAGGGCCGTGAATTATGCAACGGTATCAACGTCTATTCCGCACCGGTGCAAAACGTCTATGCGCCGTTCACGGAGCAGAAGAACGTCGTGAAACGAAGCATCTGGCATGCGATCGACGATTGGCAGATCCAGGCCCCGATGATCGCGGAGCGCATTCGCGCTTTCAAGCCGGACGTTCTGCATTCCAATAATTTATCGGGCCTGACCACGGCGATCTGGCGGGTAGCCGCCAAGCTCGGAGTTCCGGTCCTGCATACGCTTCATGATTATTATTTGACGTGTCCACGCTGTTCCCGCTTCGACAAGGGCCGCTCCTGCGAACACACCTGTACGAGCTGTGGGATCCTGACGTACCACCGCAAACGGGCGACGCATTGGCTCGATGCCGTGGTCGGCGTCAGCGAGCGCGTCCTCTCCATTCACACCGATATGGGCATGTTTGCCGAGACCCCAATCCGCACCGTCATCCGCAATGCCTCGACCGAGCCGCCGCGCTCACCCTACCCGCGGCCTGTCTGCACGACGGAAGTGACATTCGGCTTCATCGGACGGATCACCGAGGAGAAGGGCATCGACAATCTCATGCGAGCGCTGGCCATGCTGCCGCCCGATCGGATCCGGATGATGATTGCCGGCCGCTTGGGCGATCAGGAACAACAGCGCCTGAGAGCACTGGCGCCGCATGCACGGGTCGAGTTCATGGGATTCGTGTCTCCCGATGAATTCTACAGGCAAGTCGACGTCGTGGTCGCTCCGTCCATCTGGCACGATCCCGGCCCGCTCGTCGTCGCCGACGCCAAGGCGGCGGGCAGACCGCTGCTCGGTACGCACTTTGGCGGCATGCCGGAGGCGATCGAGCATGGCGTAACCGGGTGGTTGACCGAAGCAGATCCACAATCCCTGGCCACGAGCATGCGCGAAATCGCCGCGGACCCGCACAAGATCGACGAGATCAGCCGTCGGCTTATCGCCGACACGAACAAGTGGATCTTTTCCGACGTATTGTCGTCGTACAAGAACCTGTATGAACAACTGCGTCAGCGACGGATGTCGTCCGTGCGCCCGGCAATAGCCGGGGTACCACAAGCGCATGCGGTGGCAAAGAGTAGCTTCATTCCGAGATGACACGTCTCTTCGCGATCGCCGGCTACGTTTACCAAAGCGCAGCAGCGATCATCCTGATCTTTGTGATCAGTCACCTGCTGCCTGCCGCCGACTACACCAATTATTCTCTCGCAATGGCCTCGAGCCAGTTGCTCTGCGTCCTCATGTTCGAGTGGCTGCAGCTCGCGGGGCTGCGCTTTCTTGCGGCCGCCAAGGAGAGCGAGGCGGCTCGACTGAGATCGTCGCTCTTTGCGGCGGCCCTCATGAGCGCCGGCGCGCTCGTTGCGGTCGGGAGCTGCGCCTCCTTGGTCAGCGGCCTCACGCCACGGCTGGTCGTCCTCGGCCTGAGCGTGGCCGTTCTTCAGGGCTCGACCGATTTGTACTTCTTGTCGGTACGACTGTCGAACCGGCTGGGGACCGCCTCCTGCCTTCTTGCCTTGCGTGCGACGGCTCTTTTGGGCGGGGCCGTCTCGGGCGGAATGATCTCAGGCACGGCCGAAGCGACGCTGCTCGGCATCGCACTGGGTCACCTGCTTGGGCTCCTTGCCGGTCTCATCGCATATCGCACGCCGCTGGATCGCGTGTCGCTGCGAACAATGCTGGCTGACTGGAAGGACTTCTCGCGTTACGGCATGCTTGCAGCCGGCGCGTCCGTGATCCATTTGTCCGTGCCGGTTCTGCTTCGTATCATCGTGGTCGGGCGACTCGGCGCCACAGGAGCCGGTGCAGGATTTTCCATTGCACTCGACCTGCTGCAACGTCCGTTCTGGGTCCTCAACGCGGCGATCCACACCGTGAGCTATCCTGACGTGGTCAATGATTTCGAGCACGGGAGCGCCACGACATCGAGACAATCGACGCGGCACATGTTCGAATTCATGATCTGCACGACCCTGGTCCTTCTGGGCGGGCTTGTTGCCTTCATTCCGGACGCGGCCCGCATCCTGGTTCCGCGGGAGAGCGTCGACGGCTTCCTGGCGACAGGGCCGGCGGTCGCTGCTTTCTACTTCCTCCATACCCATTTGCAGGCGACGATCGCGGTCGTTCCCCACCTCGAAAAGCTCGCGACAAGGCTCGTCCTCGTCGCTGCCGGGCAGCTTGCAATGGTTGCGGCGTTCTCCCTGGTTGCCGTCTGGGCCGGCCTGTCGCCACAAGCAGCAGTCGCTTGCGCCTCGTTCGCCACGCTCGCAGCGATCTTGGCCGGGCTAGGCCCTACCCTCCGATTCGAGGCGTTCCCGCGCTGGCCCCTGGTGCTTCAGGCGCTCGCAGCCGCCATCCTGATCGGATCGCTCAGTCATGCGCCGAGCGAACCGGCGGCGTGGCTTGCCGGAAAAGTCGTCATCGCCGCAATCGTCACGGCTGCGGTCGGCTGGCGCGGAAACTTTCTCCTCCTGGCGCGCCCAAGCTGATCTGTCGACCGGTCTCTTGCAAACCTTCTTTGGAGCTAGATGCGCCCTTGACGCTCTGCCCGCGTCCGCGAAGTTCCTACCGTGGAACTCTCTACTTCGCTTCAAAATGCGGCGAAGTGACTGACAACCAGTACGAGAAATGAGTGATTTGCTCGTGCTGGCAAAATTCTACCAGCGCATCGGGTCGGCCTGACAGTTTCACCGCTCCGCGCCCCAAGTCACATGCATCATTGAAGCGCGACATGCGCATAGATTCAGCAGTGAAACCCTGCGAATTCTTGGAAGCGCCATGTTGAGGTCATGCTGCGTCGGCACGACATCGTTATTGTCTTGAATCAGAGTCGAGCTGTTCCTGCGAGGAACTGCTGATCGCTCTCGATTTGTAGCTCCGATTTTTATCTGAAATTCACACTCGATCGAGAAGGTTGAACGCAAATCCCTGCGAGCAATTTCGTTCGCGTAGAAATTCGAGTGTGAAATGTCGTCAGATCAAACCGTCCTCTCCGCAAGCGGCTTCATCAACTCCATCGGCGTCAACACGCATGCCGGCTTCGGGTGGACCGACTACAATAACCTCGCGTTGATGGTCGATGACCTGAAGTATCTCGGTGTCACCCATCTCCGCGACGCAATGGGAACCAGCCCCGCCGCACAACCGGTCGTTGAGGGGCTGGCGGCTGCCGGCTACAAGTTCGACTTCCTGGTATCCTCCGCCCTGCCCCAGCTGGGTGCGGGCGGCCTTCAGAAGTATATCGTGTCGCTCGAGAAGTTCTTGGCGAGCCATCCGGGCAGCATCAGCGCCATCGAGGGGCTCAACGAGGCCAATCACCAGCCCTTCAGCTACAATGGCAGTTCGAGCCTTGGCGCCGCGGCCCAGTTCCAAAGCGCGCTCTATCAGGCGATCAAGGCAGACGGCACGCTTTCCAGCATTCCCGTCTTCAATCTGTCGCTCGCCTACAACGATCCCCAGGGCTACAGCCAGCTCGGCAACATGTCGGGCTCGGCCGATTTCGCCAATGCGCATGCCTATGTCAGCACCAGCTTAACGACCAGCAGCTCACTTGCTGCCACCTTGAGCGCCGTCTCGACCGCGGCGCCGGGAAAGCCCGTCGTGATTACGGAGACCGGCTACACCACCCAGGCCAACACCCAATATCTCGGAGTCGACGAGACGGTGCAAGCCAAGTCGGTCTTGAACACCCTGGTCGATGCCTACAAGGCTGGCGTGAGTGCGACCTATCTCTACGAGATGTTCGACCGCGACTCGTCCGCCAGCAACACCAATCCCGAAGCCAACTTCGGCTTGTTCAACTCCGACGGAACGCCAAAGCTCGCCGCGACGGCAATTCACAACCTGACGAGCATTCTGGCCGATGACGGCAAGGGCGGCCTGCAGCCGACTAATCCATTGAACTACACGCTGAGCAACATGCCGGCCTTGGGCAACAGCATGGTGCTGGGCAAGAGCAATGGCGCCTACGAGCTTGTCGTTTGGGCGGAGCCGAAGCTCTGGAATGATGCGGCCGATGCCGAGATCTCCAATCCGGCCCAGACGGTCACGGTGAATCTTGGCGGCATGCATCATTCGGTCAAGGTGTACGACACGCTGACGGGAACTACCGCGATCGCGAGCTACACCGACGTCAGCACGATTACGATTCCGGTCAGCGATCACCCGCTGATCATCGAGATCGACGCGCCCGCGACCACCCCGATTCCGCCTGACACACGAACCAGTGTCAGCGGTACGGCTGCCGAGATCGTGCCGCAACTGTCCGACCTGAGCACGTCGACGGCGCTTCAAACCATCACGCTAACCGACTCGCATGTCCTGCCCGTCGCTTCGAAAGCGACGATGGACTATATGATCGCGCATTACGGCAGCGCACTGTCCAAGATCCAGGGCGGCCATTCCTTCTCCGTCACGAACTCGGCCGCGACCTGGAGCAGCACGAAAACCTATGACGCCAGCGGCAACCTCCTGTCGAAAGCGGACACCGGCCTGAACGCAAGCGGACTGCCTATTTCGACCACGATCGGCTACACCGACGGGTCCAAAGACGCGATCGGCTACACCGGTGGCATAAAGACCACCTCCGTCCATTTCGCTACCGACGGCACCAAGACCACCGATACATACAACACCACCGGCACGCTTCTCAGCGAGGTCGTGCAAAAGTCAGACGGCTATTATTCGACGACCATCTACACCAACGGCGTGAAGACCACGGTCTATGTCAAGAACGCCGACCACACCCAGGACAACTATACCTACAACATCAAGGGGCAGAGCTACACGAGCCAGGTCCAGCACCTCGATTCGACCGGCAAGGTCACGTCTGTGGTCCGCAGCCATGCCGACGGCTCGCTCGATTCGACACAGGTCTACAACGGCGATGGCAGCAGCGTGATCACCACCTATAGCGCCACGGGGGTCAAGCTGGTCGAGACCGACTACCATGCCGATCGCAGCAAGGACGTCTGGACCTACAACATCAAGGGCCAGAACTATGCGACCGAGCACGACGTTTACGATACGACCGGCTTTCTCACGACCCTGACGCGCCTCCACACCGATGGCAGCCTGGCGTTCAAGCTGGTGCAAACGACCGACGGCACCAAGACGACCGATTGGTACAATGCCGCCGGCGGCCTCACCAGCGAAGTCGTGCAAAAGGCCAACGGTTTCAGTTCGACGACGCTCTACAGCAACGGCGTCAAGACCAACGCCTATGTCAAGAATGCCGACGGCAGTCAGGACAATTACGCCTATGGCATCACCGGCCAGAGCTACAGCACGCTGATCCAGCACGTCGATCCCTCCGGCAAGGTCACGGCCGTGACCCGCAAGCATGCCGACGGCACGCTCGACTATACGCAAATCATCAACAACGACGGCAGCAGCGTCGTCACCAACTATGACTCAGCGGGAAAGCGGACGAAGGAAACCGACTATAACGCCGATGGCAGCAAGGATATCTGGCTTCTCAACATAACCGGCCAGACCTACACGACCGAGCACGACATCTACGATGCGGCGGGCTTCCTCACCTCGCTCGTTCGCACGCACGCCGATGGCAGCCTGGCTTTCAAACTGCAGCAGGGCAGCGACGGCACCAAGGTCTCGGACTGGTACGACGCCAGCGGCATCCTCACCAGTGAGGTCCTGGAGAAGACGAGCGGCTACAGCGCAACGACGATCTACACCAACGGCGTCAAGACCGCGACCTACATCACCAATGCGGACCAGAGCCACGACAATTACAGCTACAATATAACAGGTCAGAGCTATACCACGCAGTACCAGCACCTCGACCCCTCCGGTGTCACGACCGAAGTGGTCCGCACGCATGCCGACGGGTCGCTCGACTACAGCCAGGTCGTCAATAGCGACGGCAGCAGCGTGGTGAGCAACTACAATGCCTCCGGCGTCAAGATGACGGAGACCGATTACCACGCCAACGGTTCGAAGGACGTCTTCCAGTTCAATATCGTGGGCCAGACCTACACGACCGAGCACGACAGCTACGATCCGACCGGCTTCCTCACTAACATCGTGCGCACCCACGCCGATAGCAGCCTCGCCTTCACGCTTGTCCAGAGCTCAGACGGGACCAAAACCTCGGACTGGTACGACGCCAAGGGCGTTCTGACCAGCGAGGTGACGACGAAGATCGACGGCTATAGCTCCACGACCGCCTACACCAACGGCGTCAAGACTGCCGCGTACATTACCAACGCCGATGGCACGTCGGACAATTGGAGCTACAACATCAAGGGGCAGTCCTACACCACGCAGCATCAGCACCTCGATGCCTCCGGGCATATCGTCGAGCTTACCCGGACCCACGCCGATGGCACCCTGGACTATACCCAGGTCATCAACAACGACGGCAGCAAGCTGACCGACATCTACGACGGCTCCGGTTCCAAGACCCAGGAGATCGCCAACAACGCCGACGGTTCGAAGGACGTCTTCCTGTTCAACTTCAACGGACAGGCCGGCACGACGCAACACGAGAACTACAATGCGGCCAACGCACTCCAGTTCTTCGACGCCACCAAAACCGATGGCTCGCACAACGTCACGGCGGTGGCGAGCGGCGTGACGATCCAGGGCGGGGCCGGCAACGACCTGTTCTCGGCGGCGCCGAGCTCGACCACGATCGTCTACGATCACGGCCAAGACCAGATCGTCAACTTCCAGGCCGGCAACGCCGCCACTCACGACGTGATCGAGATCTCGAAGCTCCTCGCCCAGGACTATAGCCATCTGCAAATCACGCAGTCTGGCGCGAACGCCCTGGTCACGCTTTCGGCCAGCGACTCGATCCTCCTGAAGAACGTCAACGTCGCCAGCCTGACCAGCCACGATTTCCTGTTCGTCTGACCACGGCGAACATCTCAGGCGCCGGGACTAGCTCAGGCAAGTTCCGGCGCCGTTCAATAATTAGGCGGCTGCCTTGTCGCGAGGCATAAGCCGCATAACGGCTATTCCGCCTGCCGTCGAACGCGGCCCAGCGAACTTGCGTCACAATTCACCGCTAAGCAGCAGGTAGCGTCACGCAAGGAATTCGACACACGATGGAAGCCAATGAAGCCAGACGGTTCGTCGTTCTCGACTTCTATCGTTTCGTTGCCGCTCTCGGCGTCTTCATTTTCCATCTGAAGACCATCGACAGCGGCATCGCACCGGTCTGGAACGGATCTTATGGCCTTTTCGTGGACATGTTCTTCATCTTGTCCGGGTTCGTGATCTCCTATTCCTATCCGTCTGACGCGCGTGGTCTCAAGGCATATGCCCGGTTCATGATCCGCCGCATTGCGCGGATCTATCCGCTGCATCTTCTGACTTTACTCGTGTTCGTATTGCTGATCGGATTCGGTCTGGACCGATCGGCGAGGTCGACGCCGCTGGACTTCCTGTACAACCTCGTGCTGCTTCAAGCCTGGGGCGTTACCGATCATTTGAGCTTCAACTCTCCGTCCTGGTCGATCAGCGCGGAATTCTTCTGCTATCTGATCTTTCCGCTGCTTATGCTGCTTGCACGCAAGGTCCATCCGCTGGTGCTGGCCGCCATCGTCGCGGCGCTCTATCTGGTCCTGGCCCACGGCCATCTGCCGATCTGGCAAGAACGATCGCAGATGTATGGAGCCAATTACGACTACGGGATGCTCCGTGCGCTGCCGAGCTTCCTGAATGGAATCCTGCTCGCCATATTGTTCAGGTTGTCGCATCCGTATCGGCAGAAGCCAGTCGTCTTCGCCGGCGTCGCCCTGTTCGGGATCTCCGTGCTTGTCCTGAACATCTTCGCCAAGCCGGATCTGGCCATCATTCTGTTCTCCTGCGCGATCCTGCTCACCGCCGTCGGGGAGAGCGCCTTCGTGCAAATTCCCGGCAGCCGCCTCCTCGGGCGGCTCGGCAACACTTCATATTCGATCTACATGCTGCACGACGCCGTCCTCATCGCCGTATTCAAGCCGTTGTGGGCGTCGCTTGGTCTGCGTCCGGATCAATTTGGCCTCTTTGCTCTCGCGTGCTGCGCGATCCTGACCATCATCGCCGATCGCACCTATGCCTATTTCGAGAACCCGGCGCGGCGGCTGATCAATCGTGGGGCCGACATCGGATTTGGATCGCCGCGCAAAGTGCAATCGTCCGCCAAGACGCCTGCCACCAACAAGACGTCTGTCACCAAGACGTCCGTGCGTTTCGACGAGACGGAGCAGGCCGCCAACTGACGTCCGCCCGCTCCCTCAGGCGACCTTACCGTCGGACACCGCGTCAACCGACATCAAACCATCGCCCCGCAGCGGAGCGATGTTGGCGCGCGACAGCTCCATGACTGCCGGCAGCATATTGCGGACCTGCGCGCCAGCCGTCTTGTAGGCGCCGAGGAACCTCAGCAGAAACTTCTCGAGATTGTCTCCCGCGAGCAGTTGCTCAGGTGAGAGAAGAAGCGATTCGCTCACACCGAAATGAGCGAACAGGCCCTGGAACTTGTCCTGGTATGTGATCGCCGCAACCGGCGTTCCCTGTCCGAGAGCCGCAATCGCAAGATGCATGCGGCCGGTGACGACGCCGTCCACCAGACCGACGACTGCCTTGATCTCGCTCGCTGACAGCACGTGCTCGACATGATGAACATGGTTGCCCAGCGCTGCGCTCAGGCGACCGGCCAGCGGTCGAAGGCAATTGTCGTCGGCGATCTCCGGACGATAGTCGTGCGCGAGCAACACCCAGCTCGCGTTATGCTCTCGAGACATGCGCTCGATTGCGCTCGCCGCGAGTTCGATCATTCGCCGTAGCTTGGCCGGCTCGGATTTCCTGAACAACATCGGGTGGATATTGAAGACAAAGACGTCGCGTCCCTGCCTGCGCTGCTCCGCAATCGCGGCCGCAATCTGCTTCACAGCCGCGGTCTCCGCCTGTGGCACCAGCATGAATGCGGAATCAGCGACGAGGTGCGCACGATTCGGGGCGAACTCTTTGAAGCGCTGAAGAGATAGTGCATCGCGCAAATTCAAGACCACGCCGGGATCGAGCAGCCGAAACACGTCGCGCAATGCCTTGGCCGGACGGGAGTTGAAGCTGAATCCGAGCACGCTGACCTTGGCGCCGCACGCTGCCATGAGATCGGCGACGAGCAGCATGCGAGCGGCGTCCACGGGGGAATAGTAGCCGTCCAGCACGTCTGCCCCCAGAACCATTCCGAAATCCGGCCTGGTGAGAGAAAGCTCCTGCGCCACCGTCATATAGGAAAACGGCTGCCTCCAAAATTCGAGCGGCTTGAACCCCATTGCGCGCACTTCCGCGCTTGCCGCTTTGGTGGCGGTGACAATGTAGACCTCGATGTTCGGATGGGCCTGCTTCATCTCGCCGACGGCCGCCTCGATCATAGCCTCATCGCCGCGCGACTGATGAATGCTCCAGGGGTCGGACGGGAGCAGGACGAGCCGGCGCGGGTTGTTGCGCGGCGCGGCACTGCCGCCGATAGCCTTCCTGGCGATCTGCCACCTGCGCAACTCGAGCAGATCGACCGCAAAGGGCGTGTTCTTCGCGCTGTTGAGCCAGCCTCGGAGATGCTTGCGAACGGGTACCGGAATCAATTGCTTCACGACGTCTTCCTCGTCTTCATCAGGCGGTCGCACCACGCTTCACGACGAAAGCGATCAGGGAGAACAGCTGCTTTCGCCAGAACAGCAAGATGCTCATCAGATAGGTCGCCCCGAAACATGACGAGAGCAGTCCTATCCGCAAATAGGGATTCATGTCCGGGGTCGCTTCGCGGCATAGCGCAACTGCGCCATAAGCCAGAAGGATGGCGCAAAGACAGCCTGCGACGGGCCGCAGAAACTGGTTCCAGCTCAGGCCCAGCAGCCTGAGCGCCAGCGCGAACGTCACGGGCGTCACCACGAGCTGCGCGACAGCGAAGATGGTGGCCAGCTGACCAATGTCGTGCGACGGCAGCAGGAACATTGCGGGTACCACCGTGGCGAATTTGAGAATGTTCAGCAGGAAAACGTAGTTGGGCTTGCCCATGGCGCCAAAATAGGCGCTGTTCACGAACTGCACCGTCTGAATCGCGCCGATGAGCATCAGCGGCCTCATCACGGCTTCGCTGCCGGCCCATTTTGAGCCGAACAGCAGCAGGGAGAACTCCGGCGCGATCGCCGCCAGGAGCACAAAGACCGGAGAGCCAATCAATGCTCCGAGGCTCACGCTTCGCAGATAGGCGTCGGCAATACGGTGACGCTCATGCGCGATCTTGGACAGTGCGCTCAGCGCGACGTCCATGACCGCCTGTGTCAGCAACTGCATCAGGATAATGTAGACCCGCGCGCCCACCGTGTAGATGCCCAAGGCCGCGACGCCATAAAGCGACAGGATGATCATGTCGATCGTACGCACGATGGCGAAGTCCAGTAGCCTGTTCGACACGACGTGGATGCTGTAGCTGGAGAGTTCGCGCAAGCTCTTCAGATCGTAGCCGCGCATCGGGAGCCATCTGGGCTGGCTCCAGAGCCACAGGCCGCTGACCGCGCTCTGAACGACCACCTGGATCACGAGACTGAGGGCACCGAACCCGGCATAGGCACAGGCGATCCCGACCACTCCGGAGATCGCGGTCGCCACCATGGTCCTGAGCGCAAGCACACGAAAATCCATCTGGCGCTTGTAGAGCGCCTCCTGGAACAGCGTGGCCGTACCGATCGGAAGCGAGAGGCTCGCAGCCGTCAAGAGCGGCGCAAGTCCCTTCACGTCGAGCCAACGCTCGATATCGGTCGCCAGCAGGGCGATGAGAACGGCAAGGAGGACCGATGCCGCCAGTGAGCAGAAAAATGGCAGTGTCACGTCCGCAGGCTCGAGCGTGCGTCGCTGGATCAACGCGTCACCGAACCCGAATTCGGAAATGGAGCTCAGGAGCAGCAGGATGAAGCCAACCAGCGCGGCAAGACCGAAATCCGCAGGATTGAGCAGCCGCGCCAATATCAAGAACAGAACAAATGACAGCGCACGGCCGCCCCAGTTCTGCGCCAGCGACCACAACAACGCGACCACGACCTGATGTTGTTTGCCCGGAGTGACGTTCATCAAAAAATCGACCCAATTCCGACAGATCCAATCACAATCGCCCGCTAGACAAACAGGGAATCGATGACCGCGCGTGACGTCGCCCTTTTCCACTCCGTCCCGATGGCGGCAGCAATCGCGCAGCAGTACGACGACGTTATGGCAATCAGATGAGCACCATCTATCATCCGATTTAGCGTGGAAGTGAGTTCAAATCGTGGACTACACTCCAACCGGCTCAGCGATGTGATGCAAAATGGATGCCTTGATGAATTCGCCTACCACCGCCTTCAATCGCAACTCCAGGCGCTTGCGCGTGGCGATCTACGCGCCGCATTTTGCAGAATATTCCTACCGGCTCGCGTCGGGCTTGGCGCGCCATTGCGATGTTCGCCTCGTCCTCAACCGCAAGGATGCGAACCAGCAGTGGGAACTGGCCGATATCGCGGTGACGACACCCTTCAACACAAGGATCCGCGATTTGAGCCTGCGCCGCGCCGGCGCCATCGGCATTCCAGCTTCATTCATGGACATAATTTCGTTTCGTCCAGACGTGGTTCATTGTCACGAAGTTCCGGAAGTCTACACATCCAAGCTGATCCAGTTCCTGCGTCCGCTTGGAATCCCGCTGGTGCTGACCGTTCACGACGCAATTCCTCATTCGGAAGGCGGCTCGGGCACCTCTCCGCGCGAGGACGGCTGGCGCGCGCGCATGCGCGCGGCAGCGTCAGTCGTCACGACGCACGGCGAGAGCTGCATTGCAGATTTCCGCCATGCGTCGCCGGACTTTAGTGGAGAAATCGTCTCCAGCATGCACGGCGTGCTCATGGTGCCCCCGACGCGCGCCGCGGCCATCGAACCCGAATCTGCACGAATCCTGTTTTTTGGGCGGATGTGGGCTTACAAGGGGTTGGACATCTTCATCGATGCGATTGACCTGCTGGACCGGCGCGGCGTGGCGCACGAAGCGATCGTCGCGGGCCGCGGTCCCGAGATGACGCGGCTCGGCGCGCGCATGGAGGCCATGCCGACGGTCAAAACGATCGATGCCTATATCTCGCCCGAGGATACGGGACAATTATTTCAGTCTGCGACCGTGGTCGCCCTGCCCTATAAGGATGCGACGCAGAGCGGCGTGCTGGCGTCTGCTTACGGGAATTCCCGTCCCGTCGTCGCCAGCGCCACCGGTGGCATTCCTGACGTCGTGACAGACGGCGTGAACGGGCTTCTGGTCCCGCCTGGTAATGCTGCCGCCTTGGCCGATGCGCTCGAACGCGTCCTGACCTCGAAATCGTTTACCGCGACATTGACCGACGGTGCACGGCAGACAGCGGCGGGCCAGTTGAACTGGGATCGCATCGCCGATGGCCTGTTGCCATCCTACCGCAAGCTTGCCGGCCGTACCGTGAGCTGATCGTGACTTATATTGCGATCTTCTAGGCGGACTGTTCCATCTTGCTCAATGACCGAAAGAACATGCCGCGGACCGCGCCATCCAACAATCGTCTCAGCCTCACCTCGATCAGCTCGTAGGTGATCGCGCTTGCAACCAGCGACATCAACGATCCCAGCAGGATGAATGCTGCCCACAGCAGCCAACGGTCGACACCGACAGCCACAAGCTTGAGCCCCATCACCTGCAACGGAAACAGGACAAACGGGTGCACGAGATACAGGCTGTAACTTATCTTGCCGACATACTGCAGGGCCGGCGTGCTTAGGGCCCTAGCGAGACCGGAGTCCGGGGCCAGCACCATGGCGAACAGCAAAAGGCCCGGAATAAGACCTACGAACGGGTGAAACAGCACCAGGCTCGCGTACATGGCGACCCCGCACGTCAGGCCCGCCATCAAGCCAAGAGGTCCCGGAATGGAGATGCGCCAACCCGTGGCGCTGAGAAGCATGCCAATGCAGAAGAACGCCGTGATCGGCCAATGCAGGAGACAGGCCACGCCCAGCAAGATCAGGGGCGCCGCCAGCATTCTCCCTCCGATGCGCCACACCGAGAATGTCAGCGCGAACCAGATGTAGAACGCCCATTCATAAGTCAAGGTCCAGGCATTCTGCTGAGCGATGGGCAAGCCGAGAGCGTCCTGCACGAAGAACAGATTGGCCGTGAAGATCGCCAGATAACTGGTCAGATCGATCCCGCGGAAGAATTTGTAGCCCACGATCGGGCCAATCACGAACAGCGCGAGATGCAGCACGACGAACACCGGCATGATGCGCAGGATACGGTCGAAGAAGAACCGTGGCAGCGAGCCGTGCCGCACCAGACTGGCCGGGATCAGGAAGCCGCTGATCATGAAAAACAGCTCGACACCGTGGCCACCGACATTGATCACCGATTGCAGCCAGAGCCAGAGCGGCGGCAGGAAGCCCGGGTCCGGAATGTCGTACACGCCTCCCTTTGGCATGTCGTAGAAATGATCCATCAGCACGCTTAGAGCGGCAATGCCGCGAAGTCCCTGGACGGAGGGAACGAAAGATCCGTCATATCCGGCATTCGGCTGGCGCGTTGTCTCGATCACTCAGCTGCTCCCTGCGCGCTGAGCGCTGGTTCGAGAACGACCGCCCTCCTGCGCTTCGACCGGAACCTTTGGCCGAACGAGATGCTGGGCTTCTCGATGAACGCATATGTCGACCAGCTGACCAGAATTGACAATGCTGCGACCAGCGCGGCGAAAGCGGCCCATCCCAGCGGTCCATCACCGAGCCAGACGAGGCGATGGATCCAGACGATCACGAACGGCGACATCAAATAGACGGAATAGCTGATGGTTCCCACGAACGCCATCGAGCGCCAGGCCATCCTCTCACCGAACGCCGCAAACGCGATGAAGACGAGCGCTGCGCAGACATAAGCCGACCCGATCGAATAGCTGTAGAAGAAGTTCTCCTGATAGACGCCGCCGAACCGCCTCTCCGCCAGCGTGATGGCGAAGATCGCATAGAACACCGTACAAACGGCGACGTGCGGCCATCGCAGCTTTCCGCCGATGACGGTGTCGCGGATGACCTTGCCCAGGAACATCGCCGAAAGGTTCAGCCCAACCTCCATCAGCGACGACACCGTCCTGCTTTCGATCAGAAGTGCTGCGGCGGTCCCGACCAGCGCCGCAGCAATGACAATCGCAACTGCAGTAAAGCGCCGGTTCAGCAATCCCATCGCGAAAAGAATGGTGCATCCGACATAGAACAGGAGCTCGATCGCCAACGTCCAGTAGAAGATCCAGAGGTTCGGGATGTTCACGAAAGTCTGCAGCATCGTCACGTTCGCGATGACCTGCGACAACGGGTAGGCATTGGCCTCCAGCACCTGCATCGTGACGAGCCCGATCACCATCGACGTCCAGTACGCCGGGTAGAGCCGAAAGAAGCGGCTGATCGTGAAATCGCGCACAGGAGTAGCACTGTCCGGAAAACTGAACGGGATGACGAATCCGCTGACGAAGAAGAACAGCACGACTCCGAACCGGCCGAAGTTCATGTAGTAGCCGATCGCATCGTGGAAGACCCAATAATAGGCGCCGGTGGGGTGCTTCTGGACGATCACCTCGAACACGTGCTGGAACAGCACCGCCAACACGGCAATGCCGCGCAGCGTATCGATGAATGCAAGCCGTCTATGCATCGTTTGTCTCACCTGCTTCCACGCGCTGCCGTCCCTGGCATATCTACGCCGAGACCCTCCAATGAGCGGATCGGCCGCGGCAATTCTATCGGAACGGTATCGGCTGCCCGTGCGGAGGTCGCCCGCCGGGAGAATACTTCGCTGAAGCTCAATGCGATGATCAGGAGCCCTGATGCCGGACCGTAGTTCAGGACGGTGATGGTAAACAGGTTGACCACGAAGAGCAGCGTCAGCTTGTAGACGTCGGTCGCTCCGAAGTTGGCGCGGAACACCATCACCATGAATGCGACGAACGGAAGCCCGAACATCAGGTATGTTCCGATGTAGAAGTTGTCGACCGGTACCCAGTACGCCGCGAGCGGCGAGAAAAGCTTCTGCGGATAGTTGAAGCAACCCGCGCCGCAGCCGGTTACCAGACCGATCGGCATCAGCTGGCTCATGTAGACGAACGGCAGCTGCCAGCTGTTATTGATGCGGTCGAGAATGCTGAACAAGGTCGAGTGCGGCACTGCTGCGGTGCCCGATGCGACCACGATCATGAAGAACGGAACGAGGATCGCAGCGAACGACCACAACGCGATCGCGCGGATCGCGGGGAAACGCGACTTCTCCGGCAGCATTCGCACGATCACCAGCAGCACCAGGTACAGCACGAGAACGATCATGGTCGTCTTGCTGGTGGTCAGACGAATGACGTAAACCGCCAGGGAGCCGTACAGAAGGCACCAGAGCGTGCTCTTGCGGATCGACGTGATCGCAAACGACACGAGGATGAAGAATGCGGCCATGGTATTGTCGGCGGCAAAGCCCATCAGGCGCTGATCGTCACCGCCATAGGCCCACCATAGCCGGCCCGCCTCACGCACGGCGCCAAAGGATTCATATTTGTAGCCGACCCAGGGCATGAGGTAGAACTTGGTCAACAACACGCCGATGACGGAGAGATAGAAGGTCACGGCGATGATCGACAGCAGCTTTCGGTAGGAACCCAGGCTCGAATCGCAGAAACAGAATCCGACAAACACCGGCAGCATCATCTTGAAAGCCGAGATCGCGGCGGTCGCAGTGCCCATCATGAAGTAGCCGAGCACCAGCGACAGCATGATCTGCGCGAACACCAGGAGCGCCAGGGTGCTGCGATTGCGCAAAATGCAATGCACGAAGAACTGGGCCAGACACAGCAGCGCGACGCCGTCGGGCAGGTACCAGAGCGTGTCCAGATGAAAGATGCTGGTGTAGTAGCGGATCACGCCGCCGAAGGCGTCTCGGACCAGATAAACCCCGAGCGCGATCGCCTCGATGTTGAGGCTGACCAGCGTGATCTGCGGGCGCTGCAGCGCAAGGGCCGTCATGCTCGCCTCAATTCGTCAGCCGCGCCGATGCCGCCGGAGATGGCGAAAAATCGGGCCGGCTTCCAGGGGCATTCCGAAGCAGCTTACCGCCAAGACTCTCGATGTAGAGATAGCTGAAGTTCGAAACTACCAGTACAGCGGCCAGGGAGATCACGAGATTCAGCGTCGCCGGCAGCCCCGTCCAGATCGAATCGAGCGCCGCGATCGGCCGTGGCCCAAGTGCCCGCACGAAGTACTCCGCGAAGAGCACCACGAGCGCATGCACCATATAGATGGAGTAGGATCTGCGCCCCAGCCACACCAGCGGCCGCGCCACCAGAATCTTCGGCACCAGCAACGCATCCGGAAACGCCAGCAGCGTGCCAAGGAAGGCTGCGAAAACAAGCGGCGCCAGGAAGGTGGTCGCCGGATTGGTCTCTGCGAGGCTGACCAGGACGATACTGGCAATCATGGCGATCAACTGCAGCCCTCCCTGCACGGCAGGGCTCGGCTTGCCTGGCAGCCGACGAACGATCCTGACGGTCAAGACACCGAGGAAGAAGCTCACAAAGCAGCGAAGAATGCCGAAATCGGTCTGGAGTCCCAGACTCCTCTTGTCGAGCACGAAGACGATCACGACAAGACTTGCGACCGCGACGAGCCCGGAGACGGCGTAGAACCACGACAGCGAACGCATGCGCTGGGCCAGCAGGACGATCAGGCCGAACACCAGGTAGGTGTAGAATTCGACACTTATGCTCCAGCTCGGAGCGTTCCAGCTGAGATAGTCGATCAGTCCCACCGAATGCAGGAGAAAGACGTTGAGCAGGAAGGAATAGGCATTGTTCACCTCAAAGGCGGTCGGCGCGGCAACCACGACGCCTGCGGCGACCAAGCCGATACGCAGGAGGCGGAACAGCAGGTTTGCGATCAGCATGACGATGTGAAGCGGATAGACCCGCGCCAAACGCCGCACCATGAATTCGCGCAGCGAGAAGCGTCCGAAGTCGCCCTCGACGTAGCTCAACGACATCACGATGCCACTGAGAACGAAGAACAAGTCGACCAATAGCCACGCGCTTCTGAAGAACGAGCAATTGATCCACGCATTGTGTGGGAATGCCGCGAGAAAGGTCGGCATCAGCAGGAGATGGTGGATCACCACAGATGTCGCGGCGATACCCCGGATGCTGTCGAGCGGCAGGACATGCGCTTTCTCACGATGAACCAACTCCGTCACATCGACATTCCGTAGCTGTTGCACCGCAGCAGTCTGTATCAGGTCTTTGCGTGCTTTCAATCATCACGATCGGGGATTCGCGTATGACGCATGACGACCGGCGATAAATTCAACGCTCTCTGTCATTCGAACATGCGCGCGACAACTTTGCGCCATTTTTGCTGATCGAGGAGCATCGGGACGAACGAACTGACTCGCCGGGGCATGGTCGCGAGCATTTGCGAACAAAGTATGCGCGAAACCCGGCGGTGTTGCGATTTTGCCTGTACAGAAGATGTTTCTTGATCCAGGCGTATCCACGCGCTGCTCGCTGGAAAATTTTCGTGTGTCAATTTCGCGACAAGATTTTTTGCGACCGCCTCATAAATCTTCAAACTGCAAAAATCGCAGGCGCCATTGTGCCGATCTCGCAGGCATTGCAAATCGTACTTGCACAACCGACGAAAGGTAAGGCACTGATGTAGCAATCGATGGCAAGCGCGACCGAATGAAACCCGCTTTTGCATCGCACAAAAATTGACACAGTTGGCTGCCACTCTTCGCGTGTACTGGTTTGCAGCAACGACGAAGGGACACGGATGAGCTGCGAAGTGACGCGTCGTACGAAGCCGAGATGGCAACCCATCATCTTGACGGGATTTGCTCTGATCGCATCGGGCGTCGGTCCGACCCGCGCTCAATGCGTCGGATTCTCGGACCGCGCCTCACAAACCGAACTCGACGCCTTCGTGAAGGCGCCGTCTTCGCTTCTGGAACGGCTACGCAACGACAAAGAGAAGCTGAGGGCTCGCCTTTCTTCATATATCGCGACCAATCCATCGGTGTTGCCGTCGGTGCAGACGCTCATTTCCGAATCGGCTTCCCCCGACCGCTCGACCATCGGCGCGGCGCTGCGGCTCGCAGAAGCGCTGTGCACGTCAACGAAACCGGACGCTGCGCGCAAGATTAGGGATTTCACGCAGCGAGTCGGTGACCTCGCCGTGCAGGCGGGCTATTCCGCGGCGGGAGAAGATGGCTCCAGCGCCCAATTGCAGCCGAGAGACAACAAGCCGACGCAGCCTCGGGGCGGAGCGCTGTTGGAAGGCGAATGGAAGACCAAACTGGCCAATCCATTCAAACCTGTTCCCCTCCCGAATTGATCCTGACCATTAAGGCAGCGAATTTCAGATGTATCAGCCTAGAGAACACTTCCAATCGGGACACCGGTTTGGCATCGAGTTTGGCGGCGCGGTCCTCAGCTTTGACCGTGTCACTGATGTCCTTCGTCGGCAATGGCCGCTGATCGCTGCGGCAGTTGGCGCTTCGCTGGCTCTGGTCGTCGTCTATCTGGTTCTGGCAAAGCCGATGTATACGGCAAACGCCCGTATCATGATGGACACCCGGCAAACCCAGGTTCTGGACAAGGACAGCGGGACCAACAGCGCTCTGATCGACACTGGCTATGTCGACAGCCAGGTCGAAGTCATCAATTCTGACGATCTTATCCTGTCAATCGTTCGCCGCCTGCGGCTCACCGAGGATCCGGAATTCAACGGATCCAATCCAGGACTTCTCGCCGTCGTTACCGGCAAGATCATGTCAGTGTTCGAATCCGGCGAACCGCCCACACAGGAGCGGATCGAACATGCCGTGGTCGAATCGATTCAAAAGAGTCTGAGGGTTGAGCGCGTCCTGACCACATACGTCTTGTCGCTCAATTATCGCGCACACAGCCCGGACAAGGCAGTCAAGATCGTAAATGCGATCGCCGATGCCTACATCGTGGGTGCACTGGAAGCAAAATACCAGTCCACTAAACGGGCGACCGAATGGCTCCAGCAGCGGAGCGTCGAGCTCAGCGAGCAGGCGACGGCCAGCGACCGCGCGGTGCAAACCTTCAAGGCAGAGCACAATATCGTCGGAACCAGCCGCGGCCTCATGTCCGAGCAGCAATTGTCGGACTTGAATACACAGCTGGTTCAGGCGCGGGCGGCCACGGCCGAAGCCAAGGCGCGCCTCGATCGGATCGAAGCGATTTCCGACCAAGACCTCGCCCAACCCACCGTGACGGACGCCCTTAACAACTCGGTCATTACGCGCCTGCGCGCCCAGTACCTCGATTTACAGGCCCAATATGCCGATTGGTCAAGGCGTTACGGCAAGACCCATCTTGCAGCGGTCAATTTGGCCAACAAGATGGAGGAACTGCGCAAGAATATCGCCGATGAGCTTCATCGGATTGGGGACGCTTATCGCAGCGACTACGAGATCGCAAAAAGCCGAGAGGCTTCTCTCGATAAGAACGTGAAAGAGCTGGTCGCCCAGGCGGGTCACACCGGCCAGGCAGAAGTCAAGCTGCGCGATCTCGAAAGCGCGGCCGACACCTATCGCAATCTCTACAACAACTTCCTGGAGAAGCTGCAAAGCGCCACCCAAAATCAGAGCTTCCCGCTCAGCGAGGCACGCCTGATCAGCACCGCGACCAAGCCTGATCGCAAAAGCTCGCCGCGGACGGTTTTGGCCCTGGTGGGAGGCTTGGTCGGCGGCCTCTGCCTCGGCTTCGGCGCCGCCTTTGCGCGCGAGCTCCTCAACGACGTCTTGCGGACCCCCGGAGAGGTCGAGGACGAACTCGGCGTGAAGTGTCTTGGCGTTCTCCCAGATATTCGCCCGCCGACAAAGACGCGCGCGTTGCTTTCGGCATCCGCGAAAGCCGACGAAGCGGGACTATCCCGCTATGTCGTCGATCATCCGTTCTCGCGGTTTGCGGAAACGTTGCGCAACATCAAGGTCTCAATCGACGTTGCGCGCATGACCCGAGAGATCAAGGTCATCGGCATTGTATCGTCGCTGCCAAAGGAAGGAAAAACGACAGTCGCGGCCAATTTCGCTCAGTTGATTGCCATGACAGGTCACCGCACCATCCTCATCGACGGCGACCTGCATACGCGCTCACTCACACGGGAACTCGCGCCGAACGCCAACAGCGGACTGGTCGAGGCCCTCAGTGATCCCACGGGCTTCAGCTATCACGTGCAACGAAGCAAGGAGACCGGTCTCGATTTCCTGCCGTCCATCGTTGCTTCGCGCATGGTCAATTCGGCCGACGTCATCGCATCGAGGCCAATGGCCGACCTGCTCGCGATGCTCCGGGAACACTACGAATATATCATTATCGATCTTGCGCCTGTGATGCCGGTGGCGGACTCAAAAGCGTTCAGCGTCCTCATCGATGCAATGGTCTATGTGATCGAATGGGGAGCAACCACGCGAGCTGCGCTTCAAGAATCAATTTCGGGATCGGAGATCCTTCAGAAGAAGCTGCTGGGTGCTGTCCTCAATCGCGCCAACCCGAAGATGCTTGGACGCATCGAGGCGTATAAGGGTAAGCACCGCAACAGCTATTACGTCGAACATTCCTAGAGCGAGGGGCGCAGCAAGCCGCACAGTCCGCGGCTGCGCCCCTAGCGCAGGCCCCGACCTGCTGACGGCCGCCGCGGAGCCTTCCGAAGAGACTGCAGGGACCCACTTTTCGGTCCCATCGTCTGCAGGAGCCGACCGAAACGGGCCGTCGGAAATTCGCAGCCGTGGGGCGGGACGCCAGGCGGGGCGAAGATGCGTCAGCGGGGCTCTATTTGAGTTCCGGGGCCGCGACGACGTCGGAACCAACCGGCCAAGTGACCCCATCGTCGGGCTCCGATACGCGCCCAATCCCCGTATTCATCCGGAATCCACAAATGCCGATCTCTGCCATAGCCCAAGGCATGGATTGACGACGGCGATCCGGACGAAAGATAGTAGATAGTGACGTGTTGCCTGCACAAACCTGCCCCCGGCACGAAGGGCTGTTGATCGTGACCGCAACCTGGACTGCCGAATCTTTGAGCACCTTTCCTTCCGAGGTTCAGGGGGCTAACGTGCGCTCATACTCTTCGCATTTTTTCGGCAGGTTCGGATGGTGATTGCTCTTATTGTCCTGAGCATCTGGGTGTTGCTCAATATTCTTTTCGTGTTGATCGTGGTTCCCCCGCGTAAGGCCCGCCGGGGATCCCGACCGCTGGCGACCACTCTCGCGCCTGCCCCGCTCGATCCGAATCGCCGAGAGCTCGAGCATGACGAGCCTTTTTCGCTTCGTCACGTCGTTGCCTCAGTCGCCATAGGAGCGTTCTTCGTCCTTGTGCCGCCAATGCTTGCGCTGCGGGACGCCGTCCTTCGTCTCTTCAAGAAGACCCCCGGCAACGGAAGCTGACGGCCGATGAGTGCCGCCGCCACCTAGGCGGCTCCTACTAATAGGCCTCCTGGAACAGGACCGTCGAGGCCGTACGCGCCATGATCTTCAGATCCAGCCAGATACTCCAATTGCTGACGTACCAGACGTCATATTCCACCCTTTTTTCCATCAAGTCGATCGTCGGGGTTTCTCCCCGGAAGCCGTTGACCTGAGCCCAGCCTGTCAGGCCCGGCTTCATGTGGTGGCGGTAGACGTATTTGCTGATGAGTTCATCGTAGTAATTGTCATGGGCGAGCGCATGCGGGCGCGGCCCGACCAGGGACATGTCGCCGCGCAAGACATTCCAAAGCTGCGGCAACTCGTCGATGCTTGTCATGCGAAGGAAACGCCCGATCTTGGTGACCCGAGCATCCCGTTTGGTGGCCTGGGTAATCGTCTGGCCGTCCTCGCAGACCGTCATGGTCCGAAATTTCCATATCTCGAACGGCTTGCCGTTGAACCCTCGGCGCGACTGGCGGAAGATGGCAGCTCCCGGCGATCCGAGCTTGATCAGAACGGCGACTGTCAGCAGCAGCGGTGCAAGTATGACGAGCGCCAACAAGGCCACCCCTACATCAAGACAGCGCTTTTGGAAACGCTCGAAAACACTGAGCGGCGGCCGCTGAATCTCGACCGCTACGGTCCCGCTGACTGGCAGGAATGGGCGCGACACGAGGTCGGCGATTGAATCATCCGGCAGAAGGCGTACCGGTTGGGGCACCGCGCGCAGGAAGGGCCCGATCTTTCGGAGCATCGGCAATTCGTTCCAATCGATCGCTAGAAGATATTCATCGACGTCCGCCTGGCGCGATTGCCGAATGACATCGCGAATCTGTCGCTCCCAATGGCCGTCGCCGCTGTCGATCCCAAGCACGAAATGACGCATGACGTCGAAACCGTTTCTGCGCAAATCCTTGAAGCGGCTTGAGGTGAAATCGAGCGGCTTCAGGCTCAACAGGATCACCTTGCGATCGACCAAGCGGCTTCTGGCATAGTTTGTCGCGAGTACGAACTGCCAGACAAAGCGCAGACTGATCAATCCGGCGCCTCCGATTGCAGCAAAAATGATCACTGTGCCGCGAGACAGATTGTCCGTGGATTTGAGCAGAAATGCCGCCATAGCGAGGATCGTCAGCGACGCCAACCAGATGAAGACGGCCTTGCGCAGCTGCCAGACCAGATTCAGCAAGCGGTGCGTGGCGTAGACGTCCTGGGAATATGCGACCGCGACGAACACAACGCCGACAATCAATCCTGCCCCCATCGACGCGCCGTCGCCAGTGGAGGCAAGCGCAACATTGTAGAGCGCCGCCCCTGCACCATAACTGAGCAGGATCAGCAGCAGGTCGGCAGCGATGATGACGATCTGAAAAGGCCGCTGAAGAGCCGTGCCGCGCGTTGACGACAGTGCACCAGCGCCTTCAGAACCATAAGTTGCAACAGCCATTCGAACCTCTGCTATCGAGAATGCTTGACGCTGATCCGTGATGCTGAAGATCCGTCACTTCCCCGAACGCAAACTGTGAAGTGATCACAGCGATATTGTGGCGCTGCACGCGAAACTTTTGCGATGCATGAATGCATCGCGTTTTGTTGAGAGGTCATGGGCGCGGAAGACCTACGTCACAGTGCTGACACACGATCGAAACTCGCTGCCCTATTTTGAATCAGGTTCCGCGTCGAATTCGCTGGGGCGCCTGCGTGAAGCGATAGCAGCTCATCTTTGATGCGCCTGTTGCCCACATTGAGTGACTCCGCAACCGATGTGATTCGATTAGTAGAAGTCCGATGAATTACGATCTAGAGCTGTATCCGCCCAGCTGTCTTCAGCGAGGCAGGCATCTTCCCGCGGCCGGGCGCGATGCAGCCCACGGCAGAGTTGCCTGATTTGCTCAGCGCGCGCCGACAAGCTAAGCAAGCGAATACCCTCCTTTCCTTCGGCGCAATCGGGCTGTCTGAGAGGCGACACCCTTCAATAAGGTCCGGCCGCGGACCGACTTGGCGAAACTGTCCCCACCACCTCACCGAGTGTGCGCGCCATGACATCTTTTGCCCAATCACACCCGCCGATTCATAGGCCGCAACTGCCGGATGGCGTCCGAATTTACGCGATCTCGGATATTCATGGCTGCTCGCATTTGCTGCAGCCCATGCTGCGGGTCATCGACGCCGACTTGGCCCACAGTCGGCCACGCTATGCGATCGAGGTGTTCATGGGCGACTATGTCGATCGCGGCCCGGACACGCGCGCCACGCTTGACCTCTTGGTCGAACGAAGCCGGCGGGGAAACTCGATTTTTCTCAAGGGAAACCACGAGGCATTTTTAGTGAGGGTTTTCGAAGACCCTTCGTTGTTTGAAGATTGGCTTCGCATCGGTGGCGCCCAGACACTCATGTCCTATGGACTCGCGCCGCCAGACCTGAAGCGCGACGACCCAGCGTCGATCATGCGCGATTTGATCCGCGCAATGCCGGGTGAGCATCTGGAGTTCCTGGACGAACTACGGCTTAGCTTTACCTGTGGAGATTTTTTCTTCGTCCACGCCGGCGTTCGCCCGGGTGTCCCCTTGGCCGAGCAAAGCGAAAGCGACCTGCTTTGGATTCGCGAAGAGTTCCTTCAGAGTGAGGAGCAGTTCGGCAAATATATCGTTCATGGTCACACGCCGGTGCGCACCGCCGAAGTTCTGGCAAACCGGGTCAACATCGATACGGGCGCCTACGCGACGGGCAATCTAACTCTCATGAGCATACAAGGCAGCCGGATGCTCGCGGTATGACTGCCCAGGATATGACTAGCCTGGGAATGTCTCCCGATTCGTCGGGAAGATTGTTCCTGAAGCCAATGGAATGCCTCGGCGGTCACGAGCTAAGAGCATCACCTAGTTGAGCACGAGTGGCATTTCCCCTCCAGCCCGCGTGTCGGCCATCCAGTTGCGCCAGGCCCGCTCATGCTTGGCGTAGAGCTCCAGCCATCGTTGTCCCGGCTTGTTCTGATCGAAGCGAAGGCCAGGGCCGAGGGGCGCGTCGGGCTTGTCCAACGTCTCGAACTCGATGGTTTCCGCGATCGTCAAACCGAAAAGGACACGCTGTCCTGTACCGTCCACGATGTACCGTCGCGGTGCGTCCCTCATCGGCTGGGTCATGTTCTGTGTCGCCTATGGTCGTGAGAACAAAGGTGTCGCCCGCACGCTGGACGAGGCCTAAAAGGCACGTCGGACGCGCCCGAATGCCGAGCTGGGAGTCGATCGGGCTGTTCTGCGCGAGGTACCGGAGGGTTCGTTCGTCGTCGTTCGTTGCGACCGCCGGGGACGCAGCGCATAGACCGACATGACGCCGGCGCAGAAGATCAAGGCGAAGACAAATGCAGAAGCCATAGGAGTCGTCCCTGAATAGTGCAGTGCTCATCAAGAGTGAGCAGTGTGTCGACATCATGATTCCTGATGATCTTGGTGGCTCTCCTGCTGCCAAAAGATTGCCCACGCGTGATCGTGTCCTGAGCAGCAGCATCTGAGTTGTCTGATAGCGCGATCTTTTGGCCGGACGCACCGACACGGATGGTCACCTTCAAATCTGTTCTGTCCCGTCCAGGTGGATTCGCGCACCTGAAGAGCTGGATTTCGCAGCCATTCTATGGAACGATGCGCTTGCAACCTTTTAGAGGCCGTCGCATTATTTCTCGCCCATTTCGAGAGGGATTGATCCAATGAACTTCCGCACCCTTGCTCCATCCATTGCTCTTTCTGTTCTTGGCCTTGCTTTGATAACGACCGCAGCTTCAGCCGCGGAGCTCGCGCTTGCTCCTGCGCATCATCGGTCGGCCCACCTCCGAACCGGTTACGTGTTTTGGGATGATGTCTACCCGCCTGCGATCTATGGCCCCAACCTTCGCTCTGTCGAGGAAGTCGCCGCGCTCAAGGCGGAGGCCCGGCCTGTGTCGCAACGCTGGTGGGGGTATTGGTACGCTCGGTGAACGGCACAGCGTTTAGCGACCAGCCGCGTTCACCCATGAATCGCCGCAACACCGGGCAGCCGGTGGCGGCGATTTTGTTTGAGCTTGCCTGGCCGATCCAACCATGATCACCGCATGGGCGGCAGCATGAGGCCCAAAACAGCGGCGGCAAGCCTATGTTTTATCGCGGGATACTGGCTGCAAGCGCATGCTGCGGCCGCAGGTGAATGCGCCTTGCGGCCCGAGCGCTTCGTACTGCTTTCCGACACCGTGTATTGGGTTGTTTCAATCCCAGCCGGCACGGAATGCCTGCAAGGCCTGCGCGGCAGAACTCAGCTTCTGGATGAAGTTAAACTGGCAGAGGCGCCCAGTGCCGGTCATGTGACGATCGTCGGCCCGTCATTTCGCTACCAAGCCCCCTCACGTCCAGGGACTGACCGGTTTCGAATTGCGGTGTCGGGCGAAAACCGCAGGCAGCGCGGATCCTCGATCATCGCTGTGGAAGTGACCGTCAGATAGGGCCGTGCCGACTGGCGAGGAAGCGGAGCCGGAGCGCTGTCGCTGCACTGGACGGCTCGATGGAGAAATTGAGGCAGCCCCAGCCCGTGCCGCCTAAACTCAGTTCCGTCGCGGAAGGATCCTCACGGAAGGCTGCTGCCGATTGCCGGCAAGCTTTCGAGGTCCCGTCGGAACGCTGCTACTTCGCCTGCGCACCCCGGTCCCAGGGCCGCTTGCCATCCGCGCCCCTGTCCCACGGCCGCGCGGTCGGGGCGTCCTTCTCCTGCGTGGCGGCCTGCGCACGATCGGCCTGAACCCGTTCGCGATCGGTCAATGGGGCCTTCGGGGCTAGCGGTTCGGGCTGCGCCAAGGCCGGCGTCGCGATGAGCAGCATCGCCAAAATCAATTTTTTCATCCCCGGCCTTAACACACTGGCCGCAGGCTGTCCGATCTATTCGGAGCCATAGCTCGAAGGAAAAGGCCCACAACGGTGGGCCTTTCGGTGAGAGCTGATGAATAGATCGCCCTATTTCTGATCTTCGTTGCTGGTGCCTGATCCGGGGCTTCCGATCGGCAAACCATTAGCTGAATGACCAACCCCGGAGTTACGCTCGGCTTGCGCGGCGGCCGGCGTCTTTCCGTTCGCGGTTGGGGGTTGGACGTTCGGATTGTTCTGGCTGGGGTTGGGGCTGCTCGTGTTCACGTTAGCGCCGGTGGTGGTGCCTTGAGTCCCTATGCCGGAAGGAGCCGAGGGGCCCGAGGTCGCGCTGCTCGACGAGGTGCCTGTCCCAGCACCAGAGCTTGCCGCCGAACCCGCGCCGCCGCCGGCTCCCCCACCCGAGCCGCCACCGCCTTGGGCGAACGCCGTCGACGAGAATGCTATGCAGGCAAGGGCAACGAACAGCGGTTTGCGGATCATGGATGCGTCTCCCTGAGCTTGAACAGCAATCACGACAGACGCTGGAAGTTCCTTCGCTGCCGCGGTCCGAATTCCCTGCGAACAGGGAATTTTACAGGGAAAGCGCGCCTGCGGTGAGGCCGCCATCCCATGAAAATGCGAACATTTGCCTTGAAACTCGGTGCGTCCGGGGCGCGATCCACCAAATCCGAACAGGGAATTTATCGCTAGTGAACAGGGAATTTGCGTGCAAACGGCTGGACGAAACAGGCGATGTGCGGGCTACGGATCCGTGCCGCATGCCGTGGCGCGAATAGCGCAAGCATCGCCTGTGGATCACCGCCAGTGCAGGGGCGGCGTCTGCGCACGGCGAGGAATCGCGAACAGTCGCCGAATTTAACTGGCAGCAGGGCCCTTCTAGGCTGTGTACTCATTAAGCAGCTGGCCGCGTTATGTCCGCACTTTCGGCAGAGCAACCTAAGCGTGCTGGCCTGGGGCCTCCTGACGGACAACGCCCGCATGTCCGTTGAGGGCAAAAGCGTCGCTCTGGCGGACGGCGGCAAACTTCCGGCTTTACCCCAATCAACCGACGGATAATTGCACCGTGTCAACGGAAGCGCCGGGCCAAAAGACGTGCACGCCCCACACCGCCGAAGACGTCAGCTAGGAAGCCAAGAGCAAGCGCTGCCGGAACCATCACCGGTTGATCATCCCGCAGGGCCCCGCTCGCCGAGTCGCACAACGGGCGTGAATAGTATGATGTATGCAAGATCCTGCTTGCGCGGCGAGACGCCGGCAGCGTCTCCGCAAATGTCCGTGCTTGATCTCGACTAATGGCTCTGTTTGGATAGTTGCCTTTCGGCAACTCATAATTCGGATAATCCTAGTGAATGAAATAGATGGACGCGGCCGTTCAGTGAGGGCTCTTTCACAAGAAAGCATCGGGACCGTCAACCGCACTGGCATCGGGAATCGGCTACTGGCAGCGCTGCCGCCAGCGGATCTCAGCTTGCTCACGCCCTACTTCCAGAGGATCTCGTTTGAGCCAGATGCGGTTCTGGTGCGCTCGGGCGATGAGATGGACCCGGTCTATTTTCCCCATAGCGGCGCAATCGCCTTCATGCTCGATATGCCGGACGGGCAAACGGTCGCAACCACCTTGATGGGACGGGAAGGCGCTTTGGCCTCTTTCTCCGTACTCGGCCCATCGCTTTCATCCGTGACCGCGATTGCACGCATCGCTGGCACAGCATCATTGATTTCCGCCGCCAAATTTCGGGATGCCTATGCGCAAAGCGCAGCCATCAGGAATGTCGTTCAGCTCCACGCCCGCGCGGTGTTATTGCAACTCCAGCACGTAGCCGCTTGCAACGCGCTGCACCGGGTGGATGGCCGCATGGCGCGGTGGCTTCTGCAGCTTCACGACCGCGTTCCCGATGACCTCCTTCCGGTGACGCAGGAGGCGCTTGCGCAATTGCTTGGGGTGCGGCGGACGACAGTGACTCTGACGATGAGCAAGCTGCGCGCGGCCGGCGCCGTCCCCTCCGACCGGCGCGGGTTTATCGAGATCGACCGGGTGCGGCTCGAGCGCGTTGTATGCGACTGCTATGCGCTCATGCAGCGCAAGATCGATCGGATGTATTGCCAGGAATTGTCGGCGCCCCAGCCTACCCGTGCGCCGTTCCGGGAAAGCGCCATCGTCTCGTCCGGCGGAGCGAGTGGTGAATCCAGAGCCGTTTCGCAGAAATAGAGACCATGCGATAGCCGCCTTCGGTCAGAAGCTGCCATTAGGTAGCAGGCCGGCGCAGGTCCGCAACGGGACATGAGCCGACTTCGCTCCAAGCAGCGATACTTGTCAGGCTCCTTAGCGGCCGTAGGGGAAGCAGCGGTGGCGATCGAGTGTGAGACCGAAATGCGCTCCTAGCGCAGCGATGGCCGCATCCTGCTCAGGATAAGGATCGGCATTGCATGCGGCAACGATGATGATCCGGAACCCGCCGCGATCCTTGCCACCCGGTGGCAGCATCGCTGTAGCCAGTGGATTACCCTCCCTGTCACGCAACGTGAGGAAAAGCGGCATCTCTCGCTGTACATGGGCCTCGAGGCCGATGTCGCGCTCGATCGCGTTGGGCTGCTCCGGACGCCAGGATTGGACTGCCTTCTCTCGCTCGCGGCAGAAATATTTCTCGACTGTGTGGCGCATCAGGCGCGACTCTTGCACCGCTTCACCTTCCGTTTCGATACGGAACCAAGTCTTACCCTTCGGCGTGTCGCAAACATACTGCATTTCGCCCATCCTGATCGCCGCAATTCTAGGGCGGCGGGCCCGCAAAGCCAGAATGTCATTCTCGTCGCGTTTCGATCTTTGCGTTTTTACACAGCCAGGGTCAATCGCGTCACTTTGGCCGCGTGCCGTTCTCTACCGGTCTACCCCTGTGAACGGATATCGTCAGACCGCTTCGGCATGTCTCAATGGGCCAACAGGCGACATGGTACCACCACAGCCGGCACTTGGCCGGGATCGATACTTCACGCCTTTTTGGTAAACCAAATCGTTGGAGCTTTCGCTACTCCCGCATTCTGCATGGCATTCTTCAATTCAGCACTCTCCGCGAAGGCTTGCGCAGCTTCAATCGTGGCAAACTCGTGAGTTACTGTGATGTCATTGGGATTTTCGACTGCTCGGTAGACAGCCTCGGCTGTTACGCCCTTCGTCTTCTGAACCGAAGCAAAATCGTCGTAAACTTTCCGCCAGGTCTTGTAGTCGGAAACCGTGTGTCTGACAAACATAGTCGTCATCAGATGTTCCTCCCAGACTGGTCGTAGCAATCTTTCCACGAACGCTTGAAACAGCACTTCCAGTAGCACCAGTATAATACCGGCCACCGCTGGGAGCTATTTCATTTCCGGGTTGCACTGATGGCATCGGACCCTTGCCCTTTGTCCGATAAAACTGAGGCGTGCTGCCACTTCGCTGATGGGCTAGCTCCGGGCGGTCTTGCGGGAGCAGCATCATCGCCTCCGCACTCGACGCCAATAGGTCGTGGCCGCACACTTACTGCGACCCGCCACAGGACCAGTCAGTGACACTGACTTTCGTATTCAGTTGGTCGCAGTGTGAAGTTGCTGACGCCGGGTCCGAACTTCAGGCCTAAGCAAACTGAGGCATTATGCCTCTTGGGCGAAACACCCATTTCTAGGGCGCGTCCGTTCTCGTAGAATGTGGTCGCCCTTGAAGCGGGATGTGCCGAAGTCACCGTTCGGGCCGAACGAGCAGTACTAGCGCTGTCGGCAGGTACGCTACCCTAAGAGACCGCCCCCCTTTTCGGTTTCACACCACGATTTCACATTCCACACGCGCGCAGCTTTTGCGGCGGCTTGTTGCAAGTAACCCAGGGAGAAAAGCGATGAGCAAGATCGATCGAAGGTCTGCATTGACATTCGGGTTGGCAGCGGCATCGGCGGCCATGATAAAGCCCGCCGCCGCTCAAACGACGGGCTACAAGGACACAACTCCGTGGCCAGGTGTGGTGGTGCGTGAGTATGATGGCGAGACACCATCGCTGATCCCGGGTTTTAAGACCGTCTCAATGCGCGACATCATCATGCAGCCGGGATCGAAGACCATGGGGCCCCCGATGATGAATGCCATGGTCTGCCATATCACCGAAGGAGAGCTTCGGCTTGAGCAGGACGAAAAGACCTTTACCGGCAAGAAGAATTTTGTCTGGACCTGCAACAAGGACACAAAGGAGCAGGCGTTCAATGATGGGAACGTGGTCGCGATTATGCGGATCACGGACCTAAAGGCTTAAGGTGCGTTTCTTCGCAAAAAAAACGATTGTAGTTGCGAATGGCGCACGCGACGGCGCACCGATCGCGTCGGTTTGCCCTCTGACGTGACTTCCTGGTTGCGCCGAACTCTAGATATGTCGCTGCGCCAACCGACGCGAGACAAACGTCTAAGGGCTAGTTGGCGGACGATATGAAATCGACGAGCGCCCCGCCAATTGGTCGGGGTCTCAATTCAAGACTACTGCAACATGAAGAGAGAGAGAGAGAGAGAGAGAGGGAGGCCGATGTCTGAATTGGGGTCACAAGCGGTCCTCGACCGGCCTGCTCTCGACAGGTCGGCTATGGGCCGATTTTGTTGCAAAAGTCGGTTGAGACAAGTCACGAACCGTGATTCCGTTGTGTTGACGCGAATCTCGGCGAG